>KL571375.1:5656-11596 GCA_000715855.1 Actinoplanes liguriensis
CGGCCGGCCGGAGAGCCCGCCCGCCTCCACCGCCAGGTGCTGGTCCCCGGGGGCGAGACCGTCCCGGGCCAGGGTGGTGTTGGTGGCGATCAGCCCGGCCGCGCCGTGCTCCAGGCAGACCTCGAGCAGCTCGGCGACGGCCGGCTCGGTCAGGTCCGGAGCGATCTTGACGAGCACCGGGACCGGCCCGGCAAGAGCCTTCAAGATCTCTCTGATGGCGTCGCGATCCTGGAGACTCCGCAGGCCGGGCGTGTTCGGCGAGGAGACGTTCACCGCGATGTAGTCCGCGTACGGGTGCAGCAGCCGGTACGACTCCAGGTAGTCCTCGACCGCCTCGTCCAGCGGGGTCACCTTGGACTTGCCCAGCGAGACGCCGAGCGGCACCCCGATCGGGCCGAGTTCCTCCAAGCGCTCGGCGAGGGCGGCCGCGCCGGCGTTGTTGAAGCCCATCCGGTTGATGATCGCCTCGCTCTCGCGGAGGCGGAACAGGCGCGGCTTGTCGTTGCCGGGCTGCGCCTTGGCGGTGACCGTGCCCACCTCGACGAAGCCGAACCCGAGGGCCGGCCAGGCGGGCAGCGCCAGGCCGTTCTTGTCCATCCCGGCGGCCAGGCCGACCCGGTTCGGGAAGCGGACGCCGAACGCCTCGACCGGGGCGGAGAACGCGTACCGGCGGCGCATCACCTCGCGGGCGGCCGGCGGCATCGACGCCAGCCGGTGCAGGGTCCACTCGTGCGCGGACTCGGCGTCGCCGCCGCCCAGCCGGAACAGGACCGGCCGGACGGCGTTGCGGAAGAGGTTCATCGTGCCATCCTCGGCATGCCCTCTTGGCCCTCGCCTGCGAGGACGCTGATCGGTGCGGGTGGCTGCCGCTCGGTGCAGTCGGTCATGCCCTGTCACTCCGGAGCATCTTGTGCAGATCCTGCAGCGGCTGGACGGTCATGTCGCCGCGCATCAGGGCCTCGATGCCCATCACCGCGGCGGCCGCGCCCGGCACCGTGGTGATGCACGGGACGTCGGCGGTGACCGCGGCGCTGCGGATCTCGTACCCGTCCTGGCGGGCGCTGGCGCCGGAGCCCTGCGGGGTGTTGATGATCAGGGCGATCTCGCCGGCCAGGATCAGCTCGACGGCGTTCTTGCCCGGGCTCTCGTAGTGCTTCGGGACGACCTCGCAGTGCACGCCGTACCGGCTCAGCACCTCGCCGGTGCCGGCCGTGGTGACGATCGTGAAGCCCAGGTCGGCGAGCCGCTTGACCGGGAAGATCATCGACCGCTTGTCCCGGTTCGCCACCGACACGAAGATCTTGCCGCTGGTCGGGAGCGACCCGTACGCCGCGGCCTGCGACTTGGCGAACGCCTGGCCGAACCCGGTGTCGATGCCCATCACCTCGCCGGTCGACTTCATCTCCGGGCTGAGCAGGCTGTCCACGTTGTTGCCGGCCAGCGTGCGGAACCGCTTGAACGGCAGCACCGCCTCCTTGATCGCGATCGGCGCGCCGGCCGGGACCGACCCGCCGTCCCGGTCCGGGATCAGGACGCCCTCGGCGCGCAGCTCGGCGATGGTGGCGCCGAGCATGATCCGGGCGGCCGCCTTGGCGAGCTGCACGCCCGTCGCCTTGGAGACGAACGGGACGGTCCGCGACGCCCGCGGGTTGGCCTCCAGGACGTAGAGGCTCTCGTCCTTGAGCGCGTACTGCACGTTCATCAGGCCGCGCACGCCGATCCCCCGGGCCAGCGCCTCGGTGTAGCGGCGGACCTCGGCCAGGTGCGAGGCGGCGAGCGTGATCGGCGGCAGCGAGCAGGCCGAGTCACCGGAGTGGATGCCGGCCTCCTCGATGTGCTCCATCACGCCGCCCAGGTAGACCTCGCCGGTCGCGTCGCAGAGCGCGTCCACATCGATCTCGACGGCGTCGTCCAGGAACCGGTCGACCAGCACCGGATGGTCCGGGGAGATCTCGGTGGCCCGCTCGATGTAGCCCTTCAGGGTGGGCTCGTCGTAGACGATCTCCATGCCCCGGCCACCGAGCACGTAGGACGGCCGGACCAGCACCGGGTACCCGATGGTGTCGGCGATCGCCTTGGCCTCGTCGAACGAGGTGGCGGTGCCGTGCTCGGGCGAGCGCAGGTCGTTCTCGGCGAGCAGCGTGCCGAACAGCCCACGGTCCTCGGCGAGGTCGATCGACTCGGGCGAGGTGCCGACGATCGGGACGCCGGCCGCCTTGAGCCGGTTCGCCAGGCCGAGCGGGGTCTGGCCGCCGAGCTGGACGATCACGCCGACCACGCCCGGGCCGCCGGCCGCCCTACCTGAGGTGTCCTCGGAGTGGAAGACCTCCAGGACGTCCTCGAAGGTGAGCGGCTCGAAGTAGAGCCGGTCCGCGGTGTCGTAGTCGGTGGAGACGGTCTCCGGGTTGCAGTTGACCATCACGGTCTCGAAGTCGACGCCCCGCAGCGCCTGCACGGCGTGCACGCAGGAGTAGTCGAACTCGATGCCCTGCCCGATCCGGTTCGGCCCGGAGCCCAGGATCAGCACCTTGGGCCGGTCGCTCGGCGCGACCTCGGTCTCCTCGTCGTACGACGAGTAGTGGTACGGCGTGTTCGCCGCGAACTCGGCCGCACAGGTGTCCACGGTCTTGTAGACCGGGCGCAGGCCCAGCCGGTGCCGCAGCGCGCGGACCCCGTCCTCGCCGGCCAGCTCCGGCCGCAGCGCGGCGAGCTGCAGGTCGGAGAGGCCGGAGCGCTTCGCCTTGCGCAGCAGCTCCTCGTCGAGGACCGGCGAGGCCAGGATCTCGGCACGCAGGTCGACGAGCGCCTGGATCTCGTCCAGGAACCACGGGTCGATCCGGCCGCTGGCCGCGTGCACCTGCTCGACCGTCGCGCCCAGCCGCAGCGCGGCCTCGACCGTGTAGAGCCGGCCGTCGTGCGGGATCTTCAGGGCCTCCAGGGCCTCGTCCACGTTCTCGAACGTCGGCGCGGTCCAGAAGCCGGCGGCCTTGGTCTCCATCGAGCGCATCGCCTTGTTCAGCGCCTCGGCGAAGTTGCGGCCCAGGCTCATCGCCTCGCCGACCGACTTCATCGTGGTGGTGAGCTCCTTGTCCGCGCCCGGGAACTTCTCGAACGCGAACCGCGGGATCTTCACGACCACGTAGTCCAGCGCGGGCTCGAACGCGGCCGGCGTCTTCAGCGTGATGTCGTTCGGGATCTCGTCCAGGGTGTAGCCGATGGCCAGCTTCGCGGCGATCTTGGCGATCGGGAAGCCGGTGGCCTTCGACGCCAGCGCCGAGGAGCGGGAGACCCGCGGGTTCATCTCGATGACGATCATCCGGCCGTCGTCCGGGTTGATCGCGAACTGGATGTTGCAGCCGCCGGTGTCCACGCCGACCTCGCGCAGCACCGCGATGCCCAGGTCCCGCATCTTCTGGTACTCCCGGTCGGTGAGCGTCATGGCCGGGGCCACGGTCACGCTGTCGCCGGTGTGCACGCCCATCGGGTCGATGTTCTCGATCGAGCAGACGACCACGACGTTGTCGTGCTTGTCGCGCATCAGCTCGAGCTCGTACTCCTTCCAGCCGAGCACGCTCTCCTCGATGAGCACCTCGGTGACCGGGGAGGCGGCCAGGCCGGCGCCGGCGATCAGGGTCAGGTCCTCGTCGGTGTGCGCCATCCCGGAGCCGAGCCCGCCCATGGTGAACGACGGGCGGATGACGACCGGCAGGCCGATCTCGGCGACGGTCGCGCGGACCTCGTCCATCGAGTGGCAGACCCGCGAGCGAGGAACCAAATCGAAGCCGCCGACAGAGCTACCCATGCCGATGCGAGCCCCGGCGGCCGCGACGACCTCCTTGAACAGCTGCCGGTCCTCACCCTTGCGGATGGCCTCGACCTTGGCGCCGATCAGCTCGACGCCGTACTTCTCCAGCACGCCGCTCTCGTGCAGCGCGATCGCGGTGTTCAGCGCGGTCTGGCCGCCCAGGGTCGGCAGGATCGCGTCCGGGCGCTCCTTGGCGATGACCAGCTCGACGAACTCCGGGGTGATCGGCTCGACGTAGGTGGCGTCGGCGAACTCCGGGTCGGTCATGATCGTGGCCGGGTTCGAGTTGACCAGCGAGACGCGCAGCCCCTCGGCGCGCAGCACCCGGCACGCCTGGGTGCCGGAGTAGTCGAACTCGCAGGCCTGGCCGATGACGATCGGGCCGGACCCGATCACCATGACGTGCTTGAGATCCTCACGCTTCGGCATCTGGCCTCAGCCCTTCTTCTCGACGAGCTCGACGAACCTGTCGAACAGGTAGTCGGCGTCGTGCGGGCCGGCGGCGGCCTCGGGGTGGTACTGGACGGTGAAGGCGGGCACCTCGATGCCGCGCAGCCCTTCGACCACGTTGTCGTTGAGGCAGACGTGCGAGACCTCGACGTCGCCGAACTCGGTGCCGATCACCGTGTCCAGCGGCGCGTTGACCGCGAAGCCGTGGTTGTGGCTGGTCACCTCGACCTTGCCGGTGGTCTTGTCGAGCACCGGCTGGTTGATGCCGCGGTGGCCGTAGCCGAGCTTGTAGGTGCCGAAGCCGAGCGCACGCCCGAGGATCTGGCTGCCGAAGCAGATGCCGAAGAGCGGCACCTGGCGGCGCATCACCTCCTGCGCGAGCCCCACCGGGCCGTCCGCGGTGGCCGGGTCACCCGGGCCGGGCGAGAAGAACACCGCGTCCGGGCTGACCTTCAGCAGATCGTCGATCGAGGACGACGCCGGGAAGACGTGCGTGGTCACGCCGCGGGCGGCGAGCCGGCGCGAGACGTTGCGCTTGATGCCCAGGTCCAGCGCGGCGACCGTGTAACGGTGCTCGCCCTCGGCCTGCACGGTGTAGCGCTCGCCGGTGGTCACCTGCGCGGAGAGGTCCGCGCCGAGCATCTGCGCCTGCTCACGGACTCTTTGCAACAGCGACTGAGGATCCACGTCGACGCTGGACACGCCGACCCGCATCGCGCCGCGGTCGCGCAGGTGGCGGGTGAGCGCGCGGGTGTCGATGCCGCTGATGCCGACGACGCCCTCGGCGGCCAGGCGCTCGCCCAGGTCACCCTTCGAGCGCCAGTTGGACGGGCGGCGGGCCGGGTCCCGGACCACGTAGCCGGCGACCCAGATCCGGTCCGACTCGTCGTCCTCCTCGTTGACGCCGGTGTTGCCGATCTGCGGCGCGGTCTGCACCACGACCTGCCGGTGGAACGACGGGTCGGTGAGGACTTCCTGGTAGCCGGTCATGCCGGTGGTGAACACCGCCTCGCCGAACGTCTCACCGACGGCGCCGTAGGCCGTCCCGGTGAAGCTGCGCCCGTCTTCGAGCACGAGGATCGCCTTGGTCACTTGACAGCCTTCCCGTCGAGCACAGTCGCTTCTCCCCGCAGGAAGGTCGCCACGATGCGACCGGGCAGGGTCATTCCCGCGTACGGCGTGTTCCGGCTGCGGCTCGCCAGGCCGCCCGGGTCCACGACCCAGCGGGTCTTCGGATCCACCAGCGTCAGGTTCGCCGGCGTGCCGGTCACGGTGAGGTCGCCGCCGTGCCCGGCCAGCCCGGCGATGCGGGCGGGGGCGATCGACATCCGGTCGGCGATCAGATCCCACTTCTCACCGAAGACGTCGAGCACGATGGGGAGCGCGGTCTCCAGGCCGAGCATGCCGGGACGCGCGTACGACCACTCGCACTCCTTGTCCTGCACGGCGTGCGGGGCGTGATCGGTGGCGACCACGTCGATCACGCCGTCCAGCAGCGCCTGCCGCAGGGCGGTGACGTCCTTCGCCGTACGCAATGGGGGGTTGACCTTGAAAACCGGGTCGTAACCGCTCGCCATCTCGTCGGTCAGGATCAGGTGATGCGGGGTGACCTCGGCCGTCACGCGCACGCCGCGGGCCTTGGCCTGGCGCAGCACCTCGACCGAGCCGGCCGTGGAGACGTGGCA
>KL571375.1:11812-15034 GCA_000715855.1 Actinoplanes liguriensis
CGTGGAGACGTGGCAGACGTGCAGGCGGCTGCCGACGTGCTCGGCGAGCAGCACGTCCCGCGCGATGATCGCCTCCTCGGCAACCGCCGGCCAGCCGGTCAGCCCGAGCCGGGTGCTGACCTCACCCTCGTGCATCTGCGCGCCCTCGGTCAGGCGCGGCTCCTCGGCGTGCTGGGCGATCACGCCGTCGAACGCCTTCACGTACTCCAGCGCGCGGCGCATCAGCTTCGGGTCGGCGACGCAGAAGCCGTCGTCGGAGAAGATCCGCACGTTCGCGGCGGAGCTGGCCATCGCGCCCAGCTCGGCCATCTGCTTGCCGGCCAGGCCGACCGTGACCGCGCCGATCGGCTGCACGTCGACCAGCCCGGCCTCCCGGCCCAGCCGCCAGACCTGCTCGACCACGCCCGCGGTGTCGGCGACCGGCGAGGTGTTCGCCATCGCGCAGACCGCGGTGTAGCCGCCCAGGGCCGCCGCGCGGGAGCCGGTCTCGACGGTCTCCGCGTCCTCCCGGCCGGGCTCGCGCAGGTGGGTGTGCACGTCGACGAGGCCCGGCAGGGCGACCAGCCCGGCGGCGTCGATCACGGTCGCGGCGTCATCCGGTTTGTCGGAGATGACGCCATCTTTGATGAAGAGGTCGGTCGGCGTGGCGCCGAGAATCGAGACGCCCTTGAGCAGGTACGCCATCACTTGCCTCCCAGGAGCAGGTAGAGGACGGCCATCCGGACGCTGACGCCGTTGGCGACCTGTTCGACGATCGTGGAGCGGGGTGAGTCGGCCACCTCGGGCGCGATCTCCATCCCGCGGTTCATCGGGCCGGGGTGCATGACGATCGCGTGCTCCGGCATCTTCTGGAGACGGGGCACGTCGAGCCCGTAGCGGCGGCTGTACTCCCTCGCCGACGGGAAGTAGGAGTCCTGCATCCGCTCGGTCTGCACGCGCAGCATCATCACCACGTCGCTCTCCGGCAGAACGGCGTCCAGGTCGTAGGAGACCTGGGCCTTCGCCGAGATGTCGCGCGGGATCAGCGTGGGGGGCCCGACCAGCGTGACGTGCGCCCCGAGGGTGGTCAGCAGCAGGACGTTCGAGCGGGCGACCCGGCTGTGCAGCACGTCGCCGACGATTGCCACGCGCAGGCCGTCGAGACGACCAAGACGAGAGCGCATGGTGTACGCGTCGAGCAGCGCCTGCGTCGGGTGCTCGTGGGTGCCGTCGCCGGCGTTCACCACCGAGCCCTCCACCCAGTTCGCCAGGCGGTGCGGGGCGCCGCTGGCCGAGTGCCGGATCACGACCGCGTCGGCGCCCATCGCCTGCAGGGTCAGCGCGGTGTCCTTCAGACTCTCGCCCTTGGAGACGCTGGAGCCCTTGGCCGAGAAGTTGATCACGTCGGCGGAGAGGCGCTTGGCGGCCGCCTCGAAGGAGATCCGGGTGCGGGTCGAGTCCTCGTAGAAGAGGTTGACCACGGTGCGGCCGCGCAGCGCGGGCAGCTTCTTCACCTCGCGGCCGGAGAGCGCGGCCATCTCGGCGGCGGTGTCCAGGATCAGCGTCGCGGTCTCGGCGTCCAGATCCGCGGCGGAACGCAGGTGCTTGATCACGCCAGGCCCCCGATCAGTCGTACCTCGTCGGCGCCGTCGACCTCGGTGACGGCGACCTTGACGCTCTCGCTGAGCGCGGTGGGGATGTTCTTGCCGACGTAGTCGGCGCGGATCGGCAACTGCCGGTGACCACGGTCGACCAGGACCGCGAGCTGCACCGAGCTGGGCCGGCCGAGATCCTTGAGCGCGTCGAGCGCGGCGCGCACCGAGCGGCCGGAGAAGAGCACGTCGTCGACGAGGATCACCCGCAGGCCGTCGATGCCGCCGGGCGGGAGCTCGGTCTTGCCGAGCGCGCGGGTCGCCTTCAGCCGCAGGTCGTCGCGGTAGAGCGTGATGTCCAGGGAACCGACCGGCACCTCCACGCCCTCGAAGGCGTGGATCCGGGCGGCCAGGCGGTGCGCCAGCGGGACACCCCGGGTGGGGATGCCGAGCAGCACGGTGCCGGTGGCGCCGGAGGTCTTCTCGAGAATCTGATGGGCGATGCGGTCGACGACCCGGGACAGGTCGGACCCCGCCAAGATGATCTTGCTGGGCGCGTCTGCGCGTGGCTGCGCCACGGCGGACCTCCTTCCCCGCCTCACTGGACGGGTCGTTAAAGGACGTCTGAACGGGCGGTTTCCCGCCCGATGGCTGACGCTACGTTACCAGTGGATAAAGCGGTGACCAGGGTGACCTGCCCAACCCGGGAACATATACGACAAATCCAGCAACTAGGGATACAGCCGGTAACTTTGGTGCGGCCCGCACGACTCATCGGTAACCAACACTTGACCGGCGGTCGCAAACTCCGTACCGTCACGCAGCGTAGCGATCCGTGAGGAAGAACCCTCCGGGCCGAGCACAGTACTGGGAGTGTCCGAATGCCGTCTGAGTACGCGAAGTCGCTGGGCGCTCGCCTGCGCTCTATTCGCCAGCAGCAGGGCCTGTCCCTGCAGGGTGTCGAAGAGAAGTCGAACGGCCGTTGGAAAGCCGTTGTGGTCGGCTCCTACGAGCGCGGCGACCGTGCGGTCACCGTGTCCCGTCTGGCCGAACTGGCCGACTTCTACCGTGTTCCCGTCTCCGAGCTGCTGCCCGATGGCAGTGGCATCCGTCTCGAGGCGACCAACAAGATCGTCCTGGACCTCGAGAAGCTGTACGACACCACCGGTGAGGACCTCGCCTACGTGGCGCGGTACGCCCGGGCAATTCAGCAGCAGCGTGGCGACTACAACGGCCGGGTCCTCTCGATCCGCGCCGATGACCTGCGCGCCCTTGCCATCGTGTACGACATCTCGCCTTCCGGCTTGATCGAGCGACTGACTGAGCAGGGCGTTCTGGTGGCCGACCCCCGGGCGTTCTTCGCCAGCTGACATCAGCCGCACCACCGGCTGGTAACTGCTTCACGACAGAAGAGCCCGCGTCGGCCCCCCCAAGATCGACGCGGGCTTACTTCATCTCTGGTACGGATCTCCGGCGCTGGATCGCCTTCGCGGCAGCGCTCGGACCGCCCCTTGCGCGGCGACTCTGCTACAGCTCGTGCATCGCGTGACCGTTCTCCGCGATCGAGCCACCCCACGTTTCTCGCGGCCCGCCGTCGGTGTCTGCCCACATACCGGGAACACACCCCGCCCTGTCTCTTATACACATCTCT
>KL571375.1:15253-20112 GCA_000715855.1 Actinoplanes liguriensis
TATTCGTGCCTCATAACCACGGTGAGCACCAGCCCGAGAGGGTGAGGCGCGCTGCCATCCGGGACCGGCAGCAAGCGTCGCGGAAGGTGGCCACCAGCGGGACCTCGGCGGCCGAATCCGCGCCCGCTCCGACCTCCGCCGGCTCACGTCGCTCGCTCGCGCCCATGAGGCGCGCGGCTCACGACGTACCAAATCGGATTTTCATGTTTTGAAAACCAGAAACGGCCCGGACCGCAGTGGTCCAGGCCGTTTTGCGCAGTTCCGGGTTTTTATCGCGTGGCGAAGGCCGCGATCCGGTCCAGCAGACCGTTGAGGAAGCGCGGGCTGTCGTCGGTCGACATCTCCTTCGCCAGCTCCACCGCCTCGGTGATCGCCACCGGATCGTCCACCTCCGGCTCGTAGAGCAGCTCGTAGACGGCGATCCGGGCCAGATTGCGGTCGACCGCGGGCATCCGGTCGATCGTCCAGCCCTCGGCGTAGCTGGCGATCAGCTCGTCGATCCGGTCCAGGTGCTTGGCGACGCCCTCGATCAGCGTGACCGCATACTCCAGATGCTCGGGATGCGGCTTGGCGATCCGTTCGAGATACGTGACAAGCACCTGGCTCGGCGGCAGATCACGAAGGTCGGCCTCGAAAAGGACGTCCAGCGCCCGCTTGCGCGCCTTGCGACGCGCCAGCCGTTCCTTCTTGGGACCTTCCGCCATCAGCTGCGGCCGAGGTAGCGGCCGTCGCGGGTGTCGACCTTGATCTTCTCACCGGTGGTGATGAAGAGCGGAACCTGAACCGTGGCGCCGGTCTCGATCGTCGCCGGCTTGGTGCCACCGGTCGAGCGGTCGCCCTGCAGGCCCGGCTCGGTGTAGGTGACCTCGACGAACACGCTGGTCGGCAGCTCGATGTAGAGCGGCACGCCCTCGTGCAGCGCGACCGTGGCCTCGGCCTCGGCGAGCAGGTAGTTGGCGTTGTCGCCGACAGTGACGCCCGGCACGTGGATCTGGTCGTAGGTGTCCAGGTCCATGAAGACGTAGTCGTCGCCGTCCTGGTACAGATACTGCATCGTGCGCTTGTCCACGGTCGCGGTTTCGACCTTGGTGCCCGCGTTGAAGGTCTTGTCGACGACCTTGCCGGACAGCACGTGCTTCAGCGTGGTCCGCACGAAGGCGGGACCCTTACCGGGCTTGACGTGCTGGAACTCAACGACGGACCACAGCTCCTTGTCGAGGTTGAGAACCAGGCCGTTCTTCAGGTCGTTGGTGGAAGCCATGTCCTGCCTTGATCTTGACGCGAATCGTTGACCGAACCACTTTACCGGCGATCCGCTGGTGAGAGCGAATCGGGTATCCGTGCTCTTTAGCGTGCAATGTGCTCCAGAGCCAGCCGGTAGCCGTCGAACCCGAGACCGACGATCACACCGGTCGCGACGCCCGAGATCACCGAATGGTGCCGGAACTCCTCACGGGTGTGGATGTTCGAGATGTGCACCTCGACCAGCTTGCCACCGAGCATCGCGCAGGCGTCCCGGACCGCGATGCTGTAGTGCGTCCAGGCGCCCGCGTTGAGCACCACGTCGGCGCCCTCGTCGGCGGCCCGGTGCAGCCAGTCGATCATCTCGTGCTCGGCGTTGGTCTGCTTCACCTCGACGGTGACGCCCAAGTCCTCCGCCGTGCTCTCGCAGATGTCCACCAGATCGGAGTACGTCGCGCTGCCGTAGACGGCCGGCTCGCGAGTGCCCAGCCGGTTCAGGTTCGGCCCGTTCAGCACATAGATCATCGCGCCACCTCCGCGTAGGCCCGCCGCAGCAGGTCGTCGTCCGGCCCGGCCAGGATGCCCGGCTTCGCCAGGCCGTCCAGAACCACGAACCGCAAGGTCGCGGCCCGCGTCTTCTTGTCGACGCGCATTCCGTCTTTTACCTCAGGCCAGGCGCTTTCCGGGTACGACGTGGGCAGGTTCAACTTCTCGAGCACCGCACGGTGGCGGGCCGCGGTGTCGTCGTCCAGCCGGCCCGACAGCCGCCCGAGCTCGGCCGCGAAGATCATGCCGACCGCGACCGCGTGACCGTGCTTCCACGTGTACTTCTCGCGGCGCTCGATCGCGTGACCCAGCGTGTGCCCGTAGTTCAGGATCTCCCGCAGGCCGGACTCCTTCAGGTCCACCCCGACGACGTCCGCCTTCACCTGGATCTTGCGCTCGATCAGCTCCCGCAGCACGTCACTGCGCGGGTCCAGAGCCGCCTCCGGGTTCTCCTCGACCAGCTCCAGGATCCGCGGGTCGGCGATGAAACCACCCTTGACCACCTCGGCCAGCCCCGCGGCGATGTCCTCGCGGGGCAGCGTGTCCAGCGCATCCAGGTCGCAGATCACGCCGGCCGGCGGGTGGAAGGCGCCGACCAGGTTCTTGCCGGCGGCGATGTTCACCGCGGTCTTGCCCCCGACGGCGGCGTCGACCATGCCCGCGACCGACGTGGACACCGGCACCCAGCGCACACCGCGCAGCCAGGCGGCCGCCACGTAACCGGCGAGGTCCGTCGTGGCTCCGCCACCGACACCCATGACCACGTCCGTACGGGTGAAGCCCGCGGCCCCGAGCTCGTCCCAGCAGCGGGCGGCGACCTCGACGGACTTGCCCTGCTCGGCGTCCGGAACCTCGATCCGGATCACCTCGTTCGTTCCGGCCGACTCCGCCACCGCCTCGGCCCGCGCCCGCAGCGTCGGCGGATGGATCACGGCCACCCTGGCCGCGCCCTCGATGAGGGGCGGAAGCTCGTCGTTCAGCCCACGGCCGACGATCACGTCATACGGACGGTCACCCGCCACCGGAATTCGCGTCACCACGGGCGCCACCCTATCCGCGTGCCGGATCGGCTCCCGCCCCGCACACGCGCATTCCGCCAGGTGGGCGATCCCCCACTCCCGAGGCCGGCCGGCACTCACGGCTCTGAACACGCCCGAAAACAGCCACCAGCACCAGCCCGACCACCTCAGCTGGCACTTACGGCTCTGGGCGGGCCCGGAGACGACCGTCAGTGCCAGCTCTGGGCGTGGAGCGGGGTCAGGGGGCGAGGAGGGCTACTACCTCGGGGGCGATCTCCGCCGGCTCGCGACCGTCGGTGAGCACCGTGTGGGTCGCGACCTCCAGGTACAGCGGGCGGCGCTGCTCCAGCAGGAACTTCAGCGTGGCCCGGGGGTTGATCGCCAGCAGGGGGCGGCCGGCGCCGAGGCCCACGCGCTTCAGGGCATCCGTGAGCTCGACCGACAGGTAGACGACCGTCTGGTCGGCGAGCAGCTTCCGGGTGGCGTCGTCGAGGATCGCTCCCCCGCCGAGGGCGAGGATGCCGTCGAAGCCCTCCAGCGTGGCGGCGACCACCTCGCGCTCCAGCGTCCGGAAGGCGGCTTCGCCCTCGTCGACGAAGATCTCCGGGATGGGCTTGCCGGCCCGTTCCTCGATGATCGTGTCGGTGTCGGCGAACGGCAGGCCCAGCGCCTCGGCGACCGCGGCGCCGACGGTGGTCTTGCCGGCGCCCATCACCCCGACCAGCACGGCGGCGGGGGGCATCAGCGAATCACCAGGTTTTCCAGGTAGGACGCGAGGTTGCGGCGGATCTCGGGGACCGAGTCGCCACCGAACTTCTCGGTGGCGGCCTCGGCGAGGACCAGGGCGACCATCGCCTCGGCGACGACCGCGCCGGCCGGGACGGCGCAGACGTCCGAGCGCTGGTTGATGGCCGTGGCCGGCTCGCCGGTGGTGATGTCGATGGTCTGCAGCGCGCGGTTCAGCGAGGAGATCGGCTTCAGGGCGGCGCGGACGCGGAGCGGCTCCCCGTTGGTGATGCCGCCCTCCAGGCCGCCGGCGCGGTCGGTGACCCGGCGGACGCCGTCCGGCGTGGGGATGATCTCGTCGTGGGCGACCGAGCCGCGGGAGCGCGCCTGGGTGAAGCCGTCACCGATCTCGACGCCCTTGACGGACTGGATGGACATCAGCGCGGTGGCCAGGCGGGCGTCGAGCTTGCGGTCCCACTGGACGTGCGAGCCGAGGCCGGGCGGGACGTGGTACGCCAGGACCTCGACGATGCCGCCGAGCGTGTCGGCGTCCTTCTTCGCGGCGTCGACCTCGGCGACCATCCGGGCGCTGGCCTCCGGGTCGAGGCAGCGCAGCGGGTCGGCGTCGATGCGGTCGAAGTCGTCCGGCGTGGGGATCAGGCCGGACTTCGCGGCGACCGAGCCGAGCTCGATCACGTGCGAGACGATCTCGATGCCCAGCGCCTGCTTGATCAGCTGCTTGGCGACGACGCCGACGGCGACGCGGGCCGCGGTCTCCCGGGCGCTGGCGCGCTCCAGGATCGGGCGGGCGTCGGTGTGCCCGTACTTCTGCATGCCGGCCAGGTCGGCGTGACCGGGACGGGGGCGGGTCAGCGCCTCGTTGCGGGACTGCTTGGCGAGCACCTCGGGGTCGACCGGGTCGGCCGACATGACCGTCTCCCACTTGGGCCACTCGGTGTTGCCGACCCGGATGGCGACCGGGCTGCCCAGGGTGCGGCCGTGCCGGACGCCGCCGATGAACTCGACCTCGTCCTGCTCGAACTTCATCCGGGCGCCGCGGCCGTAGCCCAAGCGGCGGCGCACGAGGTCACGGGTGATGTCCGCGCTCGTCACCTCCACGCCGGCGGGAACACCCTCCAGCAGCGCGACGAGAGCCGGTCCGTGCGATTCACCTGCGGTTAGCCAGCGCAACACGGTTCACAGTCTGGCACGGCCCGGACGCGGTCCGGCAGGTGGCACACCTCGTCCCGAGTGCTGGGCCGTCACGGGTCCGGTGGGGTGACCGCGCCCACCCACGGAGATCGCCCTTTCGGGCTGAGTGTTCTG
>KL571375.1:20388-26761 GCA_000715855.1 Actinoplanes liguriensis
GACCACAGCGGAGCTAGGACATGAAGAATTTGATCTTGATTTCAGCGGCTGCGGACAGCCTCGTCGAGGGCGGCCCGCATGGCCTCCTCGGGCGCCTCGCCGACGCCGGTGAACTGCTCGAACTGGCTCAACGCCTGCGCCAGCAGCAGATCAAGACCGGACACGACGGCCACCCCGGCGGCGGTCGCGGACGCGGCGAGCGGCGTCGGCCACGGGTCGTAGATCGCGTCGAAGAGCACCGTCCCGGGCCGCCAGGTGACCTCGGTGGCGAGGTGATCCGCGGCGCCCTTCGGGACCGTGGAGATCACCGCATCGGTGTCGAAGGCGGCCGGCGCGCCGGACCAGGCGGCGCCCTCCAGCTTGAGGCCGAGCGCGCCGGCGACCGGCTCCAGCTCGGCGATCGCCTCGGGGCGGCGGGCGACCACGACGACCACCTCGGCGCCCAGCTCGGACGCGGCGGCGAGCGCGGCGCGCGCGGTGCCACCCCCGCCGAGCACGGTGACCCGCGGCGGCGCCTGGCTGGCCGCGTGCCGGCCGGTGCTGCGGCCGACGCCCGCGTCGCTCAGCACCCGGACCATGCCCGGGACGTCGGTGTTGTCGGCGTGCCAGCCGTCGGGCTGCCGGACCAGCGTGTTCGCCACGCCGGCGGCGATCGCGACCGGCGTCGCCGAGGCGGCCAGCTTGAGCGCGGCCTCCTTGAGCGGCATGGTCAGCGAGAGGCCGGCCCACTCCGGGCCGAGACCGGCCACCAGGTCGGGCAGCTCGGACTCGGCGCACTCGATCGCCTCGTAGGTCCACCCGGTCAGGCCCGCGGCGGCGAACCCGGCCCGGTGGATCACCGGGGAGAGCGAGTGGGCGATCGGCTTGCCGAGGACGGCCGCCCGTCGCGAACTGGTGGTCTGCACAGCGGTCCCCGTCCTCGTGGTCGAAACGTTCGCCGCCGTAGTCTACGGAGTCCGCGCACCGGGACGGCTCCACCCGCCCCGGGCCGACGTGTCGCCCCGGGGCGGAGCGGGATCAGAGCTTGACCGAGGACGAGCAGTTGCCGACACCGGTGCGGCAGATCCGCACCGAGGAGCCGCCCTGGGCGATCCCGGCCAGGATCTCCGTGCTGCTGCACGCCGAGTCGCCGGTGTACGACCAGCCGCTGCCGGTGTTGACCTGCCAGCGGGCGCAGTGGCCGTCGGTCAGCGGGTCGTGGGCGTAGAGCAGGTAGGTGCCGTTCTCGAAGTACTTGGTGCGGCCGGAGGCGCCGGTGGTGGACAGCGTCGCCGCGCTCGCCGGGAGCGAGCCCGCGACGACCGCGACCACGGCGGTCGCCGCGACCACGGATGACCTCAAGATCCAATTACGAGCGCGCATAGGTATACCTCCACATAGGCCGGTTTCCGACGCGCGCCAGGCTAATAGATCACCGTCGTTCGCCGCGACCCCGTCAGCAGAGCGGGATGCCGTTCTGGCAGGCCAGCAGCCGATTCTTGTCGTGGTCGGCGGCGGTCTTGCCGTAGGCCATCGTGCCCTTGGTGTCGACGCTGATGAAGTAGTAGTACGGGAAGTTGTTCGTCGGGCTCATCGCGCCCTTCAGCGCGGCCTTGCCCGGGTTCCCGATCGGCCCCGGGGGCAGACCCGGCTTGTCATGCGTGTTGTACGGGTTCTTCGGGTTGTGCAACTCCGCGTTCGTCAGGTGCTCGGACGCCTTCGTGCCCTTGCCGGTGATCCGCAGCCAGTAGTTGACGGTGCTGTCCAGCCCGAGGCAGTGGCAGTCGAAGTCCCCGTACGCCCGGTTGTAGACGACCCGGGACACCTTCGCCATGTCCACGTCCTTGAGCGCCTCGGCCTGCGCGATCGACGCGACGATCAGCGCCTGGTAGGGCGCGATCCCGCCGCGGGTCTTGCGCACCGTCGACACGAACTCCAGCTGGTCCATCTCGGCGTTGAAGTTCGCGATGATCGCCTTGAGCACCCCGGTGGCGTCGGCCTTCGGGGACAGCTCGTACGTCGCCGGGTACAGGAAGCCCTCGATGTCGGTCTTGTCGGCCTTCTTGCCGTCGCTGCGGGTGAACCACGACGCGTCCACCCCGAGCGCGACCGGGTTCTTCGCGGCCTTCACGAAGTCGGCCACCGGGATCTTGGTGGCTTCCGACAGCTTCTGGAACGTCTGCTGGTAGGTGAGCCCCTCCGGCAGGGTGACCTTGGTGACCCAGCGCGCGTTCGGGTCGAGGAGGCGGCTGACCGCGTCGGCCGCCTTCATCTCGACCTTGAGCTTGTACCACCCGGCCTGGATGTTCTTGCTGCGGGTGTTGTCCTTGGCGGCGTCGACGAACGCGTCCACCGAGGCGACGACCTTCTGGTTGTAGAGCGTGGTGCCGATGTCGGTGGCCGACTGCCCGGTCTTGATCTCGACGATCGCCTCCGCCCCACCGGGGCCGGCGTAGTCGTCGGCGACGAACAGGCCCTTCACCTTGCTGTACGCCAGCCACCCGCCACCGGCCAGCAGGCCGAGCAGGACCAGGCTGAGGAAGAACGCGATCGTGGAGCGCCCGCCCCGGCCGGCCTTGTGGACCCGGGACCGTGGTTCGCCCTCGAGCGCCTGCTCTTCTTCCTCCAGTACCGAATCCAGATCGTCGAGCATTACCGCCTCCGCTGTATGTCCAGCATGTCAAACCCCCGGCTGGAACTACGACGCGAAGAGTGCCATGGATCGATCTGTGGCGCTACCTCATGGCAACGGCCGGCCGGTTGTGGTAACCGGCCGGCCGTCGAAGTGCCGGGTTTGCCCTCAGCAGATCGGAATGCCGTTCTTGCAGGCGATCTGCTTGTTCTTCTCGTGGTCGTCGTTCGTCTTGCCGTAGGCCATCGTGCCCTTTTTGTCGATGGTCACGAAGAAGAAGTAATCGCTCTTCGGGGCGTTCACCGCCCCCTTCAGAGCGACCGCGCCCGGGTTACTGATCGGCCCGACCGCCATGCCCTTCACGTCGTAGCTGTACGGGTTCTTCGGGTCGTGCAACTCGGACGCCAGCAGCTTCTCCGACGCCTTCGCGTCCTTGCCGCTGATCCGCAGCCAGTAGTTGACCGTGCTGTCCAGCTGCAGGCAGCCGCACGGGAAAGTCCCCTTGTACGCCCGGTTGTAGAGCACCCGCGCGACCGGTCCCATGTCCTCCGGCAGCAGCGCCTCGACCTGGGCGATCGACCCCGCGACCAGCGCCTCGTACGGCGAGATGTTGAGCTTGGCCGCCTTGTTGACGAAGTCCAGCTCCTCCATCTCGGCGTTGAAGTTCTTGATGATGATCTTCAGAACGTCGGCGGCCTTGGCGTCCTTGGGGAACTCGTAGGTCGCCGGGTAGAGGAAGCCCTCGATGTCGGACGTGTTCACCTTCTTGCCGTCGGTGCGCTTGAACCACAGCGACGGCACCCCCAGCTTCGCCGGGCTCTTCGCGGCCGTCTTGAAGTCGGCGACCGGGATGCCGGTCGCCTTCGACAGCCGGTCGAAGATCTGCAGCGAGATCAGGCCCTCGGGGATGGTGATCTTGTTGACGTTCTTGTTCTTCAGATCCAGGAGCATGGTCAACGCGTCGGCGGCCTTCATCTCCTTCTTCAGGAGATAGGATCCGACCTGGATGTCCTTGCTCTTGGGGTTGTCCTTGGCGGCGTTCACGAAGGCCGCCGCGCTCTTCACCACACCCGCTTTGTAGAGGGTGTTGGCGATGTCGGTCGCGGTGTTACCGGACTTCACCTCGATGACAGCCTCACCGCTGCCCGGCCCGCCGAAGTCCTCGACGGTGAAGAAGCCCCGCACCTTGTCGTAACCGACGTAGGCGACACCGCCGAGGCCGCCGAACAGCAGGAGAACCAGGACCAGGGCCAGGAATGTACGGCCTTTGCGGCTCTCCTTCTTCCGATGTCTCCAGCGGCCGGGATCCTCGGCGCCCTCGAACGCTAAATCCAGGTCGTCGTCGCTCAATTAAGTCTGCCTCCGCTGCGCGTCCAGCCAGCCCTGCAGGATCTCCACGGCGGCCGCCTGATCGACGACCGCACGCTGCCGACGCCCTCGAACGCCCCGCTCGCTCAGCCTACGACTGGCGACGACGGTCGACATCCGCTCGTCGGAGAGCACGACGGGCCGCGGCGCGACGATCGCGCCGAGCCGCTCCACGTACGCCCGGACGTGGCCGGCCGCCACGCCCTCCCGCCCGTTGAGCGCGACCGGGAGACCCACGACGACCTCGACGGCCTCGTGCTCCTCCGCCAGCCGAGCCAGCTCCGCCATGTCGGCGGGGACCTCGTCCACGCCGGCCTGCTGGTCCCGTGCCACGGTCACGACCGGGCTGGCCAGGATCCCGTCCGGATCGCACTTGGCGACCCCGACACGTACCTGCCCGACGTCCACCCCGAGGCGCACCCCCCGGGTGAAGCCCTGCGTCACGCTCTCTCCCTGCACACCAGCAAACCGCATCTCCTTGTCCCCGAACAGGCTTGTCGGCGAAGGGAAACCATTATCGACGTACGACGATGAATGGCCCCGATCGCGGGCAAAGCTTAACCGCTCCGACGCCTGATACAACGGCCCCCTGTGCCACGGCTGGGAATTCTCAAGGAAAAGGAAAGGATCCGTCGCACTGGGCGACGGATCCATTACCAGACAATTCTCAGTTCGGGTCGGCTCGGTTCGGCTCGGGTCGGCTCGGGTCAGCTCGCTTCGGTGAGCGCCTTCTCGATCGACGCCAGCAGGTTCGCCGCCTCGGACGCCGGAAGGCCGCCGCCCTGCGCCAGATCGGCGTTGCCGCCACCCCGGCCGGACAGCGCGCCCTTCACCAGGTCAGCCGCGGACAAGCCGCGACCCTTCGCCGCCGCGTTGATCGCCACGATCAGCGACGCCTTGCCGTTGGCCCGCGCGGTCACCGCGACAACCGCCGGACGCGCCGGGTCGAACTTGCCCCGCAACTCCTGCGCCAGCGTGCGCACGTCGTTGCCGCCCGCGCCCTCCGGCGCCTCGGTGCCGACGTAGGCCACCCCGCGCAGATCCTTCGCCTGCTCCACCAGCGCGCCCGCGCCGGCCAGGACCATCTGCGCCCGGAGCTTCTCCAGCTCCTTCTCCGCGTCGCGCAGCGCCGTGACGGTCTGCTCGACCCGGTCCGCCACCTGGTCGCCGGGCACCCGGAACAGGTCGGCCAGACGGGACACCAGCAGGTGCTCCTTGGCCAGGAAGCCGAACGCGTCGATGCCGACCAGGGCCTCGACCCGGCGGACGCCCGAGCCGATCGACTGCTCGGTGAGGATCTTCACCAGGCCGAGCTGGCCCGACCGCGCCACGTGCGTGCCACCGCATAGCTCACGGGCGTAGTCGCCGACCTCGACGACACGGACCTCGTCACCGTACTTCTCGCCGAAGAGCGCCATCGCGCCCAGCCGCCGCGCCTCCTCCTGCGAGGTGATGAACGCGGTGACCTCCAGGTCACGCAGCAGCACCTCGTTGATCTGTTGCTCGACGTCGAAGAGCACCGACGGGTTGATCGCGCCCGGGGTGTGGAAGTCGAACCGCAGCCGGCCCGGCGCGTTCAGCGAACCCGCCTGGGTCGCCGACTCGCCGAGGAAGTTCCGCATGGTCTGGTGCACCAGGTGGGTCGCGGTGTGCGAACGCGAGATCGCCTTGCGGCGGGTCACGTCGATCTCCGCGAGACCGCTCTCGCCGGCCCGCACCTCACCCTGGATCACCCGGGCCTTGTGCACGATCAGGCCGGGCAGCGGCTGCTGCACGTCGACGACCTCGAGCCGGCCGCCGCCGACCTTGATCACACCGGTGTCGGCCTGCTGGCCACCGCCCTCGGCGTAGAACGGGGTGGTGTCAAGCACCAGCTCGACGAAGTCGCCCTCGCCGGCCACCTCGACCCGGCCCTTGTCGCCGATCAGCGCGCGGACCCGGGACTCCCGGACGACCTCCTGGTACCCGGTGAACTCGACCGCGCCGCCGGCGTCGAGCGCCGAACGGTACGCCGACATGTCCGCGTGGCCGGTCTTGCGGGCCTTCGCGTCCGCCTTCGCCCGGTTCCGCTGGTCGGCCATCAGCCGGCGGAAACCCTCCTGGTCGACCTGCAGACCCTGTTCCTGCGCGATCTCCAGGGTCAGGTCGATCGGGAAGCCGTACGTGTCGTGCAGCTGGAACGCCTTGTCCCCGGAGAGCTGGCTCTTCCCCTTGCTCTTGGACTCGGTGATCGCGGTGTCCAGGATCGTGGTGCCCGCCTTGAGCGTGGAGAGGAACGCCTCCTCCTCCGCGTACGCGTACGTCGAGATCCGCCCGAACTCCTCGGCGAGCTCCGGGTACGACGGGGACATGCAGTCCCGCGCGATCGGCAGCAGCTCCGGCAGCGACTGACCC
>KL571375.1:26978-29189 GCA_000715855.1 Actinoplanes liguriensis
CCCTCGCGCCATCAGAGATGTGTATAAGAGACAGATGCGGCGCAGCACGTAGCCGCGGCCCTCGTTCGACGGGACGACACCGTCGCCGATGAGCATCAGCGACGTACGCACGTGGTCGGCGATCACCCGCAGGCGGACGTCGTCGGGGTGCGACTCACCCGCGACGTGCCCGGAGTGCGCGCCGTACTTCTTACCGGTCAGCTCGGCCGCGCGGGCCAGGATCGGGCGGACCTCGTCGATCTCGTACAGGTTGTCGACGCCCTGCAGGATCGACGCGATGCGCTCCAGGCCCATGCCGGTGTCGATGTTCTGCTTCGGGAGCGCACCGACGATCGTGAAGTCCTCCTTCGACTTCACGTCGGTGATCTCGTACTGCATGAAGACCAGGTTCCAGTACTCCATGAACCGGTCCTCGTCGGCCTCGGGGCCGCCGTCCCTGCCGTACTCCGGGCCACGGTCGTAGAACAGCTCCGAGCACGGGCCTGCCGGCCCGGGGATGCCCATCGACCAGTAGTTGTCCTTCTTGCCGCGGCGCACGATGTGGCTCTCCGGCACGCCGATCTTGCGCCAGAGCGCGAACGCCTCGTCGTCGTCCAGGTACACCGTGGGCCAGATGCGCGACGGGTCCAGGCCGAAACCGCCGTCGGCCACCGACTTCGTCGACAGCTCCCAGGCGAGGTTGATCGCGCCTTCCTTGAAGTAGTCGCCGAACGAGAAGTTGCCGTTCATCTGGAAGAACGTGCCGTGCCGGCTGGTCTTGCCGACCTCGTCGATGTCCGGCGTGCGGATGCACTTCTGCACGCTGACCGCACGGTTGAACGCGGGGGTCTGCTGACCCAGGAAATACGGCACGAACTGCACCATGCCGGCGTTGATGAACAGCAGGTTCGGGTCGTCGATGGCCGGCAGCGGGGCACTCGGGACCACCGTGTGCCCGTTGGCCTCGAAATGCGCCAGATAGCGCCGCTTGACTTCCGCCGTCTTCATCGAATTCCCTCCTGCGGACCGGGCTGCGTGTCCTCGCGCAGCTCGGCAAATTTGTCCTCGTACAGAACCCCCTCGGCGAACGCCTCGTGGATCTGTTCCTCCCGCTCGGCCATGCCGTCGCGGACGTCTTCCACGAAGCTACGCACCGACTCGACGAGCCCGCCAGCGGATTGCGAGAGCGACGTGGCAATACCGGTGGGAGTGAACTCCTCGGCCTTCTGCGTGAGCTTGCGCACCACGAGGGCGCCGACGGCCAGACCCACACCGAGCCAGAGCAGGCGTTTCATGACAGCGATCCTCTCAGCGGCCGGAGCGGCGGCGCCGCTGCTTGATCTCGGTGCGCACCTCGCGGTCCTCCTCGGCGGCCCGGCGGGCGGCGGTGGCCTTGCGCAGGCCATACCCGAACGAGGCGACCTTGACCAGCGGGTTGGCCGCGGCGGCGGAGACCACGGTCACCAGGTTCGCGACGTTGGCCGTGATGTTCTGCGCGTGCTCGGTCATCGTGTCGACCTTGGCCAGCTGCAGGTTCACGCCGTCCAAAGAGACCTGAACCTGGCCGAGCGCGGTGTTCACGTTCTCCACCGTGGTGTTCACGTTCCCGAGCAGCGGACCGGTGCGGTCGACCACCTCATTGATCCCGCGGGTGGCGGCGTCGATCGTGCGGCCCAGCTTCAGGATCGGGAAGGCCAGCACGACGACGAGCATCAGGAAGGCGCCCGCCGCGATCAGACCAGCGATTTCTCCGGCGTCCATTAAGCGCGTCTCCTCTTCGGGTGGTCACGGGTTCGGCGGGGACAACGTGCAGACCCTACCGTCCGTGACCACCACGCGCTTCACGACGCCTGGGGTGTCGGCGCGAAGAGAGGATCATCCTCGTTCAGGACCGGTTCCGGCGTCTGGCCGACCGGCCCCGGATTCTTGTCGGTCTTCCCGCGCTCGTCGCCGATCGCGGTGCGCACCTTGATGCTGACCGCCGACCCCTCACACTTGCCGGGATCGGTCGCCCCGGCCTCGGCCTGGTCGGTGCCGGCCGCCGGCAGCGCGTCCGCCGCCACCTGATCGACCGCGCAACTGGGCAGCCCGACCGCCAGGTCCAGAGTGAACTCGTCCCGCTTGAAGCAGGTGTAGGTGCCCTCCTCGGCCTTCACCGCCGACTCCGGGCAGTCCGCGACCTTCCACGGTGTCCAGCCGGCGTCCTTGAGCGCCTTCGTGTAGGCCTCGGTG
>KL571375.1:29460-30371 GCA_000715855.1 Actinoplanes liguriensis
TGTGTATAAGAGACAGACCCAGGACGGCACGTCCAGCGCGTTCAGCGAGGCGAAGACCGGGTCGCTGCTGATCGCCCGCAGGCCGAGAAGGGCCGGGAGCACCAGCAGGACGATCGCCGCCAGCGTGGAGAGCGTGATCAGGCGGAGCCGGCGCTGCGTGCGAAGCTTCTGCCGCAGCTCGGCAAGACCGCCTTCGGCCTCGGCATCCTCGTCGACGCCGGGTAGCGGCCCGCTTGCGGTCGCATTCCCGTTCGCCCGTACGGGGGTGGCCGCGCCCGATGCCTTCGGGGCGCGGGCGACCGCGATCGTTCCGGTGCCGTGACCCGGGTCGTCGGACGGTCCGGCGCCCATCCCGGGACCGTTGCCGCGGCCCGGCACCGATGCGGTTCCCGGCACCGAGGCTGAGCCCGTTCCACGGCCGGGCACGGCGGCAGCCCCGGCGGGCGGTACCGCACGGCCGGTCCCGGGCACGGCAACGGATGCCGCGCCGCGCGGAGCCTCGGGGTCACCCTGGCCGGGCACCGGGACGGAAGCGGCGCCACGACCCGGTGCACCGGCCTCGGGCACCACGACCGCACCACGGCGCGGCGGCCCGTCCGGACCGCTCCCGGGAACGGCGGCCGCGCCTCGACGCGGGCCGCCCGGTCCAGGCTCCACGTCGCCGGGGCCGCCCTGTCCGGGGACCGGCACGGAGGCTGCACCTCGGCCCGGCCCACCGGGACCGGGCTGCCTGCCCGGACCGTTCGGACCGCCAGGACCATTGGGTCCACCGGGGCCGTTCGGCCTGTTGGGGACATTCGGGCCACCGGGGCCCGGGCCGTTGGGTCCGCTCGGGCCGCCTGGGCCGGGTACACGCGCCGAGCCGGTTCCCGGACCACCCATTCCGGGGACAGCGGCGGCACCCGCGACTC
>KL571375.1:30577-30908 GCA_000715855.1 Actinoplanes liguriensis
GCCCCCCGCGACTCCGGCCCGCGCCACGCCGGGCACCGACGCGCCACCGCGTGCCGGACCACCGCCGCGCGGCCCCGGGGCCGGCGAGACCGGCCCGCCGGCGCCGGCCGGGAAAGCTTGACTCTGCTCCGGGCCACCACCGTGGCGACCCGTCGGGGGGCCGTCCCCACGGCGACCGCGCGGCGGACCGTCCTGGTCGCCCTGGCCCTGCTCAGGGACGGCACGGCGGCGACGACCCCGTGAGGTCGGCTCCGGGCCGCCCATTCCGGCCGGGAAGCCCTGGCTCTGGTCCGGGCCACCCGTTCCCGCGCGGAAGCCCTGGCTCTGATCC
>KL571375.1:31183-31375 GCA_000715855.1 Actinoplanes liguriensis
GGGGTGACCCATGCCCGCCGGGAAACCCTGGCTCTGATCAGGCCCGCCCGTTCCGGCACGGAAGCCCTGGCTCTGATCCGGGCCACCCGCACCCGCACGGAAGCCCTGGCTCTGATCGGGCCCGCCCGTTCCGGCACGGAAACCCTGGCTCTGATCCGGGTGACCCATGCCCGCCGGGAAACCCTGGCTCTG
>KL571375.1:31663-31947 GCA_000715855.1 Actinoplanes liguriensis
AAGCCCTGGCTCTGATCCGGATGGCCCATGCCCGCCGGGAAACCCTGGCTCTGCTGAGGGCCCTGGTCGGGGGCCGGGCCCCGGCGCGGTCCACCGGCCGGGCCGCCGGGTCCGCGGCGACCGCCACGGCCCTGCTCACCGGCCGCGTGTGCCGCCGGGTCCGCACCCGGGTCGGACTGGGCGCCGACCAGGTCGGCGAAGGGCGCGTCGGCCGCGGCACGGCCACCCTGCGGCTCCCCGCGCCCGCGGCGGCCCGGGCCGGCCTGACCGGGAACGACCGCGCC
>KL571375.1:32107-32868 GCA_000715855.1 Actinoplanes liguriensis
GGTGAAACCGTCCTCGTCCGGCTGCAGCTGCCCGTTGCCGGGGCGCTGGGCGGGACGCTGAATGACTCCGGAGGTGCTTTCCGCCATGGCGCCGGCGCGTCCGGGCATCGCCGGGGAACGCTTCCCCTGCCGTCCCGGCACCACCGGCGGCGTCACCGCCGCGGAAGCGCGAACCGGCCGCCCGTCGCCGGGTCCGATCCGCCGGGGTCCGGGGACTCCGGGCCCACCCGCGCCCTGTCCAGGGCCGCCCTGCCCGGGAACCTCCTGCCCAGGGACACCCTGTGCGGGGATGCTCTGCCCGGGAGCGCCCTGGCGCGGACCACGCCCAGGCGCGCCCTGCCCGGGAACGCCCTGCCCGGGAACGCCCTGCTGAGGCCCACCACGTCCAGGCGCGCCCTGTCCAGGACCGCCGCGCCCGGGCGCACCCTGCCCAGGGACGCCCTGCCCAGGGACGCCCTGCCCAGGCCTGCCCTGCCCGGGAACGCCGGCCGCACCGGCCGCGCCGGCCGCCTCGTGCCGCCCGGTCCCCGGCTCGCGCGGGCCCTGAGCGCCCCGGCGACCCGCCGGAACCTCCTGCGACAGGCCGAACCGATCCTCCGGCTGCGCGTGCGCCCCCGAAACGGGCCGCGCCGAACCGCCGCGCATCCCGTCCGGGCCACCGGCCCGTGCGTGCGCCGGCCCGTCCGGAGCCGCGTGCGACGCGGGACCGCCCGAGGTGGGCCGGGGCCCGCGACCGCCGAAGCCGTCGGGAGCGGCATGTG
>KL571375.1:33120-34094 GCA_000715855.1 Actinoplanes liguriensis
CACCGTAGACACCGTCGGGAGCGGCGTGCGACGTGTGCCCGCCCTCGGCCGGCGCACCGCCCTGATCAGCGCGGCCGCGCCGGGTGCGTCCGCGCGAACGGCCGCCGCTGTCCTCATCGCCGCCCCGGATCGGGCCGGTCTGGTACACGCTCGGCGGCACCGGGTCGTTCTGGTAGACGTTGGGCGGAACGGTGTCCGCCGCGAACCCGCTGCCCGCGGGCGGGATCGGCCCGGTCTGGTACACGGCGGGCGGGATCGGCCCGGACTGCTGCGCGTCCACGCGAGCCGGCGCGGCGTCCGAACGGAACCGATCGCGCGCCGGAGCACCGGGCGACGTCGGACGGACCGCGGGCGACACCGGGCGCACCCCGGCCCCGGGAACCTCCGGCGCGTTGCCGGACCGCGGCACGGCCTGCCCCGGACCGCCCGGCCCGGAGAGATCCACCGGACGGCGTCCGTCCGGAGGAACCGGAGCACCCGGACCACCACGCCGCGGCGGCACCGCAGCCGACGGAACCTGCCCGGGCGGCATCTGACCAGGCGGCATCTGGCCGGGCGGAACCGGCCCGGGACCACGCTGACCAGGGGAAACCGGCCCGGCCGCACCCGGCACGCCACGCTGACCCGGCGGCACCGCACCCGGCGGCATCTGACCCGGCCGCCCAGGCACTTGGCCCGGCGGCATCTGACCAGGGGGCATCTGGCCCTGCGGCATCGGCACACCGCGCTGACCGGGCGGCACCGCGCCCGGAGGCATCTGCCCGGGCTGGCCCGGCCCACCGGGAGGTGGGCCGCCACGCTGGCCGGGAGCGACCGGCCGTTGACCGGGCGGAACCTGACCGGCGTTGGCCGGCCCGGATCGACGAGCCGGCGGCGCCTGCCCGGGGCCGGCCGGGGCCACGCCACCGGGCCTGCCGGTCGCATACTCACCGGAGCCTGCCTGCCAGCCGGGCGGCGGACCACCGGCAGCACCG
>KL571376.1:0-2007 GCA_000715855.1 Actinoplanes liguriensis
CCCCCGGCCGGTCCGCCCATCGGCTGCTGCACACCACTTTCCCGTACGGCGGTAGCTGCGCCGACCAGGAGCAGGCGCTGCGCCGCGACGGGTTCTGGAACGGTCAGCTCGACCACATCACGGCGGACGGCCGTACCGTCAATGTCCTGAGCCGTCAGGTTCTGCACCACCTCGACCCGGACAACGCGCAGGTCCTCGAGGTGAACGCGGACCAGACCGCGGCCCGGGCCGCCGAGCTCGCCCTCGCGGAGAGCGAGGAACGGCTGCGCGCCCAGTTCTCCAACACCGCGGTCGCCCAGGTCGTCAGCGCCCTGGACGGCACCATGATCAGCGCGAACCCGGCCTTCGGAGCGATGCTGGGCCGTCCCGTCGAGGAGCTGGCCGGGATGTCCACGCAGGAGCTGACGCACCCCGACCAGCGGATGGCCGGGCAACAGCGGGTCGCCGGCCTGTTCGCCGGGGAGTGCGACGCGTACACCACCGAGTCCCGCCTGCTGCACGCCGACGGCCACTGGGTGCCGGTCGAGGCCACCATTTCCATGGTCCGGGATCCCGACGGCCACCCGAAACTGCTGGTCGGCGTGGTCACCGACATCACCGCGCGGCGCGCCGCCGAGCAGGCGCGGGACGCGGCGGCCGCGGCGCTGGCCGAGCGCAACACCGAGCTGGAGGCCGCCAACCACCTCAAACTCGACATCATCGGGATGCTCGGCCACGAGATCGGCAACCCGCTGACGTCGATCCGCGGGAACGCGGAGATCCTCACCGAGGACTGGCGCGTGCTGACCGACGAGCGCCGCGGCCGGGCCATCGACGCGATCGCCCGGCAGGCCGGGCGGCTGGACGAGATCGTCCAGGAGGTGCTGGCGATGGTCACCATCGAGTCCGGTCAGATCCGGGCCGACCGGCGCGAGCTGGACGTGCACGAGGAGATCGGCCGGGCGCTGTGGGCGGTCGACGCGGCGGCGGTGCCGGTGTCCGGGCCACCCGCGCGGGTGCTCTTCCATCCCGGACACCTGCAGCAAGTCCTGGTGAACCTGCTCTCCAACGCCCGCAAGTACGGCGGCGGCGCCACCGCGGTCCGCGTCTCCGTCACACCGTCACGGGTCGAGGTGGCGGTCGAGGACGACGGTCCCGGTGTCCCGGAGGAGTTCCGGGACCGTCTCTTCGAGCGGCTGGCCCGTGCCGACCGGGACGCGACCTCGGTCAAGGGCACCGGTCTGGGCCTCTACATCGTCCGCGGGCTGGCGCAGGCCAACCACGGGGACATCCGGCACGAGCCGAACCCGTCGGGCGGCTCGCGCTTCGTCATTTCGCTGGAATCACCAGCACCTGACCGGGAATGATCCGGTCCGGGTTGGACAGGATCGCCCGGTTCAGGTTGAAGATCTCCGGCCACCGGTTCGCGTTGCCCAGCAGCGACTTCGCGATGCCGCTGAGCGTGTCGCCCTTCTTCACCGTGTGGAGCCGCGGGATCGTGCCGACCGGTGTCTTCGGCGGCAGGTGCAGCACCTGGCCGACACTGATCACGTTCGGGTTCTTGATGATCGCCCGGTTCAGCACGAAGATCTGCGGCCACCGGTTCTGGTCGCCGAGCTGGGACTTGGCGATGCCACTGAGCGTGTCACCCTTCTTCACCTTGTACGTCGTGGGCTGCGGCGGCTGCGGGGTCGTCGTGCCACCGGAGAGCTGACCGGCGAAGCGCAGCAGGTCGGCCAGCTCGAACGTGCCGGGCTTCGCGGATGCCAGGGACGGCTTCCAGCCCGGCTGGCGCAGGAACGAGTCCTGACTGCGCCGGACCAGCCCGATCAGCACCTCGGCGACGAGCGTGCTGCCGAGCGGGCCGAGCCGCTGCCCGCCGTGGGCGTGGTTGGCCTCGGCGAGGACGTAGTACCACAACGGCGTACGGGACTCGAAGCCTCCGGCCTGCAACGCGGCCACCTGCTGCGGGCTGCCCGCCGCGGCGAGGACCTCGTCCTTGGTCATCACCGGCAGCCCGAGGTGCTG
>KL571376.1:2284-8644 GCA_000715855.1 Actinoplanes liguriensis
GATGTGTATAAGAGACAGCTTGCGCAGGGAGAACAGGGCCGTGTCACCGACGCTGGCGACGTTGGTGTCGAGCTTGCGGGCCTTCATGACGTCCGGCCCGCCGATGATGTTCTCCCACTCGATGATCCAGTTGTCCGGCAGCGTGGCGTTGTTCTGGCCGCCGACCTGCCCGCTGAGCGCCGTGAACGAGAACAGCAGCTCCAGGGTCGCCGGGATCCCGCCGGGCCGGGTGTTGAAGTTCAGGTTGAAGTCGTACCTGGCCCGGACCATCGTGTGGCCCAGCCGGTAGGCGGCGACCGAGAACTCCAGCGGCATCCGCAGCGGCTCGGCCGTGTAGTCGAACCACCGGTTGCCGTGATCGACGATGTCGTCCACGATGGCCGGCTCGGCGATCCGCTTCAGGAAGTCGTGCACCACGACGTGCTGGTAGTGCTGGCGCAGGATGCGGCTCGCCTCGCCGAACGAGAACCCCTGGTCGACCAGCTTGTTGTGCGCCTTGAGGAACGCCACGTGCAGCTGGGCGATGATCAGGTTCTCGTCGTTGCGCGGGTCCCCGGTAAGGGCCGCGCGGTCGTGCTCGATGTCGCCGCCGGCCGGCTCCCGAGGCAGGTCGTTGTCGTCGCCCTTGCCCGGCGGGCGCAGCGTCGGCTTGGCCGTGCCCAGCAGCGACTTGACCTTGCCGACCAGCATCTTCGCGGTGTTGGCCGGGTCCCGCGGGGCCGGCGCGCCGTAGACGCTGTCCAGGTCGAGCTCGCCGGTACGCAGGTTGCGCAGCGCGTGGCGGATGTCGGCGAGCGCCAGCGGCGTCATGGCCGGGTCGAGCAGCTGGCTGATGGTCGCCGACGTGCCGGACTCGAGGGTGATGTCGTGGTCGACGAACTGCCCGAAGTACGTGTAGGCCGCCGGGATCGGACTGTCCTGCCCGGTCACGTCGGCGTCGACCATCGACGCGCCGAGCTTCTTCAGCAGCTCCGGGGTGTTGCCGGCTTCGGGCAGGAGGTTCGCCTCGTCCTCCTGCAACGTCGGGAACAGGAAGTCGAAGTGGTGCGTGTCGGCCGGTGTGGTCACCGCGAAGTAGGCCGGCGACCGGGCGCTGAACTCGGCGAGCTCGCCGGCAGCGCGGGTGAGTTCTTCTTCGGTGACGATTCGTCCGTGCAGGAGACGCGGCATGGCCGCCTCCCTTCCCCCTAGGAGTGCATGACCGTGCATGTCGCGAAGTGCGACGCCACACCATAGGCCCGAAACCCGGATACATTGAGTCGCGAAATAGACAATTGGCAATGGTCAGACATTCAAGACATAGATCCACTCGGTCGGCGTTCCTGCAACAAACCTGCAAATGAGAATTGTTGACTCGCCTCTTCCGATGGTGGGAGATTCGGTCACGGCACCACCTCCGTTCCCCCACAACCGCCGGCTTGTCCATCCCCATGATTCAGGCCGCGGCGCAGGTCAGAGCTGCGTCGCCATGCAAATGACTGCAAATAATCGCAGCGCCTGAAAATGCCGGCGGGATCTCTTTCCGACAGGGAGAAGAATCGCATGGCACCATCCGTACGCCCTCGCCGCATGCGCCGGATGGCCGGCGCGGGAGCACTCGCCGCGCTGGTCACCGCGGGACTCGCGGTAACCGTGGCGACCGCCGAAGCCGCGACCGTGTTCAGCGCCGACTTCGAGTCCGGCTCGACCAGCGCCTGGTCGAAATCGGGCGGCACCTGGTCGGTCGTCACCGACGGCACCCAGGTCCTGCAGCAGTCCGACACCACCAGCGAGCGGGCCCGCGAGTTCGGCGGCACCACGTCCTGGACCAACTACGCGGTGCAGGCGCGGGTCAAGGCCACCGCGTTCGGCTCCACCAGCGGGGTGGTCGCGCTGACCGCCCGGGCCGCCGGCGCGACCAAGATGTACCGGCTGTCGCTGACCGGCAGCAACAAGGTCCAACTGGAGGCGATGAACGGCAGCGCGATCACGGTCCTGGCGAGCCTGAGCCAGACCGTCTCGACCAGCACGTTCTACACGCTGAAGCTGACCGTGAACGGGACCACGATCAGCGGCTCGGTCAACGGCACCAGCGTCGGCAGCGCCACCGACTCGTCGATCTCCAGCGGGCGGATCGGGCTGCTCACCGAGCACGCGTCCGGCCGCTTCGACGACATCGTCGTGGACGACTCCACCGGTGGTGGAAGCAGCCCGAGCCCGTCGGCCACCACGTCCTCCTCCCCGTCCACCTCGCCGTCCCCCACGCCGTCCACCTCCACGCCGCCGACCACGGGCGCGGTCTACGTGTCACCGACCGGGACCGACAGCGCGGCCGGCACGCAGTCCGCGCCGACGACGCTGACCTCGGCGATCACCCGGATCGCGGCGGGCGGGACGATCTACCTGCGCGGCGGGACCTACAACTACACGTCGACGGTGACGATCCCGGCCGGGAACAACGGGTCCTCGGGTGCGCTCAAGACTCTCTCGGCGTACCCGGGCGAAATTCCGATCTTGAATTTCTCGGCGCAGACCGAGGACTCGGCGAACCGCGGCCTGGCCCTCAACGGCAACTTCTGGCACCTGTACGGCCTGGTGGTGGAACGCGCCGGCGACAACGGCATCTTCGTCGGTGGCAGCAACAACACCATCGAGCGCACGGTCACCCGGTTCAACCGCGACAGCGGCCTGCAGATCTCCCGGATCGCGTCGGACACGCCCAGCTCGCAGTGGCCGGCGAACAACCTGGTCCTCAGCTCCGAGTCGCACGACAACGCGGACTCGGACGGCGAGGACGCGGACGGCTTCGCGGCGAAACTGACCGTCGGCACCGGCAACGTGTTCCGCTACGCGGTGTCGCACAACAACATCGACGACGGCTGGGACCTCTACACCAAGACCGACACCGGGCCGATCGGGCCGGTGACGATCGAGGACTCGCTCTCCTACGACAACGGCACGCTGACCGACGGCTCGCAGGCCGGCGCCGGTGACCGCAACGGCTACAAGCTCGGCGGCGAGGACATCGCCGTGAACCACACCGTGCGGCGCAGCATCGCCTACCAGAACGGCAAGCACGGGTTCACCTACAACAGCAACCCGGGCACGCTGACCATCTCGAACAACCTGAGCATCGACAACGGCGAACGCAACTTCAACTTCGACGGCGGTACGTCGGTGTTCCGCAACAACACGTCGTGCCGCTTCAGCAGCGGCACCAACGACCGGATCATCGGCGACGCGGACAGCTCGAACCAGTTCTGGTCCGGGACGAACGGCTCCCGCTGCGCGAACTACAGCGGCGCGCTGGCCTGGTCGTTCAGCTCCACCGGCGTCCTGGTCGTCACCATCGGCGGCAAGACCGTCTCCCTGTAAGCCCCTTCGAGAGAGCCGGGCCGGCGCGGATCACTCCGCACCGGCCCGGATTACGTCAGGACTTGGCCGGCAGGCTGATGATCTCGCCGGCGGCCGGGGCCTTGATCTCCGGGAACTCCGCGCCGAACTCGGAGAACGTCATGACGCCGCCGTTCCCGTCGGTCGCCTTCAGCGGCAGCGGCTCACCGGTCGTGGCCACGTAGACCGAGCCCGTGTCCTTCACGTCGTTCAGCACGATGGCCGGCTTGCCGTCGATCTGCGTGACGTCGCCCTTGGTCAGCTCACCGGACTGGTCCAGCAGCTCATCGAGGCCGAACCCGTCGGTCATGTCCGAGAAGGTGGTGTCGCCGGGGGCCGGCTTGATCCACGACTTCGCCAGGACGTCGGCGGAGACCTTCGGCAGTGTGATGCCGGTCGAGGCCAGGAACTTCGGGTCCGCCCTGACGTAGGACCGGCCGTCGAACGCCAGGACCTCCAGCCTCATCCCGCTCAGCGTGAACGTGGCCAGCAGATTCGACCCGGACTCCTTGAGGTCGATGGTGTAACTGTCGCCGCTGTCCTCCTTGGCGGTGCCGGCGGCGTGGAACGACTTCGCGTCGGTGACCGCCTTCTCGGCGCGCGTCATGATGTCGGCCGCGGGCAGCGCCGCGATCCCGTTGCCGGACGGAGTAGCGGCCGTCGGCGCGGCGGCGGTCTTGTCGCCACACCCGGCGAGCAGCATGGAGGCGGCGGCCACCGCGACGGTAGCCGGCTTGATGATGTTCACGTTTGTCGTCTTCCCCGCGTTGAGCAATGGAGCGGGGGGACTGTATCCCTCCGTTGATCTTGGCGCGCGTCCGATATCGGCATCCGCACGTGCACGGCTCGCCCGTGCGCGAGGATCGAGGGATGGCACGCTGCCGCCGGGCGTCCGGTTCGGCGAACGTCGCGGGAACGGTTATCGTGCTGCGATGACGCGTACCGCTCTCGTCACCGGAGCATCGTCCGGCATCGGCCTCGCGACCGCGGCCGCGCTGGTGAAGCGCGGTCACCGGGTGATCGGCACCAGCCGCGACCCGGCGTCGATCGCCCGGAAGGTGGCCGGCGTGGAGTACGTCGCGCTGGACCTGACCTCGGACGAGTCGATCGCCGCGCTGGCCGGGACGCTGACCGGTGTGGACATTCTGGTGAACAACGCCGGGGAGAGCCAGTCGGGCCCGTTCGAGGAGCTGCCGGTCGACGCGCTCCGGCGCCTGTTCCAGGTCAACGTGATCGGTCCGGTACAGCTGGCACAGCTCGCGCTGCCCGGGATGCGCGAGCGCGGCTACGGCCGGGTGATCATGGTCGGGTCGATGCTGGCGTCGTTCCCGCTGGCGTACCGGTCGTCCTACGTCGCGTCGAAGGCGGCGATCAAGGGCTTCGCCAATGGGGCCCGGCACGAGTACTCGCCGTACGACGTCTGGCTGACCACCGTCGAGCCCGGCTCGATCAACACCGGGATCAGCGAGCGCCGCACCAGGTACATCGCCGACGACTCGCCGCACCGGGCCGAGTTCCAGCGGATGCTGACCGCTCTTGATCGCAACGAGAAGGCCGGCACGTCCGCCGAGCGGGTCGCCGCGACGATCGTCACCGCCATCGAGGCGCGGCGACCCCGGCAGCGGTACGCCGTCGGCAGCAACGCCCCGTTCGTCTTCGCCCTGCGGCGTCTCGCCCCGGTCGGGCTGGTGGAGAAGATCACTCACCGTAAGCACGATCTGAGCCGGTAAGCTCGTCGGGTGCCGCATACGGGTGGGTTGCTGCTGGTCCTCGACGGGAACAGCCTGCTGCACCGGGCGTTCCACGCCAGCGACGGCTCGCTGGAGCCCGCTCCCGCCCTGCGCGGCCTGTTCGGATACCTGGCCCGGGCCGCCGCCCAGCTCCGGCCGGACGCGGTGCTGGTCGGCTTCGACTGCCCGCGCGACTCGGCCCGCCGCGTCGACCATCCGGGCTACAAGGCGCACCGCCCGCCCAAGCCGGCCGACCTGACCCGTCAGCTGGAGCTCGCCCCCGAGTTGCTGCGCGACTGTGGCGTGGGCACCGTCGTCCCGCCGGCCTACGAGGCGGACGACGTCCTGGCCAGCTCCGCCGCGGCCGCCCGCGACCTGGGCTGGAGCTCGATCCTGATGACCAGCGACCGGGACGCGTTCGCCCTGATCGACGACACCACGTCGGTGCTGCGGATCCGCAACGGCGGTTTCGACCGTTCGGTTCTGGTCGACGCCGAGTCGCTGCCCGGCCTCTACGGCGTCCACCCCTGGCAGTACACGGATTTCGCCGCGTTGCGTGGCGATCCGTCCGACAACCTTCCGGGGGTACGTCGTTTCGGCGCCCGGACAGCGGCGCGCCTGCTGGAGGCGTTCGGCTCGGTCGACGAGGCCTGGGAGGCCGACCCCGCTACGCTGCGTGACGCCGTCGGCGAGCAGGCCGCCACGAGTTTCCGCGACCCCGAGGCCCGGGAGATCGTCGCCCGCAACCGCCGCCTGATGGCCATGCGCCGTGACCTGCCGGTCCCGAGTCCCGAGTCGGCCCGGCTCCCCCTGGACTACCTGGTGATCCGCCGCGCCCTGCGCGAGCACGGCATCAACCTCGGCCCGTCGCTGTGGGCCCTGGTCGGTGGCGACGCCCCGGTCGAGGCCCTCCCGGAGGCGCCGCCCGAGCCGCTGCCCGCGTGGGCGCACACGCTGAAGCCGCGCGTCCTGCACGGCTCGATGTCCGGCCGCCGCGACCCCATCCCGGGCCAGACCGCCCTGTTCTAGCCGGTCTCCACCGTGGCCCGGCTCCCCCAGCTGGTCCCCACCGTGGTTATCGGGCACGCATAACCACAGCGAGAGCCAGCCCGGGCCTGGCGCGGCCCCCAGCTGGTCCCCACCGTGGTCATCGGGCACGCAAAACCACGGTGGAGACCAGCCCGGCAAGCCCGGCCCCCCAGCTTGTCCCCACCGTGGTTATCCGGCACTCATAACCACAGCGAGAGCCAGCCCGGGC
>KL571376.1:8861-10424 GCA_000715855.1 Actinoplanes liguriensis
CGAGAGCCAGCCCGGGCCTGGCGCGGCCAGCGGCCAGCGGCCAGCGGCACGGAGTTCAGCGCGACGACCTGAACGCCCCGGTCACCAGCCGCAGGTCGTCCCGTCCCATCCGGCCGGGGGTCCGGGCTGGAAGCCGTCGAGTATCCGGGGATCACCCGCTGATCATCGCAGTTACGGGCGGCTCATCGCCGTACGGGAAATAGAAGTTGATCTTGATTAGGGTGGAACCTTTCGATGGGCCGATGTCTTTCGAAGGGGGACAGCGGATCGACGGACGTGGGGTTTGCGGTGACGGAACGCATCAGGCAGTTGCTGGACGAGGCGGTGGCCGACCTCGAACCGGAGGACCGTGACCCGGTCCCGGCCGTCGTCCGGCGGGGGCGGGCGGCCCGGCGGCGGACGGCGGCACTGGCCGGGATCGTGACGTTCGCGCTGCTCGCCGGCGGTCTCGTGGCCGGGCAGCGGTTCATCGGCGCGGCGCCGCCGCCGGCCGCCGACGGGGACATCGAGCAGTCGGCGACGCCGCGGGTCGAGAACGGGATGGTCGTCGCCGGCGCGATGCAGCTCCCGATCCCGGAGGGCTGGAAGGTCGTCAAGGCCAGCCCCGCCAACAAGTGCGAGACGATGACCAAGACCATCCTGCTGATCGGTTCGGGTAACCGCGGCTGCCAGAACGCGGTCGTCGAGGTCTCCCGGGCGAGCAGCCGCAACCCCGGCGGCATCCTGATCCCGTCGAAGGACGGCAACTCCCCCTTCGACTCGGGCCTGATCACCTCGCCGGTGTCGATCACCCTGGCGGGTGGCGAGCCCGGCTGGCTGGAGTCCGGCCTCGACTCCGCCGAGATGAAAACCGGCCGCTACCCGGCGAACAACTACACCAACTCGCTGCTCCTGCCCTGGTCACAGGTGTCGGTCGGGCTCCGGATGGACGGCACCGAGGATCGGCGGATCATCGAGTCGATCCGGACCAGCCCGCGCCGCAGCGGCGTGCTCACCCTGCCCGCGAAGGTCGGCGGGGTCGTCCTCGTGCTCTCCGACGAGCAGGCGAAGGCGACGGATCGGGCGACCATCGACGAGGTGCTGCATCTGCTGCGGCAACAGACCAACGTCGTGCGGGACGCGGACGCCTGCGCGAGCGCGGGCCAGGAGAGCATCCGGCTGATCGTGGACCCACCCGGCCCGGCCCAGCCGAGTCCCGCTCCGGTCTCGCTGTGGGACATGGACACGTCGAACGCCACCACGATCATCATCGCGACCGGCGAAGGCTGCCAGGAGGCGGTCTCCTCGACCGGCGGGCGGGTCCGGCTGACCAACGCGACGCTCTTCGTGCTGAAGAACCTGCTCGGGCTGGGCGCGCGGTGAGCGACCCGTTCGGCGAGTTCGTCGCGTCCCGGTACGCCGCGCTGGTCCGCTACGGCGCGCTGCTCACCGGCGACCGCGGTCACGGCGAGGATCTCGCGCAGGACGCGCTGGTCAAGACGTACCGGGCGTGGCGCAGGCTGCACCCGGACGGCGATCCGGAGGCGTACACCCGGCAGGTCATGACCCGCGCGGCGTGGCGGG
>KL571376.1:10621-16232 GCA_000715855.1 Actinoplanes liguriensis
CAGGTCATGACCCGCGCGGCGTGGCGGGCCGGCCGCCGGTTGTGGCGCTTCGAGATCCCGGCGGCGGTGCTGCCCGACCGGCCCGCGGACGGTGACCTCTCCGAGCGGCAGAGCACCGCCGACGTGGTGCTGACCGCACTGCGGGCGCTGCCGGGCGCACAGCGGGTGGTGCTGGTGCTGCGCTACTGGGCAGGGCTCTCCGAGCAGGAGATCGCCACCCAGCTCGGCTGCTCGATCGGCACGGTGAAGAGCCGCGCCAGCCGGGCGATCGCGGCGCTGCGCCGGGCCGACGGGCCGCTCGCCGACGCGTTCACGCTCACCGAGGACCGGCGCCGGTGACGCCTGGGCACCGGGTCGCCGGCCTCGACGGGCTGCGCGGCCTGCTGGCACTCTACGTCGTCGTCCACCATTGCTGGCTGCTCCGGTTCCCCGGGTACCCGGCGAACACCGGCCCGGCGTGGGGCGGCTGGCTGATCCACGGGCGGCTCGCCGTGGTCGCGTTCATCGTGCTCTCCGGCTTCTCGCTGGGGATCGCCCCGGCCCGCGACGGGTGGCGGCTCGGCGGCGTGCTCCGGTTCGCGCGGCGGCGGGCGCGGCGGATCCTGCCGGCGTACTGGGCGGCGCTGCTGGTCAGCCTCGTTGTCGCGGCCGTCGCGGGTCCGTTGCCGATGTCGCACGTGCCGACCTGGCGGACCGTGGTGGTCTACGGGCTGATGCTGCAGGACTTCGTGGCCGCGCCCGCGCCGAACGGGGCGTTCTGGTCGATCGCGGTCGAGGCCGCCCTGTACCTCGCGTTCCCGCTGTTGCTGCTGGTCCGGGCCCGCGCGGGAGCGGTCGTCACACTGGCCGTGTCCTGCCTGCCGATGATCGTCGCCGGGCCGGGCGGGGCGATCGGCTACACGTGGGAGATGGCCCCGCTGTTCACGCTGGGGATGATCGCCGCCGGGGTCGCCGCCGGCCCCCGCCGGCTGCCCTGGTGGTGGCTGACCGCGCTGGCCGCCGCCCCGGTGCTCGCGGTGATCGCGGCGACCGGGCCGGTGTGGACGGCACGGCACTACTTCGGGATCGACCTGGCGATCGGGCCGGCGGTCGCGCTGCTGCTGATCGCGGTGGCGAGGAGACCGCCGGGCCGGCTGCTCACCGCGCGTCCGATGACGGTGCTGGGCGCCTGCTCGTACAGCCTCTATCTGATGCACGTGCCGGTGGTCGCGCTGACCGCCCTGGCCCTCGGCCCCGCGTCGGTCCCGCTCACGGTGGCGGTCGCGGTCCCGGCGGCGGTGCTGACCGCGATGCTTTTCGCCGCGCTCTTCGAGCGTCCGTTCCTGCCGGGCAGAATGCCCTCGTGCGAGAGAAACCTGCCGATCTTGACGAGCGCGACCTGATCGCGGCGTTGCGCACGGGGTGGGGCATCGACGTCGCCTCGGTCGGCTATCTGCCGGTCGGGGCGGGCAGCCACCACTGGGCCGCCGGTCCCGGCTGGTTCGTCAAGGTCGACACGGACGACGCGGGTCTGCGCCGGTCGTTCGCCGTCGCGAGCGCGCTGGACCTCGATTTCGTCGTCGCCCCCGTCCCGACGGCCGACGGGGGTCTTTTCACCAGATTGACTCCGCGGTACGTCGTGACGGTCTTCCCCATGATCGACGGCGAGCCCGGCGAGTTCGGCCCGCATCGGCCGTCCGACCTGCCGGAGATGTCCCGCATACTGACCGCCCTGCACGGGGCCACCCCGGCGGTCGCCGATCTCGCGCCCCGCGCCGGCCTCGGCCTGCCCGGGCGGTCCGATCTGCTGGCGGCGTTGCGGGACGCCGGCCGCCCGTGGACCGCCGGCCCGTACTCCGAGCCCGCGCGTCGCGTCCTGGCCCGGCACACCGATCGGATCGCCGCGTGGCTGGCCGAATTCGATCAGCTTGCTGACGCCGTACGGGAAAAGGATCTTGAATGGGTCGTGACGCACGGTGAGCCGCATCCGGGCAACGTCCTCCGGACCGCGGCCGGCCTCCGCCTGATCGACTGGACCACGGTGCGGATCGCGCCGCGGGAACGCGACCTCTGGATGCTCGCCCACATGCTCGGCGCCGAGCCGGTCGACCTGGGAATTCCGGTCGACGCGGCGGCGATCGCGTTCTACCGCAGGGGGTGGGTGCTCGCCGACCTCGCCGCGTTTCTGGCCGAGCTGCGCGCGCCGCACACCGAAAACGCGGACGTCTCGGCAGCTCTTCGGTACTTGACCGGGTACCTCGAAGCAACCTGAGCGGCCTCAGCAGGCGGTGGATGCGACCGATCGGAGAGATCGCGACCATCACCGACCGCGGAGGTAAACCCATGCGTTCCGTACGATCTTCGCTTCGCCGCCGCGGAGCCCTGATCGCCACCGGCGCCGCCGCCCTGGTGATCGCGATCGCTGCCGCCCTGATGCTGAACACCGGCGCGGCCGCCGCGACCTGGAAGACCCTCGCCGGGTCCCCGACCTGCGACTGCGTGCTCCAGAACAGCCAGAACAACACGTACCGGGCGGTCTTCGGCTACGTCAGCACCGCGAACTCGGCCGGCACCATCGCGGCCGGCGACAACAACAAGGTCGTGCTCGGCAGCGGCACCACCAGGAGCACCGCCGCCGAGGTGACCACGCGCTTCGAGCCGGGCACGCACAAGGCCACGTTCGCGACCGGCTGGCTGGCCAAGGACACGTCCGCGACCTGGACCGTCGGCGGCAAGACCGTGACCGCGAGCTGGAACAAGCCGACCTGCGGCAGCGACGTCAGCCTGCCGGCCGGCGGCAACGGCACCGGCCCGCTGATCGCGCTGATCATGGCCGGGCTGATCGCCTCGTTCGTCGTCTGGCGCAAGCGCCGCAAGGCGGCCTGACCGGCCATGATGCGTAACGTTCTCGCGATCGGGGCGCACCCCGACGACATCGAGCTCGGCTGCGGCGGCACTCTCGCCGCGCACCGGGCCGCCGGCGACGCGGTGACCATGCTGGTGGTCACCGGCGGTCAGAACGGTCCCGGCCAGGTCGGGCAGCGGCGCACCGAGGCCGAGGCGGCCGCCCGGCGACTCGACTGCCTGCTGCTCTGGGGCCGGTTGCAGGACTGCGCGGTCACCGCGGACGCGACCACCATCGCGCTGATCGAGAACGCGATCCGGGAGACCGAGGCCGACGTCGTCTACGTCCACGCGCCGGACGACTCGCACCAGGATCATCGCGCGGTGGCCGCCGCGACGCTGTCCGCGGCCCGCCACAGCCGCCGGGTGCTGCACTATCGCAGCCCGTCGACGATCAGGTTCGAGCCTTCCCTGTACGTCGACATCTCCGCCCACCTGGACCGGAAACTCGCCGCCCTGGCCTGTCACCGCAGCCAGGTGGAGAGTTCCGCGATGGTCGACCCCGAGGTGGTGGCGGCGTCCGCCCGGCATTTCGGGGCGCAGGCGCGGGTGCGGTTCGCCGAGGCGTTCGTGCCGTCCCGGTTCGTCTGGGATCTGGCGCCGCCGCCGCAGTTGACGCTGGCGATGCCGGACATGCCGGCGTTCGAGCAGCGCTCCGGCGACGGGCTCCCGTTCGGTGATCATCCGTTCGAAGGGCAGAGGGTCGCATGACCACCGGCGGACGCCACCGGCCTCCGCGGACACACTTCCGGGTCGCGCTGGCGGCACACCTCGTCGTGTTCGCGGGAGCGCTGACCCTGTTCGGCGTCGACCGCACGCTCGGCTGGGTCGCCACCGTGCTCAACGTCGTCTTCCTGGTCTTCTTCTTCCGTCATCTCGGCTTCGCCGTCTCGGCCGCCCGCTGGGCCGAGCGGGACCTGAACGCGCCCCTGGTCGGCGTGGAGTCGTTCACGCCGACCGTGGCCGTGCTGGTCGCCTGCAAGGACGAGGAGCTCGTGGTCGAGGGCATGATGTCGGCGCTGCTCTCGCTGGACTACCCGGCCGACCGGCTGACCGTCGTGGTCGTCGACGACGCCTCGACCGACGGCACCGGCGCGAAGCTGGACGCCCGGGCGGCCGCCGACCCGCGGCTGCGCGTGCTGCACCGGCGGGCTGGCGCCGGCGGCGGCAAGTCCGGGGCGCTCAACGACGCGCTCGCGCTGACCGACTCGGAGATCGCGGTGATCTTCGACGCCGACCACCAGCCCGAGCCGGACGTGCTGCGCCGCCTGGTGCGCCACTTCCGGGACGCCAAGGTGGGCGCGGTCATGGGCCGCTGCGTGGTGCGCAACGGCGTGGAGTCGTCGCTCGCCTCCACGATCTTCATCGACTACCTCTCCGGTTACCTGGTCAACGAGTACGGCCGCCAAGCACTCTTCGAGCTTCCCGCGTACGGCGGAGCCAACTGCGCCGTGCGTACCTCGCTGATCCGGGCACTGGGTGGGTGGAACCCGGACACCGTCACCGAGGACACCGACCTGACGCTGCGGCTGCTGCTCGACGGCTACCGCGTGCGATACGACCCGTCGGCCGTGGACTTCGAGGAGGCCGTCCTCTCGTCGCAGCGGTTCTGGAAGCAGCGCTACCGGTGGGCGCGCGGACATCAGAAGTGCCTTCGTGACTACTGGCGGCCCATCCTGCGTACGCCGCATCTGTCGCCCATGGAGAAGCTGGAGACCATCCTGTTCCTCTGGGTCTACCACGTCCCGGTGCTGTGCGGGCTGGGGCTGGTGCTGATCGCGCTGCACGCGTTCGGCATCGGTGACTCGTCGGCGATCCAGATGGTGTCGCTGTCGGCGTTGCTCTTCGCCGGGCCGTTCTGCGAGCTGGCGGTGGGTCTGGTCCTCGGGCGGGTGGAGCGGCGGGCGGTGTGGACGCTGGTCGGTTTCATCCCGGCGTTCGGCATGTCGATCCTGACCGCGACGAAGGCGTACTTCGAGGGCATGTGGGGCACCACCTACGCCTGGGTGAAGACGGCCCGGTCGGGGGCGACGTGAGCCGCTTCGACCAGCGACTGGATCGCGAGTCGCGTCGATTCAAACCCGCTGCGACGGTACGTCGTAGACAGCTCGTCCTGGTCGAGATGCTCGCCGCCGTGGCCGGCTGTGTGGGCGGATACGTCCTGCTCGTCGACCACGCCCGGCACTTCGAGGTCACGCTCGCCTCGCGGATCATCGACCTGATCGGGGTCGACCGGATCTCCGGCGTGCTCGGCGACTCGTTCGTGGTCTTCGGGCCCGGGATGGAACCGGTCGTCGCCGAGATGACCGGGTCCTGCACGATCCTGAGCAGCGTCCTGGCGCTGGCCGCGCTCGCCGGCGTGGCGCTGCGGCAACGGCCCCAGGTGCTGCCCGGTTTCCTGGCCGCGAGCGTGTTCGTGCTCGCCGCGAACCAGGTGCGTCTGGTCCTGTCCCTGCTGGCCGGCCGCTACCTGGCCGTCGACGCGCTGATCTTCTTCCACGACTGGATCGGCGCGGTCATCAACTTCGCGTACACCCTTTTCGGATTGCTCATCATGATCGGACTGACCATGTACGACGCACAGCGCGCCGAGCAGGACCGCTCGGGACGGCACACCGCCGATCGGCCCGCCGCGTGGGCCAAGCCGGGACTGGGTCACCGGGTGCCGGTCGAGTCGGCGCCCCAGGCGCCCCGGGTGCAGGTGGCCGCTTTCGTTCACCGGCGGGGG
>KL571377.1:0-121 GCA_000715855.1 Actinoplanes liguriensis
GTTATGAGGGACGAATAACCACGCTGAGAACCAGCCGGAGACCGGGACACGCGCCGCGGCCCGGGGTGGCAGCGGTCTCGCGTCGGACCTTTTGACCGTGCCCCGCCACGGAGGTCGCCCT
>KL571377.1:446-6805 GCA_000715855.1 Actinoplanes liguriensis
GACATGAAGATCTTGAAGTTGATCTTCGATCGGTAACCGAAGGGTCGGTAACCGAAGGGTGGTGGCCGAAGGTCAGTAGCCGAAGTCCTGGGTGAAGTAGGGGGCGCCGCCGTCGCTGTAGACGGCGCCGACGCCGACCGTCTTCGAGCGGCAGTTCAGGATGTTGGCGCGATGACCGGGGCTCTTCATCCACGCGGTGACGACGTCCTTGCCGGAGCGGTAGCCCCAGGCGATGTTCTCCGCGGACGGCTTCGCGTAGCCGGCGGCCCGCTCGCGGGCGACGAAGTTCGAGCCGCCCCGGCCGGTGTGGCTGAACGCGCCGGTCTGCGCCATGTAGCCGCTGTGCCCGCGCGCCGCGGTGATCAGCCGCGAGTCGACCTTGAGGGCGGCACAGCCGTGCGCGGTGCGCTGCACGTTGGTCAGTCGCACGATGTCGGCCTGCAGCGTCGCCTCGGAGACCGGGGCGGCGTCGGCGGGCGTCGCGAAGAGCGTCGCACCGAGAGCGGCGGCGGGGGCGAGAGCGGCGACCAGGGCGAGGCGACGGAACAGCGAGCGCAAGGAGGACCCTTTCGGAGTTCGGCGCCTGGCTTGCCGCCAGGTTCACCGTTCCCTTCGGCCTCGTCCCCGGACCCGTTGATTGTCGGACGGGTGCCTGTCCGTCGCCGCTCGGTTGCCGCGGGCGGTCGCGATCAGGCCGGGGCGTGCCTGGGCTGCGGGACGCCGGCGGTCTGGTGGAGGAGGGCGAGGACCGCCTCGGCGTACCGGCCGTGGTGATGCCGTCCCGCGAAGTCGCGGCCCCGGGCGCTCTGCGCGGACCAGCGCGCCGGGTTGCGGTGCCAGCGGCGCAGCGTCTGGTGCAGGTCACCGGCGGTGCAGTAGACGGCGGCCGCGCCGAACTCCGGCTCGCGCTCCGGGGGCAGCAGCAGGACACAGCCGGCGGCCAGCGGGGCCAGCAGCTCGGCGGCCGGGTCGGCCAGCCCCACGTAGAAGTCGAGCTGGTGGAGGAAGCCGCGCGGCGTGAGGTCCGGCTCCTGGTAGATGAGCCAGCTCAGCGGCGGCCGCTTGCCGAACGCGTCCCGGGTGAGCGCGTCCCGGTCCAGGATGCGCACGTCGAACTCGGGGGAGTCGCGCAGCAGGCCGCGCAACGACCGCAACTCGCCGGGCTCGTCCGCGGCGCGGCGCCCGAGGATCGGCCGGTCGGCGGACGGCTCGCCACGGACCGTGCGCCACCGGCCCGGATCCACGGTGTGCGGCATCGGGACCACGGCCGGCACGGTCCCGAACAGCCGGTCACCGGCCCACGGCGCGTCCTCCTCGACCACCACCCGGTCGGCGCGGATGCCGCTGGGCAGGCTCGGCGCGAAGGCGAGCGGCTCCGGGCCGCGGACCACGAGCAGCCGCGCGTGCACGCGATCGGTCAGCATGACCTGCTCGACCGCGCCCACGTTGATCATGCGCTGAACGTCCGGGTCGAGGTTGCGGGCCGCCCGCCCGAGCGCCGGCAGGTGCAGCACGGTGACCGGGACGTCGTCGATCAGGGCGCGGAGCGGGCCGGCGCTCTCCGGGACGGTGAAGTCCCCGGCCAGGATCAGGTCGGCCGTGCCGGGCCCGGTGGAACCGGTCAGGAGCCGGGGCGCCACGAAGACCCGGCTCGACGGGGTGCGCGGGCGGTAGGCGGTCTCCCGGCCGGTGGCGACCCGCTTGTGCCAGGCCTGGAACGCCGACAGGTAGGCGTGCCGCGCCGGATGCATCCACCCCGGCGCCATGTCCGCGCTGGACAGCGACCCGGCAGAGAGCCGGATCAGCGCCAGCGTCTCCCCGCCCAGGTGCCGCACGGCGGGGCGGCCGAAGACAGTGCGGGCGCGCTCCACGTACTCGGCGTCGGCGCCCTTGCGGACCGGGTCGAGATACCCGAGCCGCGACAGGGCCGGCGCGCGGCGCAGCATCAGCGACGACAGGTTGTACGAGCGGTGCCGCGGATACCCGGGCCGGGTCACCACGAGGTCCGCGGTGACCCGCATCCCGGCCGAGGTGGTGGCGAACAGCTCCGGATCGGCGATCAGCGGCGCCACCTGACGTTCCAGCCGCAGCGGGTGCGACCAGTCGTCCGAGTCCTGGAACGTCACGTACTCGCCGGTCGCCGCGTCCAGGGCGGTATAAGAGACAGATCCAGCACCTCCGAGTCCCCGGACCCGTCGTCGACGATCAGGATCTCCTGGGCCGTCCAGCTCTGCGCGACGAGTGACCGGATCGTCGTCATCAGGGCAGGACCCGGCCGGTACGTCGTGACCACCGTCGTCACCAGCGGCCCGTCCACCGGCTCCACCGTGCCGGGCACGATCCGGTCGAACCGGGGTCCCGTCCCGTCGGCGATCGTCAGCCCCGGCCCCGGCAGCAGCCCGTTGAAGCGGGCCGGCCACACGGACGGCTCGGCCAGGTCCACGCCGAGTGCCTCGCGTACCTGCGGGGGGATCCGGGGATAGCGGTCGAGCAGGTCGGCGGCCCGGCCCACGGCGAACGCCAGTTGCGCGTGCAACCCCTGGTGTTCCGCCGCGACCGCGTCCGGCCCGTGCGTGCGCAGCAGGTCGTCGAGCAGCGCGAGCCCGTCCGCCCGGTCCTCCGGCTCGAGGTCCTGGCCGGCGATCGCGCGGGCCAGCTCGCCGACCGCCCACGGGTCGGCGCCGGCGTGCACGAGCAGCGCCCGCGCGTCCACCGACCGGGCTTGGAGCGCGGCGTTCGCCGGCCCGTCCGGCCCGGAGCGACGCAGTCTGCGTAGATGCCGTTCGAGCAGGGCGGATCCGTACGTGCCGGGGGTGTGATGCGTGCGCATGGTCTGCCCAACGCCCGGCCCCGGCCCGGCGTGACGTGATCACCCCGAGGGTCGTTGCATCACGAGGGCAAACCTGAGGAACGGGAGTGCACGATCATGACCACGACCGTCCATGACGTGGCGATCCTCTCGGACTTCCGCTATCCGGGCGGCAACTCCGCGGCCATCGCGGCCGAGGTGCGCGCCCAGGCCGAGGCAGGATTGCGCACGGTGCTGGTGCACGTGCCGTCGCCGCACAACCGGGACGGGTTGCCGTTCAGCCCGCGGATCGCCGAACTGCTCCGGGACGGGCTGGCCGAGCTGGCCGCGCCGGACGCCGTCACGCACGCGCGCCTGCTGGTGATCCGGCAACCGCGGATCTTCACCGCCGACCTGGCCGAGGTGCCGAGGATCCGCGCCGACCACACCGTCATGGTGGTCAACCAGGCGCCGGGGGACTCGGCCGACCCGGCCCGCTACTACCGGTTCGACGAGGTGCGCGACCGGGTCGAGCTGTACTTCGGCCCGGACATCGAGTGGGCCCCGATCAGCCCGCAGATTCGCGGCCGGCTGCCCGGGCTGGGCGCGGACGACTGGCACGAGATCATTGACGTCGCCGAGTGGTGGACGGGCGACCGGACGCGCGGCGAGGTCCCGGTGATCGGCCGGCACGGGCGGGCCGACCCGGTGAAGTGGCCGCGCACCGCCGAGGAACTGCTGCTCGCCTACCCGGACCGGCCCGACCTGCGGGTCCGTGTGCTGGGCGGCGGCGAGATCGCCACCCGGCTGCTCGGCCGGCGCCCGGCGAACTGGGACGTGCTCCCGTTCGGCGCCGAGCCGCCCCTGGACTTCCTGCGCAGCATCGACTTCTTCGTCTACTTCCACGACCCGGATCTGGTCGAGGCGTTCGGCCGGACGATCCTGGAGGCGATGGCCGCCGGGGTGCCGGCGATCATCGGCGAGCACTTCCGGCCGATCTTCGGCGACGCCGCGCTCTACTCCACCCCGGCCGGCGTGGAGCCGCTGGTTCGTGGCCTGTGGGCGGATCGTGACCGGTACCGGGAGGTGGTCACCCGGGCCCGTGAGTTCGTCGAGGAACGCTACGGCACCGCCTCGCATCTGGCCCGGCTCGCCGAGCGCGGGGCCGGCGCCCGTCCGGCCGCCCACCGCGCCCCCGGGCCCGCCCGGCACGGCGATCCGGCGCCCCGGCCGCGCCCGGTCCTGATGCTCAGCGACAACGGCGCCGGTCTCGGGCACCTGTCCCGCCTGATGGCGATCGGCCGGCGCCTGCCCCGGGCGCATCCGGCGGTGATCGCGACCCAGTCGTACGGCGCCTCGGTCGCCCACCAGGAGGGTTTCCTCACCGAGTACCTGCCGTCCCGGACCGTGCTCGGGATGGCGAAGCAGCGCTGGTCCGCGTTCCTCCAGTCGCGGCTGGAGCACCTGGTCGACCTGCACCGCCCGGCCGTCGTCGCGGTGGACAGCGTCCCGCACGACGGCATCGTGGCCGCCGCCGCGGCCCGCCCGGACGTCACCTGGGTCTGGGTGCGCCGGCCGATGTGGCGGCGGGACACCGGCGCCGAGTGGATCGAGCGGGGCTCGGCGTTCGACGGCATCCTGGAGCCGGGCGAGTTCGCGGCCGAGGCCGACCAGGGCCCGACCGTGGCGGCCCGGGCCGGGGTGCACGCGGTCGAGCCGATCATGCTGCTGGACCGCGACGACCTCGCCGAGCCGGCCGAGGCGCGGGCCGCGCTCGGGCTGGCCGAGGGACGCCCGGCCGCGCTGCTGCAACTGGGCGCCGGGAACATCAACGACATCGCCTCGCCGGTCGGCCGGATCGCGGCGCACCTGCGCGAGGCCGGGTTCCAGGTGCTGCTCGCCGAGTCGATGATCGCGACCGAGCCGATGCCGGCGGTGCCCGGCGCCGAGGTGGTCAAGGTGTACCCGATCAGCCGGTATCTGCGCGGATTGGACCTGGTGGTCAGCGCGTCCGGTTACAACTCCTTCCATGAGCTGCTCGCCTTCGGGGTGCCGGCGGTGTTCGTGCCGAACCGGTCCACCTCGCTGGACGACCAGCTCGGCCGGGCCCGGTTCGCGGCGGCGGCCGGCGCGGCACTCTGCATCGAGGATCCGGAGAGCGACGAGCTGGACCGGGTGCTGACCGAGGCGGTCCGGCCCGAAGTGCGGGAACAACTGGCCCGGCGCTGCGCCGAACTCGGGTTCGGCAACGGCGCCGGGGCCGCGGCGCGCTGGCTGGCGGGGCTGGCCGCGGAGAACGTACGAAGCGGAGCGTGACTTTATGTCCGATTTGTCAACAAAACCGGAGTTGGAAAAGTTGCACTGGGAGATCGCGGCGCTCACCGGGCGGATGCGCTCGGTCGAGCTGGAGCGCGACTCCTGGCGTGCCCGGTGCGACCGGCTGACCGAGCAGCGCGACCAGGAGCGGGAGAAGGCCCGCAACCTGCGCGGCAGCGGGTCCTACCGGCTGGGGAAGGCGCTCGTCTCGTTCGCCCGGGACCCGTTCCGCACGTCGCCGAGGCTGGTCCGCGGGCTGGCCCGGCGACTCCGGCCCGGGGCGGGCGAGACGCCGGTCGTCCCGAAGCAGATGCCGGCCGCCCGCCGGCAGCCCGCGCACCTGTACGTGGCGATCGGTCTCGACCACGACGCGCTGCGCGACTTCCTGGGCACGGTCAACCAGCGGCTGCTGGTGACGCCGGACCACCGGCCGGTCGTGCTGACCGACGATCCGGCGTTCTCGCTGCTGCGCAAGCTCGGGGTGCTGATGGAGTACCTGCCGGACCGGGCCACCTGGGAACGGCACCGGCCCGACCGGGCGTGGGACGACCTGCTCGCCGAGCGCCTGGCCCAGCTCTGCCGCGACCACAGCACCGAACGCACCGTCGTCGTCGACCGGCTGAACCCGCCCACGCTAGCCGATCTGCTGTGCTGACCGGCGTCGCCTTCGGCTCGCGGGCATCGCGCCCTTGGCGGCCGATGTCGAGGTGCCCGAAAAAGACCACGCTTCGCTTGCCTTTTTCGAGCACCTCGACATCGGCGGACCCGATGCAGCCGGTTTCGCTGGTACCAACATGTACCACCGGTGGCGGCCGGCGACTCTAGCGTCGGGGTATGACGCCTCGACCCACCGCCGACCCGACCATCGGGGATCGGATCAAAGACCGGCGCCTGCGGCGCAATTGGAGCATCCGGTACGCCGCGAGCCGCGCCGGCGTCTCCCACGCCACCTGGAGCCGGATCGAGCGGGGGCTGCAGGCCGCCGACAACCGGTTCATGCTCGCCGACCTGGCCGGCGCGCTCGAATGCTCGCCGGCCGAGCTGGCCGGGACCGCGGTGCCGGCCGGGGACCGGGAGGCGGTCGCGGCGCACTCCGCGGTGCACGCGATCCGCACCGCCCTGGTGGAGCTGGACCTGTCCGAGCCGCCGCCGCGGGACGCGCCCGATCTGTCCGGCGCGGCGGACAGGCTGGCGCTGGTCGACTCGCTGCGGCAGGCGTGCGACTACGCGGGGGCGGGCCGCCTGCTGCCGGAGT
>KL571377.1:7009-7808 GCA_000715855.1 Actinoplanes liguriensis
GGGGCGGGCCGCCTGCTGCCGGAGCTGTTGCGCGACCTGTACGCCGGGCGGGCGCTGCGGCAGCTGTGCGACGCGACGTTCATCGCCTCGTCGGTGCTGCGCAACCTCGGTCACCCGGCGGAGTCCTGGCTGGGCGCGGAGCGCTGCCGCGACGCCGCCGACGCGGCGGACGATCCGATCCTGCGGGGGTACGCGGCGTACGCGCGGGCCAGTGCCGCGAGCGCCTGCGGTTCGTACGACCGGGCGTACGCCCTGGCGGCGCAGGCGGTCGACGCCCTGGGCCCGTTCAGCGGCCGTCCCGGCGGTCCCGAGATGATCGGGTCGTTGCAGTTGATCTGCGCGTACGCGAGCCGCGGCCGCAAACGCCCCGACGACAGTCGCGCGTGGGCCGCCGAGGCCGCCGCGACGGCCGCCCGGACCGGGGAGACCACGGCGCTGGGCCTGTTCTTCGGGCCGACGAACGTCAACATCTGGCGGATCGGCATCGAGGCCGACGGCGACGACGCCGGTCTCGCCGCGGCGATCGCGCGGGAGACGGATCCGGCGGTCCTGCCGTACGGGTTCCGCCAGGTCTTCTTCTACTCCGACACCGCCCGGGCCCTCGCGCGCCTGCGCAACCGGGATCGGGAGGCGATCCGTTTCCTGCTCACCGCCGAGCGGGTGGCGCCGCAGCACGTGCACACGTCGTCGCTGGTGCAGGAGACGGCCCGGGAGCTGCTGGACCGCTCCCGCCGGATGGCCGGCGGCGGCGAGCTGCGCGGCCTCTGCGAGCGTCTCCGGATCTGTCTCTTATACACAT
>KL571377.1:8040-9309 GCA_000715855.1 Actinoplanes liguriensis
ACGGCGGACGGCCAGGGTCGCCCGGACGTCGTCCTCGTTGTAGTCCAGCAGGCGCTGCGCCGCGCCCGGATCGCCGGCGCGGGCCGCCCGGTGCCAGTCCTGGGACTGGCGTCCGCCCGGGTCGTCGTCGCGCCAGTGGAAGCCGGCGCCGTGCACCGCGACCGTCTTGAGCCCGAGACCGGCCCGCGAGTCGACGGCCGCCCGGACCAGCGGGAACACGTCGACCCACCGGTCCGGGTGAACACTTCCGGACGGCAGCGGGGCGAACCGGCGGGCCCGGGTGCGCTCCGGCGACGTGTAGTGGAAGACCAGCGTCCCCTCCGGCAGCGCGCCGAGCCGGGTCAGGCAGCGCTCCGCCAGGGCCGCCTCCGCCGCGTCGCTGTCCACCGCCGGGTCGAAGAACGCCTCGTACCGGCTGGTCCCGCACGTGGTGATCAACAGCCCCCACAGGTAGACGCGGTCGTCGTCGCCCCACTCCACGTCGAGGTCGACCTCGACGTCCGCGCGCGGAACCACCGGCGGCGGCCCGTCCTTGAGCCGCAGCACCAGGCCGTCGCGGGACAGCTGGGCGGCGACCACGGCCTTCTGCAGGCGGTGACGGCGCTGTGCCAGGTTGGCGACCTCCGCGCCGTACGGCCCGGCCAGGACCGATGCGGGATCACTTTCGGCCAGGGACGCGACGGTACGGATCCCGCTGCCCTGCAGAGCGAGATACTCCCGCACGCTCAGCGTCCCGCGCAGTTCCCGGCTCAGGTCGGCGCCGGGCAGCTCGTCCACGCAGACCGGCGCCCACTTGCACGTCGTGCACTCGGCCTGCCCGATCGGGACCACCAGCGGCGCGGGGTCGCCGGGGGCGCCGGTGCGCTGCCGGGCGACGGTGGCGATCCGTACGCGGAAATCGTGTTCGTGGTCGTAGCGGTCGAGCGCGCTGCGCTTGGCCTTGCCGAGACTGCGGGAGAACGTGACGAAACGCGGCAGCGCCAGGTCGTACCAGACGAGCCCGTCGGTCCCGGCGATCGCGCCCCACGGCGAAGCGGCCTGGTGTCCGCAGGCCGCCAGCATCCGCCAGTAGTGCGCGAGCTGGACCAGGTCGTTCTCGTGCGCCTTCGGGCCGGCGTCGGCGAGCCGGGTCGCGTCCGCGAGCGCCGGCTTCTCCAGGGTGGCGACCAGCGCGTCGGTGCCCTTCGTGAGGACGTGGTGGGCCTTGATGTCACCGGGGTGGTATCCGCCGCCGGCGGCGCGCAGCAGCAGCTGTCTCTTATACACATC
>KL571377.1:9536-13857 GCA_000715855.1 Actinoplanes liguriensis
GACGATCACCGAGGCGCCGGCCCGCATCGCCCCGATCGTGGCGCCGATGTGTCCTCTCTTGTCGCCGTCGAAGTCGTTGAGGTCGACATATCCCGGCAGGGCCAGCGACGCCCATTCGGCGAGCACCGAAGCCTCGAAGGCGATCCCGGTGTCGAACAACTGCTGCAACGAGGGCGAGACGATCGCGGCGACGGCGGGAACCGTGGCGTCGTACTGGTTGTGCACAGCCCGGGGGCACGACTTGGCCGCGTATCCACCCAGCAGCAGCGGCCCGTTGATCATGACCAATCGTAGCCCCGATGCGGCGTGCGTCGCCCGTCCGGCTGGTTCTGACCGTGGTTGTGAGGGACGCATAACCACGGCCGGAACCAGCCCGGAACCGTCACGCCGGTGGGCGCTGGCGCGGGACGCGCGTCTGCAGGCCGCCGGCGAGAAGCTCGGTGCGGACCTCGGCCAGCCCGGCGTCGAAGTCGCTGCGGTCCTCGGTGTAGTAGCGCCGGAAGAACCACGAAGGGACGCGGGGCGCCCGCCGCCGGGAGAGGTAGAGCTGGTCCTGGACCTGCCGGGCCATCAGGCACAGTTGCCGATCGGCATCCGGGTTCCGGGCGGCGGCAGCCAGTTGCAGGCAGCGCGTCCGCGAGAAGCCGCAGACCCGTTTGCGGTCGGCGGCGATGCCGCGCTGTTCACGGAACGTGTCCCAGCCGAGCATGAACATGCCCAGCGACGGCACACACCACTGCACGACCAGCTCGGTAATGGTCGAGCCCCGGATCATCGCGGTGATCAGGCCGACCGTCGCCCAGCCGCCCAGGCCGAGCATGACCGCCTGCGCGTACCGGTGGCGGACCCGCCCGCCCCAGGAGAGGTTCAGTTGCTGCCGGGCCAGAACATCGAAGGGCCAGGGCAAATTCGGCATCCCGTACGTGTCCCTGACCGTCTCGCCGCGATATCGGCTGCTCAGGTGCCGCACGTCCTCGGGGGAGATCTCGTCGCCGGTCAGGATGCAATTCCACGGCAGGCGGAAGAACCGCACCTCGAAGGACTCCTGCAGCAGCGCGGCGCGGCGCAGTTCACGGTCCGCCCAGGAGGCCAGCCCGAGCGAGTAGGCGAGCGCCCACAGCACCCCCACCACGGCGACCGTGACGCTCAGCGGCCCGGCTGACTGCGCACCGGCGAAGACCGTCACCAGGCCGGCCGCGGCCAGCACGGCCGAGATGATCAGACGGATCGCGGCAAGCCGGCGCACCCGGGCGTGCGAGACCGAGGTGGCGCGCAGGAGGTGACTCAGCGTGGGGTCGATCGGTCGTTGCCGCACCGGCGGCCTGCGATCGGACATGGCGGTCACCGCCTCCGCACAGTGACATCGGGCAAGCGCCGCGAAGGGGTATTACCAGTCATTATCACTAAAAGCACCGACGCGCGTCTATACGTCAGAGCCCTGTCCCGGCTTTCACGGTTACAGAAAGCGAGTAAACACGCGACACAAGGAGTCGCATGATGACTACTCTAAGTGATGGCTCGTTGCTGCAGCGAGGCTAGTCGGCGGGCGCGATCGACACCACGCTGAGCCCGATCCCGGCGGCGGCGGCCCGGGTCACGAGCTCCTCGGCCAGGCGCTCGTCGAGGCCGGCCGGGCAGTGCCACCAGCCGGTCAGCCGGTCGTCGCCGGGAAACAGCAGGTCGCAGTTGGTCCACCCGCCCTCGAAAGGGAACGAGAACAGGATCTTGGTCAGCCGGTCGACCAGCGCCGACGTGACCGGGACAGCCCGCAGCTCGACCGCGATCCGCCGCTTCTCCGGCAGGTCGTCGTAGGTGTCGGCGACGTCCAGCGCCTCGTGTTTACTGAGCACGGCGGCGGCGATCCGGTGCAGGCCGTTGAGCACGTCACGCTCCGCGGGCTCGACCACGATCGGCTCGCGGAAGTCCCCGTGCGCGACCAGCTCGGCGCGCAGCAGGTCGACGACCCGGGCGTCGTCGGGGTCGGCGAGCAGGTCGGGGATCGCCCGCTTCCACGTGTCACCGCCGGTCGGGGGACGGTACGTCGCGAGGATCTCGGTGAGCGGCATCCGGCGTACGGTCACCGCAAAAGGCTTGCACATTCATGGTTGAACTGCCTATTCACCAAAAGGTGAACAGAAATGCCACCGATAGGAGGACGGGCGCACAGGTCAGGGTCGTGAGAAAGATGGTGTCCCTGGCCAGGATCAGGCCGGTATCGAACCGTTGACCGTACAGATATACGTTTTGCGCGGTGGGCAGACCGGCGAGCACTGTCACGGCGTACACCTCGGAATGGGGTAAACGAAGGGTGATCGCCAGCAGAAAAGCGGTCAACGGCATCACGGCCGTTTTCAGTACCACCGCGACGATCGTGGCGGCGCGGTCCGGGCCGGGCGCGAGCACGCGGCGGCCGGAGAGCGACATGCCGAACGCGATCAGCACCACCGGCACCGCGGCGTGCCCGATCGTGACCAGCGGGTCCAGCACCACCGCGGGCAGCCGCAGGCCGGTGAGCGCGACGACGGCGCCGAGCAGGGTGGCCACGATCATCGGGTTGCGCAGCGGGGCGGTCAGGGTGGCCCGGACCGACGTACGCCCGATGGTCGTCAGTTCCAGCAGCGTCAGCGCGACCGGCGTGATGATCAGCAGTTGCAGCATGATGATCGGGATCGCCAGGGCGGCGTCGCCGAGGACGTAGGTGGCGACCGGGATCCCGATGAAGTTCGCGTTGACGTATCCGGCCGCCAGCGAGCCGACGACCCCGCCCCGGCGTGCGATCAGCAGGTAGAGGCCGAAACAGATCAGCGCGGCGCCGGCCGAGACCAGCAGCGGCCCGCTGAACAGCGCGGAGACGTCCGCGGCGGCGACGCCGGTGAACAGCAGGCACGGGTTGAGCACCAGCCAGACCACCCGGCCCAGCACCGCCTCGGCGTTCTCCGGCAGGCCGCCCCAGCGCCGCAGACCCCACCCGGACAGCACGATCACGCCGATCACCAGGAAGCCGGAGAGCGCCGCGATCATGTTCGATCACGCTATCGGGCGAGGCTCGATCGAATCGACTCCGGGTTCCCGTCACGGAACGTACGGTGGCCGGGTGGGGGACGAGGCGGCCGAGTACTACGACCGGATGCTGGTGGACGCCGAGTGGGGTGAGGCGTTCTGCCTCACCTTCGTGCGGGGACTCGACGAATCAGCCCTGATCAGCGCGTTCGGTGGGGACCCTGCCACGCTCATGTCGCCCCCGGATCTCGCTCAGGTTCTGGACAATTTCCGGTACGGCAACGAGCCCGCCACCATCGTCGTCGCCACTGTCAGTGACTGGCGGATCGGCATCGAGATCAACGGCGGACAGGGGTGCCGTGCCGAGGTGCTGCGCCGGGCGGCCGCGGCCGGCGACGGCACCGCGCTGAGCGTGTTCCGCGACGTCAACGGGCGCTCCGAGTTCACCTACGTGACAGGCGACCGGACCCAGGTGGTGATCGACCACATCCGCCCGGAGAAGCGCTCCGGCGCGTCCCCGGAGGTGCTCGACGCGCTGATGGCCGGTCTGCCGTTCGGCTACGAGGACGACATCATCCCGGAGGCGGCCGGGCTCGCGCTGGCCGAGCGGATCACCGGCGTACGGCTGCCCTGGGACCTTTTCGAGCGGGATCTCCCGGGCGTGATCCTGACGCCGGTGCCGGACGACCTCGTGCCGGAGGGCGGGCGTGGGCTGACCGCGCTCGACCACCCGTTCGTCCAGCGGATGCTCGCAGCGCCGACGATGGAGAACGTGCCGGCGATGGTGGCGTTCCGCACGCGGCTGATCGCCGAGGACGCCGGGCTGCTCGGCGAGCCGGCCGTCCAGGAGGTGCTGACCGCGCTCGACGAGGAGCGCCCGCCCGCGGCGGAGGCCCGCGCCCGGCTGCGGGAACTGCACGAACGCCTGTCCGGGGAGTTGCAGGCGATGAACGCGGTGCAGGACATCGCGGCCGCGGCGTTCGACACGGAGGATCCGGCGGAGCGGTTCGGGACGGCGTACGCGATCCGCGACAGCGACCGCAGCCTGCAGGCGGTCGTCCTGCGGCGGTGCGCGCTGCGCGCCCTGCCCCCGGTGATATCGGTGAAGGCCGCCACCACGCCCCGGGCGCCGCGAACATCCGCCGGCTATGACGCGGTGGCGAAGGAGTTCGCCGCCTGGGACGAGGAGAAGCAACGCACCGTGACGCGCTGGCTCGCCAGGCGCGCGTTCGAGGTGGCCGGCCTGGACGCGCTCGACTGGGCCCGCCCCGCGCTGGAGGCCCTGGACCGCGGGGACCCGCTGCCGTTCCCGGACCGGCGG
>KL571377.1:14124-14515 GCA_000715855.1 Actinoplanes liguriensis
CCCCCCCCGGCCTGCCGCTCGACCAGCTGGAGAACCGTCTCACCGAGCAGCAGCGCGCCGACCTGCGGGAACGCATCGATCGTGCGCCGATGGCGGTAATCACGATCTTCAACACGGTGAACCCGGACCCGGCGCGGGCCCTGGAGGACACGTTCACCACCGCGCTGGAGACGTTCGGCGGCCGGACCGAAGATCTCATCACTGAGCTGCGCGTTCAGTTCTGCTGATCGTTCTGTAGATCCTTCTGCCGATCCCGAGGACTGGGTGCTGTCCACTGCGGACGCGCGGGCGCATATTACGATGCGTGCGGATCTTCGGCTCGGCTTGAGGAGGCGTCGGTGGCTGATCGGCGGAACGCACTGGATCGGATCGACACCACGGTGGCGCATCC
>KL571377.1:14711-15749 GCA_000715855.1 Actinoplanes liguriensis
ACACCACGGTGGCGCATCCGGCCCGCCGCTACAACTACCTGCTCGGCGGGAAGGACAACTTCGCCGCCGACCGGGCCTCGGCCGACGCCATCGAGAAGGGCATGCCGACCATCCGGCTGGCCGCGATGGAGAACCGGTACTTCCTGCAGCGCGCCGTGCGGTTCCTCGCCGAGGAACGGGGCATCCGGCAGTTCCTGGACATCGGCACCGGCATCCCGACCGCGGACAACACCCACCAGGTCGCGCAGCGGATCGACCCGGCCGCCCGGATCGTCTACGTCGACAACGACCCGATCGTGCTCACCCACGCCCGCGCGCTGCTGACCAGCACGCCGGAGGGGGTGACCGCGTACATCGACGCGGACCTGCGCGAGCCGCGGACCATCCTGGACGACCCGGAGGTGCGGTCCACGCTCGACTGGACCCAGCCGATCGCGGTGATGCTCGTCGCGGTCCTGCACTTCATCCGGGACGACGAGGACCCGCAGGGCATCGTCGACACCATCCTGGCGGCGCTGCCCCCGGGCAGCTACGTCGTCGCAACGCACTCCACGTGGGAATACCTGCCGGCCGCCGCGATCGAGCAGCTGGAGGCCGCGAACCCGGACGGCCGGTTCCGGGCCCGCACGGGTGAGCAGCTCGGCAAGCTCTTCTCCGCACTGGACCTGCTGGAGCCGGGCGTGCAGTCGGCGTCTGAGTGGTGGCCGGACGAGGCGTCGCAGCCGCGCCCGTCCATCGAGGACGTCGCCTTCAACGCGATCGTGGGACGGGTCCGCGCGACGGAGTGATCCGTATTGGCGGCGCGCCAACGAAACGGTACCGTCCTCGGGGATCACGTCGATGCCCCGAGGAGACGCGAGTGGAGCCGGTCGGCTCGGATGAGACCCGCCTGCGGATCGCCAGGTATCTGGACAGCCCGCCGAGACAGGCAGCCCCGCCCCGGCAGAGAATCCCGCTGCCCAACATCGCGGACTACTGGCCCGACGCGCCGCACCGCCGTCCGGAGCTGCGGCACGCCCCCGAGGCGACGCCCGCCGA
>KL571377.1:15931-20027 GCA_000715855.1 Actinoplanes liguriensis
CACCGGCGTCCTCGCGCTGGTCGTGATCGGCGGGTCGGTGCTCGTCGCCCGGCCGCTGGCCGACGCGGACATCAAACGGCGCGAGGCCCGCCCGGCGCCGGTCGTCCCCGCCGAGTCGACGCAGGTCGTCATCCCCCTGGAGCCGAGCCCGCCGCCGTCCTACTCCCCCTCCCCGGCGTTCACGACGGCACCGGTCAAGGCCTCCTCCCCCACCGTGCCGCTGACCGCGGGCTTCGAGCTGGTCACCGGGGTCGGTGAGCTCGTGGTCCGCACCGGCGACCTGGACGGCGCGCCGTTCCGGGTCAGCGGACCCGGCGCCGGAACCTTCAGCGGCGGGGTCCTGCGGCTGAGCGCCAAGGCGGACGGCGGCTCCGGCCCGGTCGAGGTGCGGCTCAGCGACGAGCGGGTCTGGCAGCTGCGGGTCGGCGCCGGAACCAAGTCGGTCACCCTGGACCTGGGCGCCGGCACGGTCAGCCGGATCGACCTGGACGGTGGCGCCGAGCGGATCGACATCAGCCTGGGCACGCTGCCCAAGACGCTGCCGATCCGGATGGCCGGCGGTGTGAGCGCCTGGCAGATCCGGACGGCCACGCGGGTCCCGGTCCGGGTGCTGGTCGGCAGCGGCGCGGGCGACGTCGTCCTCTACGGCAAGCACTCGGGCGGCACCGGCGCGGGCACGACCCTGCGCTCCGGCGACCTGGGCGACGCCCCGGGGCTGGACATCACCGCGACGGGCGGCCTGGGCAACCTGGCGGTCACCCGGGACTGACCGCTACGGCAGGCCCGGTCAGCCGGCGTAACGCGGCTCCTGCAGGCTGCGGCGGAACTCCGCGTGAGCGCTCTGGAACACGCCGTTGAGGCGTTCCAGCTCGACCTCGGTGGGCTCCCGCCGCAGCTCGACCCCGATCTTGAAGTCGCCGTCCTCGATCGTCACGTCGAGCCGTTCCAGCAGGTCCTCCGGCAGCCGCGTGATCACGAAGTCGTGGAACGCGGCGGCGATCGTCTCCTGCATGTCCCCGCAGCCGCAGGTCCGCCCGTCCAGGACGGCCCCGAGGTGGCTGCGGCCGACGAGCGCGTCCGGGTGCGCCGGGCCGAGCAGGGGCAGCCCGTCCTCCAGCACCTTCCGTGCCTCCGGCAGCCGCCCCTCGTGCTGCAGGAACAACCCGAGCGCCACCGACGCCCGCCCGACCGTCTCGTGGTCGGCACCCCGGCGGGCGTGCGCGAGGGCCTCGTTCAGCCGCTGCTCCGCGGGCTCGGTATGACCGGACTCGTTCAGCGCCAGCCCCCAGTTGCGCAGCACCTGGCTCTGCAGCTCCGGGCGCCCGACCCGCTCCGCCCGCTGGTGTGCCGCCGCGTAGGTGCGCAGCGCCGCCTCGGCGTCCCCGGCCTCGCTCTGCGCCATCGCCAGCCCGAGCGACGCCATCACCGCCTCCTCCAGGCGCCCCTGCCGGTCGTAGGTGTCGAGCACCCGCTCGATCGCCTCCACCCGCCCCGACTGGTCACCGAGGTCGCTGCTGAGGTTCGCCAGCGACGACAGCGTGTTCAGCGTGGTCTGATGGTCCGGCCCGAGCCGCGTCTGCACCGCCTCGATCAGCAGCCTGAGCAGCTCCTTCGACGCCGGGTCGCCGTGGTCGAGCCGGGCCACGACCGAACCGGCCATCTCCTCGACCACCGCGTCCGGCAGCTGGTCCAGGCCCGGGAACAGCGGCTCGCCCGTCCCGCCGGCGTGCACGACCGCGGCCCGCAACCCCAGCGCGGTCGCGACCCGGGCGTGCCCGTTGCGCCAGAAGTTCGCCACCGCCTCCTCGACGACCTGCCGCGCCTGGGCCACGTCGCCGCGCTCCAGCAGCAGATCGGCGAGGGGTTCGAGGCCGAACGCGTAGCCCGCGTGCTCCCGGCCGTAGAACGCCAGCCGCTCCTGCGCGCCCTCCCGCAACGACGCCTCGGCCTCGTCGAGCCGGCCGGCCATCCGCAGCGCCATGCCCAGGTTCATCCGGTAGGTGAGCTGGTCCTTGTGCGTCTCGTGGTCCCGCGGCGCCGCGCCCGCCGCCTGCCGGAAGCACTCGATCGCCCGGCCCAGCTGGTCGGAGTTCAGCAGCACGTTGCCGAAGTCGCACTGTGCGGAGGCCCACTCGGGGCTGCCCGTACCGTGCTTCTCGGTGGCCGCCTGCAGCTCCCGGGCCATCAGGCTCTCGGCGTCGACCAGGCGTCCCTCCCGCAGGAGTGCGAAGGCCACATCGACCGGCGTGGGTGTCGTCGTCACGATCGCCGAGTGTAGGGGCTCGACGGCGGCCGGAAACTGTCGGTGGGGACTTCTAGGTTGTCGGCATGGCTCTCATCTACGCGTTCCGCGACGAGGCGGGACATTGGCACGGCGATCCCGGCCGCACCGGCGCGGCCGTCGAGGCGACGCTGACCTTTCCGGCCGGCTGCGCGGGCCCGTTCGCGGGGCAGACCTTGCTGGTCCGCACCGCCGGGCTGGTCGAGGCCACGCCCGGCTCGATCAGGTATTTCCTGGACGACGGCACCACCTGCTACGCCACCCGTGAGGCGGAGAACCGGCTGTTCGGCCCGCAGGTCACCGCCGCCCGGCGGCACGAGCGCTGGCCGCCGCCCGCCGCATCCGGGGACACCCCGGCGTTCTGGGCGCTCAGCGACGGCGACCGGCACTACGACCTGACCGTCACCCCCGGCCCGGGCCGGTCGGCCGTCGAGATCGTCGGCGCCGATCGTGACGGCCAGGTGATCGCCTCCCTCCGGGGCCATCTGCCCGACGGTGACCTGGGCTTCGTCGCCGCCCTGCTGCGCGAGGCGACCGGTCCCGCCCCGGCTCGTTCCCGGCGTCGCGGCAGGTGGAGCCCGCAGGAGAAGGCCCTCGCCGTCCGCCGCCACCACGAGGGCGCCACCGTCGAGGCGATCGCCGACGAGCTGAGCCGGACCCCGAAGGGCGTGCAGTACAAACTGCACTACCTCGGCCTGGCCCCGCTGCCCCGTCCGGCGAGGCGGCGCCCGTGAGCTGGTGGAGGCGTTGCGCGGCCGGGCTGTTCGTCGTCGGTGTCCCGTCCCTGCCGGGCACCACCCTGGACGTGCACCGGACGTTCGCGAGCCTCGCCGACGCGGGATTGCGGACCTGGAGTCTTGACCTGGACCCGAGGGTACGGGTTTAGCGTCGATGCCATGACCAGCACACTTGCCGGGGACTTCGACTACGAGCTGCGCGGCGCCGGGTATGCGACCCAGCGCCGCCCCGACCCCCGCATCGCCGTCCTGGTGCACGCCGCGCTCGGCGATGCCCGCACGGTGATCAACGTGGGCGCGGGCGCCGGGTCCTACGAGCCCGCCGACCGGCACGTCACCGCGATCGAGCCGTCCGCCGCGATGCGCGCCCAGCGGCCGCCGGGCGCGGCGCCCGCGATCGACGCGCGGGCTGAGGCCCTGCCCTTCGACGACGGTACCTTCGACGCGGCGATGGCCACGGTCACCGTCCACCAGTGGGCCGACCCCGGGAAGGGCCTGGCCGAGCTGCGCCGGGTGTCACGCGGCCCGGTCGTCGTGCTCACGTTCGACCCGGACGCGCTGGACCGTTTCTGGCTGGCGGAGTATGCGCCGGAGCTGATCGCCGCGGAGCGCCGCCGCTACCCGGAGATCGCCCGGATCGCCGCCGCGCTCGGGTCTGCCTGCGACGTCCACGAGGTTCCGATCCCGATCGACTGCGTCGACGGCTTCACCGAGGCGTTCTACTGTCTCTTATACACAGACAGGTCCGCCTGGGGTTTCGTCGACGCGGAGGCGGTCACCCGGTTCACCGGCGAGCTGACCGCGGACCTGGCGAGCGGCGCGTGGGCGGCCCGGTTCGGTCACCTGCGCGCCCGGCCTGAGTTCCTCGGTTCCCTGCGGCTGCTGGTGGGCCGGCCCTAGACCGGGTCGTATCTGTTGCGGGGTTGTTTCCGGGGCATTACGTTGCAGGGATCGACGAACGTCGCTGCAATGCATCGGCCCACCCGGAGGGCAGGTCCATGACCATCAGCCGCCGTACCGTTCTCGCCGCCGGCGCGGGTGCCGCCGCAAGCCTCGCCGTCCCCGGGCTCGCCCTGGC
>KL571377.1:20286-20742 GCA_000715855.1 Actinoplanes liguriensis
CCCTCGACGGCGGCGAGCAGGTCGTCTCCGTGACGCTCGGCACCGCGGGCCTGGCGATCGCCCCGGACAGCCTGACCACCGGCACGTTCCGTGTGCACGCCAAGGCCACCAGCCCGATTCCGGCCGCTCCCGTCCTCTCCGAGTACGACCTGGACCGCCCGGTGACCGCCGCCCGCCTCGACCGCCGGGGCAACATCGTCCTCGACCTGGCCCACGCGGAAGGCCAGGTCGGCGGCGGGACGCTGGGCTACCTCCCGAGCAGGAGCCGCAACGTGCGGCTCGACCTCGACTACACGATCACCCAGAACGCCCCGCTGCTCACCCGGCACGGCCGCCCGGTCACCATCACCCGCTTCGACCAGGGCCGGCTGGCGAACCCGGAGGTGGACGCGTTCGGCCACCACGTCTCCCGCTCGGGCATGAAGTACCGCCTGTACGAACCCGAGTCCCGCGGCA
>KL571377.1:20875-22761 GCA_000715855.1 Actinoplanes liguriensis
TGAAGTACCGCCTGTACGAACCCGAGTCCCGCGGCAGGCGGCCGCTGATCGTCTGGCTGCACGGCGGCGGCGAGGGCGCCTCGCTTCCGGACAACTACTACGACAACGAGACGACGCTGCGGGCGAACCGGGGCGCGCTCGGGTTCGCGACACCGCAGGCCCAGCGGATCTTCGGCGGCGCCTATGTGGTCGCGCCGCAGAGCACGTCGTACTGGATGGAAGATGGTGATCGTTTCGCCCCGATGATCCGCGAGATCATCGACGAGGTGTCCCGCCGCCACCCGGTCGACCGGACACGCGTCTACGTCGCCGGGTGCAGCAACGGCGGCTACATGAGCATGAAGATGACCACGGTGTATCCCCGCCTGTTCGCCGCCTCGGTTCCGATCTGCGGCGTCGTCGAATCCCTGATCCCGGACGCGGAGCTGGCCCGGATCACCACGCCGACGTGGCTGGTCGCGTCGCTCGACGACGACACCGTCGACCCGCAGGCCAACACGGTCCATGCGCACGAGGTGATCCCGCGCTCGCTGGCCACCCTCTACGACCACGTCGTCTGGGACGGCCACCAGTTCCCGGGCCACTGGTCGTGGATCTACGTGGCCCGCAACGCCCCGGCGATCGGCGGCGTCCACATCTGGCAGTGGATGGCCCGGCACTCACAACGATGAGACCGTCTCTCTTACGGGCTGTCCACGCCTTCCCGCGACGCGTTGTGCAGCAGTCGGGCGACCTGCTCGCGATCCGCGTCACCGGCACGGAAGGTCGTCGAATCCACGAGGTCCATCATCTTCGACAGCACGATTTCCCAGGCCGCGATCCGACCGGGAGGAAGATCGCCGTGGTCGACTCACGATGACTGGACCTCGCAGTGGGCTTCGGCGGCCGAGCGGGCGAGGCCGATCACCCGGACACCCGGCTGACGGGCCGCTTGCTCCTCCGCGGAGGGCTCGGTCATCCGGAACGTGAACTCGCGCAGCCGGGCGCATTCCGCACAGAAGAAGTCGAAACGTACGGCCGAAACCCCGCCGACCGCCACTTTCTCGCCGGCCTGATCCTCGAACTCGATCATGGTCGCGCCGCACACACACACGGACGCTCCCTCACGTAGGCAAGAACCTCGCCGAAGGTGCGAGCGTACGGAAACACCACAGCCGGATCCTACGCACTGATCAACCAGGAGCGTCGCCCTCAGTCGGGTTGCGGAGCCGGCCGGTGGCCATGATGGGCAGCGCCCCGGTCGAACGCCGCCCGTGCGGCGACGATCTCGTCCATGTGTCCGTACGCCCAGTCGCGGATACCGGCGATGTGCGCCGACAGCCCTCGGCCCAGCGGCGTGAGCGAGTATTCCACCCGCGGCGGCACGGTCGGCCAGATCTCACGATGCACGAGCCCTTCGCGCTCGAGGCCGCGCAATGTCGAGGTGAGCATTTTTTGTGTGATGCCCTCGACCCGGCGCCGTAGCTCTTGGAACCGGACTGCGGGACCGTCCAGCGCGTAGAGCACGAGCAGACTCCACTTGTCACCGATCCGGCCCACGACCTGCCGCGTGGGGCAGGCCTTCGCCAGCACGTCGTATTGCATCGCGCGGACACCTCCAGGCACTTAATTGTGCCTACTTCCCGCCTCTGCGGGCGCCCCACAGACTGTTGCGGTCGGCACAGCCCAAGGGAGCAAAAAACATGAAGGCCCTCTTCCCGTACGCCGGATCGGTCCGGCTCGCCCGAGCGGACGACCCGGTTCCGGCCGCCGGTGAGGCGTTGATCGGCGTGGACGCGTTCTCGGTCAATCGCGGCGAGACCTTCCTTCTGGAGGACCCACCTCCCGGATGGCGCCCCGGCAAGGACGTCGCCGGTACGGTCGTCGCCGCTGCCGCTGACGGCAGC
>KL571377.1:22980-23307 GCA_000715855.1 Actinoplanes liguriensis
CTGCCACTGGCCGGGCTCACCGCGCTCAGGCTGTTGCGCGCGGCCGGCCCGCTCGTCGGCAGACGTCTGCTGCTGACCGGCGCGAGCGGCGGTGTGGGGCACTACGTCACCGAACTCGCCACCGCTGCCGGGGCTTGCGTGACGGCCGTCTGCGCCACCGAGGAGCGCGGCGCGCGGCTGCGCGAGCTCGGCGCCCGAACCGTGACCTCGGTGGAGGGGGCGCAGGGATGGTTCGACGTGGCGATGGAGTCCGTCGGCGGCGACAGCCCGGCCGCCGTGCGCCGCAAGGTGCGACCGGACGGCTTGATCGTCTGGTTCGGGCAGGCC
>KL571377.1:23448-24489 GCA_000715855.1 Actinoplanes liguriensis
ATGTGTATAAGAGACAGGTCCAGGGCACGGCCGGAGCGCCGATCGTGCAGTTCCACTACGACGGCGACGACGACGCGAACGGCTCCGACCTGGCCACGCTCGTCCGGCTCGTCGCGCAGGAGCGGTTACACCCCGAGGTCGGCAGTCTGCGGCCTTGGCAGGAGGCCGACATGACGATCGCGGATTTGCGCGGGCGCCGGATCCGTGGCAACGCCGTACTGGAGGTGCTGTGATGAGCGAGGCCAGAGAAGTATTGGTCCGATATCTCGACGCGCTCACCGGGGGTGACCTCGAACGTATCCGAGCGAGTTTCACCGAGGACGCGACGTGGCGACTGCACGGCGATCTGCCGTTGGCCGGTATCCGATCAGGACGCGACGAGATTCTCGAGTTCCTGGTCTCTGCCGGGGCACTCTACTCACCCGGAACTCAGACTTTCACCTTCGGGGACATCACCGCCGAAGGCGAGCGTGCGGTTCTGGAATGGCGGGTACGCGGCGTCTCAGCGCACACCGGACTCGACTACGACAACGAATACTGCGGGGTATTCGTGGTCCGTGACGGCAGGATCGCAGAGGTCCGCGAATACCTCGACACCTTGCACGCCGCGCAAATCATCTTCGGCTCCGTGGCATAGAGATAAGAGACCGATCGCTTGACCCGTCAGGTCTGGGCCCACCAGGTGGCGGCGAGGAGTTCGGCGACGAGGGTCTCGGTGAGGAGGCGGACGTCCGGGTCGTCGTCGTGGGGGTAGCGGATGACGCCGGCCGCGCCGGGCACCGGGGCGCCGACCGCCAGGACCGTTGAGCCTCGCCGGCGGATCCAGTCCATTGCCTGCTCGTCGTAGCGGGAGCCCGGAAAGAGCAGCGCCCGATAGTCCAGCGTCTTGGTCAGGTAGACGTCGACGTGCGCCCAGTCGCCGGTCTCGGTGGCGTCCGCCCGGCGGCGCGGGCCTTCGCGGACCATCAGCGCGGACTGTTCCGCCGAGGAGATGCGCTCGATCGGCGCGATCGTGTGGACGCCGTCCGGCCCGGACATCAG
>KL571378.1:0-240 GCA_000715855.1 Actinoplanes liguriensis
CGACCAGAAGACATCGGACGGCAGCGACTACACCCAGTTCGACGCCGACAGCAAAGCCCACCACGTCGACATCCCCGCGCAAAACGGCAACCCCGCCACCGCCGCCGACATCAGCTACCAAGGCTCGAACACCGTCTACTCATACAAAGACGGATCCACCGCCACCTACGACGCCGACAACAACATCGTCGACCAGAAGACATCAGACGGCAGCGACTACACCCGATTCGACGCCGACGG
>KL571378.1:600-1170 GCA_000715855.1 Actinoplanes liguriensis
ACGCCGACGGCAAAGCCCACCATGTGGAGGTGCCGCCCCAAAACGGCAACCCCGCCACCTCCGCCGACATCACCTACACCAACGGCGACACCGTCTACACCTACGCAGACAAAACCACCGTCACCTACGGACCCGACGGCAAAACCATCCTCGACGAGAAAACAGCCGACGGCAGCGACTACACCCAATTCGACACCGACAACAAAGCTCATCACGTCGACATCCCCGCACAAAACGGCAACCCCGCCACCTCCGCCGACATCGCCTACACCGGCACGGACACGGTTTACACCTACGCAGACAAGACGGTGCTCAGGTATCAGTCCAGCAATAACGCACTGATCAGCGAGACGATGCCGGACGGCCGGGTCTACACGCAGTTCGACGGGAACACCAAGCCGCATCACGTCGACGTGCCGCCGTACGAGGGAAAGCCGGCGACCTCAGCCGATATCAGCTACGACGGCGACAACACGGTCTACACCTACAAAGACCAAACCATCGTCACCTACGGACCTGACGGCAAAACCATTCTCACCGAAACAATGCCCAACGGCATGACCTACACCC
>KL571378.1:1467-1660 GCA_000715855.1 Actinoplanes liguriensis
TCACCGAAACAATGCCCAACGGCATGACCTACACCCAATTCAACGGCGACAAACCAGGCCACGTCGAAATCCCACCACTCAACGGCAACCCCGCCACCTCAGCCGACATCACCTACAACGGCAACAACACCATCTACACCTACAAAGACCAAACCACCGTCACCTACGGACCCGACGGCAAAACCATCCTCAC
>KL571378.1:1943-7381 GCA_000715855.1 Actinoplanes liguriensis
AACCATCCTCACCGAAACAATGCCGAACGGGACCACGTACAGCCAGTTCGACGCCGACAACCACCCGCACCACGTCGAGATTCCGCCGCTCAACGGCAACCCGGCCACCTCGGCCGAGATCACCTATTCCGGCGGCCAGGCGACGTACACGTATCCGGACGGAACGCGGGTCACTTTCGACGTCGCGTCCAGCCAGGTGGTCAAGCAGGTGACGCCGGACGGCTGGACAATCGTCTATACCGACGGCAAGCCGGCCAGTGGTTCCAATTCCCGCACCGGCCAGACCGTCGCGATCACGCCGGACGGCAAGGGCGGCTCGATCTGGACCTATTCCGGTGACGGCCCGGTGATCTGGAGGGATCAGGACGGTAAGCCGTATCAGGAGGTGGCCAACGGGTGGACGTTCAACAAGTTCGACTCGCAGGGCCGGCCGACCGACGGTTTCCGGGTGCTGGGCGACGGCACGATCGACACGGTGCACATCGACTACGACATCGACGCGGCCGGTGACACCAGGTCGATCTACACCGATCACGGGCACACGACGACGGTCATCACCAACTCGAACGGCGTGCCGCTCTCGCAGGCCGGGGACGACGGCGTGTTCCGCACGTACGAGGTCCTGTTGACCGAGTTGAAGGACGCCATCGGGAAGGTGTCCACGCAGCGGGACATCATCAACAGCGGGATCCAGGCGATCGGCCGGCAGTTCTCGTCGATCCACGACACGTTGTGGACCGGCCCGGGCAGCGACCATTTCTACGGCCACATCGAGGATTTCACGAACCTCTCGCAGAACGTGGCGACCGTGCTCTCCGAATCGATCCAGCGGATGGAGCAGTCGTACAACAACTACGTCGATGCGGAGAAGTCGGTCTACACCTCGTTGACGCCGATCTCGGTGGAGAGCTCTCCCAAATTCGGCCCGAACGGTCAGCTGATCCCGCCGGGTTCCGTCCTGAACAACCTCAACCTGGGCCACGGCCCGGTAGTACGGCTGCCGCCGGGCGCGAAGTAGGGACGACCGACGTCCGTATCGGGGGTAGCCCGGTGTCCCGTGAAGCGGCCACTGGTCAGTGAGTATCCGGTCTTGCCAGGGTGGGCGGCGTAGCCGGAGTCGCACCGGCGCCCCGTACGAGAATGGCAGGAGAGGCCGATGGCGCAACCGATCGGTATTACCTTTCAGATGCTCCAGGACGGCAACAAGTCGTGCCTCGACGCGAAGCAGGAGATCGACAGCGAGCTCGCCAGCATGCGTGCCTATGTCTCGGAACTGGCCGCACAGTGGCTGGGCGCATCCTCGCAGCAGTACCAGAACCTGATGACCGACTTCGACAAGTACGGCCAGATGCTGAACGACTCGCTGCAGGGCATCGCCGACGGGTTGATGGGCAACTTCCACAACTACACCACGACCGAGGCGGCCATCGAGTCGCAGATGAAAGAGGTCAACGGCGTCATCCCCGGCGCGCACCTGACCTGACCGGCGCCCCGAGCTGACCTGGACCCGAGCTGACGGAGGACGAACCATGACCCAACCCACGGCCGGCAACCTGCGCGTACCGCCGGAGCTGGAAGGCGCGGGCGCGAAGATGTCGGGCTACGCGCAGACCATCGACGACCAACTGCGGACCCTCAAGAGCCGGTTGGAGCCGTTGAAGGAGTACTGGCAGGGCCCGGCCCAGTCGTACTACCAGGATCTGCAGGCGGAGTGGAACGCCGCCGCGGACGGTCTGCTCGGCCCGACCGGGGTGTGCGGCGACATCGCCGCGGCGCTGAACCTGGCCTGGAACAACTACACCGACTGTGAGTGGGCCAACGTGAAGACCTGGTCGACGCCGGCCACGGGCCGCTGACCGGCCGGTTCACACGTACGCCGGTCGGCATTCGCCCGGCCGGCGATCCGGCGTCTGAACGCGAATCCGCTCCCACTCGTCCAACGGGTATGCAGCTGGGCGTCTATACGATCGGTGACCGCACCCCCGACCCCGTGACCGGACGCGTGCCGACCGAAGCGGAACGACTCACGTCGATGACTCTGATCGCGGAGCGCGCCGAGGCCGCCGGGTTCGACGTCTTCGCGGTCGGCGAGCACCACAATCCGCCGTACGCGTCGTCCTCGCCCGTCGCCCTGCTGGGGTTCGTGGCCGCCCGGACCAGCCGCATCGGGCTGTCGACCGCGGCCACACTGATCACCACCAACGATCCGGTACGCCTGGCCGAGGACTACGCCACCGTGCAGCATCTCAGCGGCGGACGGCTCGACCTGATGCTCGGCCGGGGCAACTCCGGGCCGGTGTACCCGTGGTTCGGCAGGGATGTCGGGGACAGCTACGCGCTCGCCGCCGAGAACTACGGTCTGCTGCGGCGCCTGTGGTCGTCCGACGCGCCCGTCGACTGGGCGGGCGAGCACCGGACGCCGTTGCGGGGCTTCACCTCGGTGCCACGGCCACTCGACGGGTCACCGCCGTTCGTCTGGCACGCGGCGGTGGCCAGTGAGGAGACCGCGGAGCTGGCCGCCGCGTACGGGGATGGGCTCTTCGCCAATCACCTCTTCTGGCCCTGGCAGCACACCGCGAGCCTGATCGATCGCTACCGGGACCGGTTCACCGGCCCGGGATCCCCCGTGGTCGGCCTGGGCGGCCAGGCGTTCGTCCGCCCTCGTTCCCAGGACGCGATCGAGGAGTTCCGGCCCTACTTCGACAAGGCGCCCGTCTACGGCCACGGGCCGGCGCTGGAGGAGTACATGGGCCGTACCCCTCTGGTCGTGGGCAGTCCCCAGCAGGCCATCGACAAGATCCTCGGCTACCGCGACTACGCCGGCGACTGTCAGCGGCTGCTGTTCCTGATCGACCACGCCGGCCTGCCGCTGCCCGTCGTGCTCGACCAGATCGAGTTGCTCGGCTCTGAGGTCCTGCCGGTCCTGCGCCGCGAGACACAGGCAACCGTCTTCTCGTGAACGCCGCCGCCGTCCGGGACGTCGGACAGGTTTGGCGGTATCGGGTGAAGGCGTGGGAGGCAGCGGATGGCACCGGCAGACCCGTGTCTGGAGTTCATGACCACCCACCTCCCGTCCGGTACGTGGCACAGCGCTGATGGCAGTCTGCCTCCGGCCGAGTTCCGGGACGCCCCGCACGTGCCGGGGGTGCGCATGGTCTACGGCGACGCGGTCGGGTCCTCGACGGTGCAGGAGATGCTGCGGAACGAGCCGGTCCGGCAGCGTGGCCAGATGCTGTATCAACCACGGCCGGCGCTGGGTGCGACGCTCGACACCGAGGGCGCGCTGGCGCTGGCCGACCAGGTACGGATGACCGTGAAGCTCCCCAACTCGGCGCTGCTGGATCTGACCCATCCGAACGTTCACCCGGTCGACGAGCGGGGCCGCATCGCCCTCCCGGAGGCGGCCACCCACGTCCATGTCCTGAGCGGGAACCACCTCGATCTCCCGGCGCACCCCGATGCGGTCGAGGTCCACCGGGACATGATGAGGTCCTCGCCCGAGGCGTTGCGCCGGCTTCCGGCCGGTGATCCGGTGCGGGATGCCTACGACAGGTTCATGGCCATGTCGTACGCCGATATCCTGGCCCTGCCGGACACCGACCCCCTGCGGCAGTCGTTCCTCGATCCGGAGGGCGTCGTGTCGAGTCTTCCGGTGAGTGGTGAGGGCATCACCCAGGACAACGTGCACCGCAACTTCCACGCTTTTCAGAGCCGCCTGGCCCTGTTCCACGCGTTCTGGTCGGACCCGGAGATCCGCTTCGCATTCCTCGGCTACAAACGGCAGCTGACGTTCGAGTTCCAGCAGAGGCAGGTGGTGGGCCTCACCCGGGACGCTTTCACGGCGTACGAGGATCCGGGCGAGGCCGCGAACGAGGCGATCGCGGCCGCCGTGAACGTCAAGTTCGGTACGAGTCTGGTGCCCCGTTTCGTCAAGCTCATGACCGACGCCGGCGCGCTCTCCGTTCCGCACCACAAGTGGCTGGACAACCAGGATCGTGCGGATTTCACCGACTTCCTGGCCGAGCAGCGCGCCTATTACCGGGACAAGCTCGCTCTCTGGGGAAAGTTGAATCCGGCGGTCGCCGACCGCATCGCTCAGGAAAACGATCAGCGAATCCTGGAGAGCACCCCGCTGGGTGCGATCGCCGACGACATCCTGTTCGGCCTGCCGGACTACACCCAGGGCACTCCCGGCTATTTCGAGTTCTGGCGCCTGGCCTCCCAGCATCTCGTGGAGGTTTCCAGCGGGCAGATCGAGGCGCACGTGTTCGAGGGCGTCATGCGCGACGGCGTGCTGGACAAGACCGAGGTGCCGGCCCTGTTGGAGAAGATTCAGTCGGGGAAGATCGACAACCTCAAGATATCGGTCTGGAAACTGCGCGATCGGGTGCTGGTCCATTCGGTCGACATCTACATCCATTCGCGTGCCTCGTACGACCGCAACGCGCCGATGCTCGACCCGAAGACCGTCTCGCAGTCCTACAAGAACAGACAGGGCCGGCTGTACGAGCAGAAGATCTACCGGTCACAGGAGATGGCTTCGCGCGGGTACCGGAACTCGCTCACGGAGCTGGACCCGGTGGACGGCCCGACCGGGCGTCGCGGCGCCACGGGAACGGCCCCGGTCTTCGTCCTGAACAAGATCAACGCGGATGTCGACGAGATCCTGGAGGACGGGGGCGGTATCCGCGTCGGGCCGGATTACATGGAGGAGCTGATCCAGCAGGTACGGGACCAGACCTCACCGGCACCGAGCCGGCAGAACAGCTTCCCGGCGCCCCCGTTGGGCCGGACACCGACGGGTGCCGACGCCACGGTCTGGGGCGACGATTTCTCCTTCGCGCCGAACCCTCTGCAGCGCAGGGCGACGACTTTCTACGGACCGTCGGAGTTCGGCTCCGATCGGAGGTCCTCGAGTTCGTCGGCCCAGTCCCCCGGAGTCCGGGAGGCCGAGCAACCGGCGTTCGAGCGCACCACCTTCCCGCTGCAGGGCGCTGACGGTCTCGTCGTGGGCGACCAGGCGCTGGTGGACCGGGTCACCACGGCGAACCCGCGCTTCCGGCCGGACGAGTACCCGATCTTCATGCACGGGGCCCTGCTGGGTGGGCCGGACGGCCTGCAGGACGCGATCACCGACGTGCTGAAAGGCCTGGCCGCGGACTCGGCGAGGTCGCTCGGCAAGAACATCGTCCTGGTCGTCTGCGACGTGGCGATATCGCCCGACGGCCTGAACGACGCCGCGGCCGCGTTCTTCGCCCGGCTGCCCGACGGATATCCCAAGCTGACGGCTTTCCCCTCCGCCACGTTGCTGCCGCGCGACGCCGACGCGGCACCGGACCAGCTGAGCGAGGTGCTGGCATCGTCGACCACGCTTCGGCCGGACGGCCGGCTGGGGTTGGCGCCGAACCTCATCCGGACCTACACCGACGCCCCGGAGG
>KL571378.1:7585-9308 GCA_000715855.1 Actinoplanes liguriensis
CATCCGGACCTACACCGACGCCCCGGAGGCACCGGCGACCACCGCCGGGCGCACGCCGATGGTCCGGATGCACGCGCCGGCGTTGTCGCTGGCCCGGGGCGAGGGAGTGGCGGTGACGTCCCGTGCCGGGAGGCCGCTGACCGTCACCGCCGACCTTGCCGGGAAGCTGCGTGCCCTGGGCGAGCACCTGCCCGCCACCGACCTGCCACCGGGTTCCATCACCTTCATGGATCCGTACGGGCGGGGCGGTTACGCCTACGCGCCACCCCGGGCTGCGCCGGCACCGTACGTCTCGCCGGAGGCCCAGCTCGCGGTCCTGCGACAAGTGATGGGTATGTCGTACGCCGAGGTCTCGCAATATCCACGCGGCACCGCGATCGGGGACGCGTTCGCGGCGTTCATGGGCATGTCGTACGCGCAGATCCGGGCGTTGCCGCCGAGCGCGCCCATGCGCCGGGCACTCGAGGATCCCGAGGACGTGGTGTCGTATCTCCCCGTCACCGGAACCGGAATCACTCAGGCGAGCGTGCACAACGACTTCGACAAGTTCCAGAGCCGGCTCGGGTTGTACGACCACCTCTGGTTCGACCCGGAGATCCGGATGGCGTTCGTGGGATACAAGCGCCAGCTGACGTACGAGTTCTATGAGCGGCAGGTCAACGGTCTCGCGGCCGATGCCATCACGGCGGCCGTCGGCACACAGTTCGGTGGCAGCCTCGTTCCTCGTTTCGTCGAGCTGATGGCCGGTGCGGGTGCCCTCTCCGTGCCGCACACGCAGTGGCTGGACAACCAGAAACTGCCGGACGGCCGTACACCGAATCCGAATTTCCGTGATTGGCTGAGTGAGCAGCGTGCCTTCTACCGGGACCGGCTCGCCCTCTGGGGGAAGTTGAATCCCGAGGTCGCGGACCGGATCGCCCACCAGCGGAACCAGCGGATCCTGGAGAGCACGCCGCTCGGGGCCATCGCCGACGACATTCTGTTCGGCCTGCCGAACTACAACATGGGCACCCCGGGTTACTTCGAGTTCTGGCGCCTGGCCTCCCACCACCTGGTGGAGGTCTCCAGCGGCGAGATCCAGGCGCACGTCTTCGAGGGCGTCATGCGCAGGGGGGTGCTGGACACCACCGAGGTGCCCGCCCTCCTCAACAAGATCCAGCGGGGCGAGATCAGCTCCCTCAGGATATCGGTGTGGAAGCTCCGGGGTCAGGTGCTGGTGCACGCGGCCGACATCCTCGTCCACTCCCGAGCCTCGTACGACGCGAACGCTCCGCTGCTCGACCCGGATGCCGTGCCGAAGTCGTACTGGACCGCGCAGGCCAGGCTCTACGAGCAGAAGATCTACCGGTCGCGGGAGATGGCCGACCGCGGATACCGCAACTCGCAGACGCCGCTGGTGCAGCCGGTCAGTGGCCCACCGCGCCGCGGCGGGCTCGACATGGTCCACCCGATCTTCGTGCTGAACCGGATCAAGGCGGACGTCGAAGGCATCATGCAGGACGGAGGCGGCATCGACGTCGACGCCTACTACATGGAGCAACTGATCCAGCAGGTACGCATCGAGCCCTCCCCGCCGCAGAGCCGCCAGAGCTCCTTCGGGCCCGGCAGCCTGGCACGGGTTCCCACCGGCGCGACCTCGACCTGGTCGGAAGGCTTCTCTTTCGAGGGCGGTCCACTGCGGCGCACCTCCACGGACCGGATCCTGTCTCTTATACACATCTCT
>KL571378.1:9499-15852 GCA_000715855.1 Actinoplanes liguriensis
ATGTGTATAAGAGACAGCCCGGCGGCCGTCCGAGGCGCTCAGCGCCCGCCGGACGTCGGTGCTCTACGAGGAGCCCGACGACCTGGCAGACAACTTCGGCCGGCTCTCGATGGCCGGCCCCAGCACCCGCCCTCCGAGGTCGTCGCACGGCGGCTCCCGCTCGTCGCAGGGCGGCTCCCGCTCGTCGCAGGGCGGGATGTTCCGCTCGCCCAAGGCCGACGAATGGTCCATGCGAGCCGGGGAGCTCGCCGAGGATCTCGACGTCCACCCGGATCCGGCATCCCGGGTGGAATACCTGCCGGACCGTCCCGGTGCGTTGTTGTTCGGCGAGGACCAGACGCCCAGGGCCGACATCGACCGGAGGTTGCGGCTCCCGGACGGGACCTACCACCTCTCGCTCGAGGGCATCGGCGGCTTCGGCGTGCTGCATGGCCGGGCGGTGACCCCGGCACAGGCCAAGGACATCATCCTGAACGACCCGCGCTCCCATGACCTGGACATCGCGCTGGTGCAGTGCGATCCCGCGCTGCCGGGCGTCGACGCGCTGGACTCGTTCCTCACCGACCTGTGGCGGGAGCTGGTCGCGGATGGCCGGTGGAACCCGCAACGCGCGGTGATCGGCGCCGTCGGCGGCGCGAAGGTGCAGGCGCCGGCGGCCGGCGAGAGTGATGTCCTGGCGATGGGGAGCACGATCGCCCCGGACGGCTCGATCCGCCTCAACACCGGTGGCTTCCGCTCGATCACGAAGGCGCCGGGAACGCCGGCCGGTGAGGTGATCCCGCGGCTGCGGCAGCACGGCGTCTCGCTCCGGCAGGCCATGGACGAGGTCCGGTCCGGCGGCGGCATCCCGCTGACCGACGCCCTCGGCAACCTCCTGGACCTGCCCCGCGCCGCCTTCCTCGGGAAGGGCCTGAACGACCCGGTGCACGTCCAGGGCGCCGTGGAGCACCAGGGCAGCGCGATCGAGCCACTCGCGCCGGTCGCTGAACGGACCGGCACGGCGGAGCCGACCTGGGAGGTGTGGCGACCCGGCAACGTCACGGAGGTCCGTCCGAACGTCTTCGTCGCGTCGTCGCACCCGATTCCGGCCACCGCCGAGGCCAACGCCTACTACGACGGCCTGGCGGCGGGCGCGACGGACGTCAACCCGATCGTCGACGTCGGGGTGAACGGCTTCGGTGCGAATCAGAAGGTCGCGCCTCAGGACGTCGCCTCGGCGCGCCTGATGCTGGAGCAGTTCGCCCAGCGCAACCGGCAGGCCTTCCTGTCCACCCGCGGCCGGGACACCAACGAGTTGCTGAACGCGGCGGTGCCGTACGGTGCGCCGCTGATCCATCAGACTCTGGCAAAGGGTGACCAGGGTGGACTCAGCCTCGGCCCCCGGTTCACCTTCACTCTGCCGCGGACCGCCGGCCGGGCCCAGCTGCCGTCCGTGATCACGGAGGGGATCACGGCGGGCCTGCTGGACCGGGCGAAGGAGATGGCGACACCCACCTCCGCCATCAAGCCGGTCAGCAACGATCTGGCTGCCATGATCTGGGCGGCCGATCTGGCGGGGTCGAAGGAGCGCTTCCGCGAGGCCGGTTGGTCCGCGGAGCAGATGACGCAGCACCTCGGCGAGGTGAGTGCGATGTCGGAACGGGTCGGTAACCTGCCCAAGGTCGCGATCATCAAGCCGGTGCTCGAGTTCGGCGCGGTCGGACACGCCGACCTCGTCTTCGACTACGGCATGACCGACAACGCGAAGCGCGGCGGTCAGCTGATGGACTCGCTGGGCGAGATGCGGGCAGCCGGCAAGCTCGGCACCGACGCCCCGGATGCGCTGACCGTCGGTCACTTCTCGTCGATGGTCGCGGCGGCCGGCACCGTCGACCTGTCGTTGCCGACGCTCAGCGCTATTGACGCGGCGCTGGCGGCCGGGGACCTCGACGCGGCGTTGACCAGCTTCAACCAGTACAAGGGCCAGTTCACGCGGGTGGAGAAGATGAACCTGGTCGACGGCCTGGATCGCCTCAAGGCCAGGATGCCCGAGCAGGTCAACGAGATTCAGCGGACCATGCAGAGCGTCCTGGACTGTTGATCTCCCGCCCGAACCGAAACAGAAAGGAGGGCCACCGATGGACGAAGACCTGCACCGGTTGCTGCTGCGACTCGGCGGCGTCCTGCCGCCCCGGGACCTCGCGGACGCCCGGCTGGATCTGGCCCGTGGAGACATCCCGGCTCTGCTGGACAGCGTGACACGGGGCCTGGCCACGGCCCACGCGCTGATCTCCCCGGACGACCTCGACCGTCTGACCGCCCTGGCCGGGTCCGCCGAGATCGCGCGGGCGCTGCGGGCCACCCAGCAGCGCACGGCCGACGAGCCGCGGCACGTTTTCCGGCCGATCGCCGACGGCGTGGTGGAGGAGGGCGTCTGGGTGCCGCCGGTCGTCGACCTCACCTCCCGGGACTGGATGCCCGAGGCGTTGTTCGGTGACGAGACCGATCAGGTGGCGGTGGCCGCGGCCACCGCGGTGCCCGGCACGGTCGCCCTGTGGCGTTCGTGGCGGGAGACCACGCGGGGGTTCGGCCAGGGCGAGCGGGCGCGGGTGTTCCTCGTCGAGGTCGGCGAGGCCGGCGCCGACCTGGCCACCCGGACCGCCGAGGTGATGTCCGTCCTCGCCGGTGCCGGGGAGTCGGCGCCGCTCGTCGAGATGCGGCCGGTGCGGGACGCGATGTCGGCATACCACCTGGAGCTCCGGCGTGGCGCCGCGCTGCTGTGGGCGGCCGAAGCGGACCGCCCGGTGGCGATCGCCAAGGCCTTCGACGGAGTCGACCCGGAACGCGGCCCCTACTTCTCCGACGACCATGCCCGGCTGGACGGCGAGGAACGGGACCGCGTTCTGCGCTACCTGGAGGACGCGCCGGTGCTGCTGTCGTCGACCGAGCGCATGATCGACATCCTCGCGCCGGAGGAGGGGCTCACGGTCTCCCTCGATCACCGCACCGACGGTCGCTGGACGTGGACCGACACCGTGCCCCACTACCTGCGCCGGCACGGCCTCGCGCCGGACCCGGAGCTGCTCGACGCGATCCGCGCGAACGGCTACCGCCTCCCGGAGGTGACCGCGGTCGGGCGGCACCGGGCGATCGCCGAGCTGTTCATGCCGGTCGACGCGCAGCCGGCCTCGGCCTGAGACCGGAGTAAGGAGCTGACATGGCCAGTCCCGCTGATTGCCTCGAGGGGTTCCTGCACACCGTGACGGGTCCGGGGATCGGGGTCTACTGGCAGCCCGCCGGAACTCCGGACCCGATCGACGACCACCTGCGGAGTGTCACCCCGTCCATGACGACCCCGGGCCGGGTCACGGTGTTCGTGCGCGGTGACCAGGTCGCCACGGGGATCGACCCGGCCCTGCGCGTCAATCTGCTCCGGGATGCCGGGTTGCGGGCCGGCCTGCAGGTCAAGGTCGTCGACGCGAACGGTGACCCGGTCGCCGACGCCGACGTCGAGCGGAGCGTGGCGAACGCCCTCGACCTGCCGGTGACGAGCACCCGGTGGGCCGTGGACCGCGTCGGTGTGGACGCGGCGGGACAGGTGACCGGGGACGGAACGCCGTCGGCGTACCTGGTGCTGCCGGATGCGGTGAACGCGCAGCGGCGGGCGGCGGTCGACGCGATGGCCGGACGGTTCTCCTCGGTCGACGAGTTCATGCGCGCCGCCGAACCCGGGGCGGGCCCGCACTCGGCGTGGCACACGCTCGGCGCCTATCTGACGGCGATCCACTCGGTCGGGGCCACCGTCCCACCGGCGGTCGCGGATCTGCTCCGGCAACCGATGATCACGCCGAACCAGGTGGTCGAGGCCATCGGTGGTCCGGAGGGCCCGCAGCCCGCGCGGCCGGACGCCCTGCAGTCCCACCTCCAGCGTCATCCCGGCAACTTCGCCCTGGTGGTCGGTGGTGAGCAGATCCATGCGCTGGTCCCGGCCGGGGACGGGAGCCTTCAGTGGTTGCCGGCCGGGCGGAACACCCCGGTGCCGTTCGCGGTCGACGGCGCTGTCGACCCGTTCACCGAGCTGTTGGAGCAGCCCGGCGCACGGGTGCTGGTGCTCGACCCCAACGGCGTACGGCAGGAGACTCCGCCCCTCGGCCGTGAGCCGGCCGGCCGATCGCCGATCAATCCGCCGACCGGGACGACAGCGGGACCGCAGGATCAGACGCGGATCGGCATGTGGCCCGAGCAGACCACGAGCCGGCTCGGCCTGGACGCGGTGGACCTGGGCGGCGTGCCGACGATCATGGTCGACGCCCGGTTCGCCAAGGACGCGAAGGCCACCGACAGCCACAAGGATCTGGAACCGCGACAGATCACCGCCGTGACGAACGCTGGTTTCCGCCACTACATCCGGGACAGCCGGCCGCTCGTCATCTCGACCGCCGACACACCGCAGACCCGCGAGACCGCCGCGCGTTCCGGCGGGGTGGCGGTGTACCCCACGAAGGTCGCCACCGGGCTGGACGTGACGTCGTTGTGGTCGATGCACGTACCGGGCGCGGCGGAACCGATCGTGCTCGGCGAAGGCCGGCTCCTGACGCAGACCATGGTCAACCGGGCTCTGCACGAGCTCGGCGAAATGCCCGCGCTGGACAACCGCGTGCCCGAGGTTCTGCGGAATCTGCTGTCCCTCAACAGCTACGAGGAAGCCCGGGACTACTGGAGCGCGAACTTCACCGAGTTGCGGTCACCGGCGGTCGGTGACGCGATCGACAGGCTCGCCGGGTCGGTGCCGGCCTCCGATCGATGGCTGAATGTGATGAAGCTGGCCCACACCATCGCCCAGCGCACCGATTCCTTCCAGCACGGCCCTCGGCCGATCGAGCCCACCGTGCGGAACTCCATCGACGCCGAGGCGGCGCTGCCGGCGGGCGTGACAGTTGACCTGCAATTCGTCTTCGACTTCCTCACCGGCCGCGGACTCGCGCCGCTCGCCCCGGGCACCGAGGCGCCGGGCCCCTACCAGACACGGCTCCTGTGGGACGGCCGGCTGTTCCGGATGATGCTCGACGGCGCGTTGCCCGCCGGCGACGCCATGGTGCTGGCGAACGGCGTACACGGGGACGATCACAGCCGAGCCACCATGGATCCCGGGATGTTCGACGCCTCGGACAGTCACGCGGCCCTCCTCGCGGCCATCCGGCTCCTGGTGGACAACAGCCTCGCGGCATTGCAACGCGGCGCTGACGGCAAGGGCATGGACATCGGCTGGGAGGAGCTGACCGCGCAGTTGGCGAAATGCCGCAACGGCGAGGACCGGCTGGTGTGGCACTTCCGATTGAGGGACGTGCTGCAGCCGCATCTGGCCGCGGCCGGCCTGCTCGACCTGTCCGCACCGGCGCTGAGCCGGCTCCGGAACCTGATCTACCTGTGCCACTGACCACGAGGCGCGAACCGGAGAGCCGCTGAGACGAACCGGCGCCGGCGATAGTGACACTCGGGAGGATGATTGCGATTTTTTCGCTGCGGGGTCCGAGTCAGTCCTGTGGATCTCTACCGGCGAGATCGTTGAACAATGCTCGGCCGACGATCCGGGGGCAACTCCCCGAGTGGGAATGAATACTTTCCGTGATCGCGCAAATAACGGCTTACTTCCCCGCTCGGCGCGGAAGGGACACCGGCAGCACGGGTCGTACTAACGGCCCATCCACCATCACCCTAATGGCGTAGCGTCGATGGACTGTTCGCGGCCACCTGCCGGAACGCCGTTTCCCGGACAGACTGAGGGGGCCGGCCCGGTGCGAACGAGCGGCCCCCGAACCACTGACTGTCCAGATCCACGGAGAGTCGATTGTGGTCGGTCCGGCGCCCGCCAGAGCGGTCACCGGACGTACTCCCATGGAACTTGTTCACGGGCTTTCCGGCAACGCCGGCCCGAGGAAATGGAAACAAAATCACCTCCCTTGATCTCGGAATCGTGCGGTGATCAAGGCCGGTAGCGTCGCATGATCGACTTTTGCACTTGCGGATGCACGTGCATCCGCCGTTCCCGTTTGAGAAGATCTCGGGGTCAGCCGGAGCTGTCGAGGGAGTGCGAAACCCTCCGCCGCTGGTCACGACGCTGACTGTCCAGATCCCGGAGCCTGCGGTCGTCTACCCGACCGCAGGCTCCACTAATCCCTTCCTTGGAGGGACACGAGTCGAAGGGGAAACCCAATGACCGCCACCAATGATCCTTCTCCGTGGGCACTGTGGACCCTGGCGATCCTCGCCGCGCTGTTGATGTCGTTCAGCGTCGTGATGGGGATCCTGGGCAACGACGCCATGGCCGCCGGTGCCGGCGTCGCGGGGATCACGCTGATCGGCGACATCGGCCG
>KL571378.1:16082-17415 GCA_000715855.1 Actinoplanes liguriensis
CTGCTGGCCCCCGGCGGACACGAGCCGGGCCGCCCCGGCCCCGGGGCGCAGCCCGATGACCTGGACTCCGGTGGGCCCGTGGGGAAGCCGGACGGCCGGACGGCCTGAGGTGCTCACCATGATCGGACGCGCCGAGAACCCGCTGCCCACCACCCCCAGCGCACTGTGCGAGCTGGCCGCGCGCCTGCGGGAGATCCGCACGGGCGCGGGCAGCCCGGTCTACCGCACCATGGCCAAGACCGGCCTGATGACCGCCTCCGCCCTGTCCCAGGCCGCCGGCGGCCACAAATACCCCACCTGGGAATGCGTCGAGGCTTACCTGCGCGGCTGCCACGCCAACGCCCTGACCGTCGACACCGTCCGCACGCTCTGGGAAGCGGCCGAGGCCGAGAAGAACCTCAAGAAGAAAGCGAAGCAGGCCGCCGCGGACCAGCCCGAGCAGGGCACGCCACAGCCACTGCTGGCCGAGCACCTGTCACTGGACGAGCCCGAATGGCCCGGCGCACTGCCGCCGATGCTCTCCCCCGCTGATGGCCCTCGCCGGCTCAGCGACTTCAACGACCTCGCCGATGTCCTGCGCACGATCATGGAACGGGCCGGCCTGACCGCCCGCGAGGTGATCGCCCGTTCGGAGCAACGCGCGGCGGCAGGCCCGGACGGTGTCAAGAAGATCGTGCTCAAGAAGACCACGGTCTACAACGTCCTCAACGGCACGGTCACCGCCTCCGAAACCTTCACCCGCGGGTTCCTGCAGGCCTGCGACCTGCCCACCGCACAGATCAACGCCTGGATTCACAACCACCAGGCCCTTCAGCGGCAGCAGCAGCACGCCGTCAGCGCGCTCAAGGCCCTGCGCACCGGCCTGTTCCCGGACGACACCACCGTCACCATCGAGATACCCGCCAGCTCGGACGAGGCCGACCGGAACGCCATCGACGCCGGCGACACGTCCAGCTCCACCGCGATGGTTCCGGTCCTGACCGGCCCGGTGGTCAGCGGAACGATCACCACCGTGCAGATCCCGCGTCAGGGCGGGGCCACCCACGTGGACCGGGGAACCGCACCCGTCATGACCGGCACCGTCTGGACCGCACGCCAGCGCCGGATCATCCATCACCGCAGGCCCGCCCTGCTGTTCCACCGCGGCACGTGCCGGATCGAGATCAGTGAGGGACTGGTCCTCTGCCTGCTCGTTCTGGCCGTCGTGACAACGGTCCTGATCGTCCATCTCACCTGAATCGGTCGGGCGACCCGGGTCATGCCAGTCGGTGGTCCCAGGTCAGGCGTAGCGCCGGAATGGTCCAGTGTTCGAGGACCGGGCGCAGCCGGTGTT
>KL571378.1:17616-18078 GCA_000715855.1 Actinoplanes liguriensis
ACCGTGAGGGCTTCGCCTCGCAGCCTGTCGCGGGTCGCGGCGGCGTGCTGGATGTCGTGCCAGGCGGCCCGTTCGGCGACGGCCGCCAGCCGGTGGCACTGCTGGCGATGGCCGGCGATCGTCTGGAGAATGACCAGCTCCTGTTCCACCGGGTGCAGCCACGAATCCCAGCCGCCGCGGCCGGACAGCACTTCCGTCAGCGCCGCGGCGGGCAGGTCGCCGCGCTCCACGGCGGCGGCCACGCTGCGGTGCAGGAACCTGGTCCGGTCGGTGCGCTCGGTGGAGGTCCGGGCGGCCCACGGCGCGGCGAACATCGCCGCGGCACGGCCCCGGGTCACCCGCTGCTCACTCGCCTGCCAGGTCAGCCACGTCTCGTCGGTGCGCTGCACGGCTTCACACCAGTGCTGCTGCCGGTGCTGGACCACCATGTCGGCGTGTGCCGCCGCGACCCGCGACTGTCTC
>KL571378.1:18338-18716 GCA_000715855.1 Actinoplanes liguriensis
GGGCCTGCTCCCGTGCTTCGAGGTGGCAACGCAGCAGTTCGACGAACGTCATCACCAGCCGGCCCGGGCGCTGCACCGCCTGCGGGCTGGCCAGCAGCATGACCGCGGGAATCGCGGCCACCATCAACACCATCCAGATGACCACCGGAACCGTCGATTCGGTCAGCAGTGTCTGCGGCACAGGGTTCACCCTCAAAATCCTTACTGGGGTACGAAGATCGGCGGGCAGCCCGCCGTCGATGCCTGCTTAAACGGCGGCGGCGGGCGGCGCGCGGGAGACACCGGCCGAAACGGTGTTCTGCGCCGTCAGGACCTGCTCACGATCGATGACCGCATCGGCGGTCACCGCGTCGTCGTCAGCCGCGGCCTCGTCCGGCT
>KL571378.1:19011-21686 GCA_000715855.1 Actinoplanes liguriensis
AGATGTGTATAAGAGACAGGTGCGAGTGTCAGCACCAGCGCCAGGAGGACGGGCAGGCAGCGGCGGAACACACCGCGCACCACGTCCTTGATCACGTCGTCCAGGTTAGGGACCGGCCCACGTCCCGTCCGCTGACACGCACAGCACCACAGGGTGACGTCGTGGAGGGTGAAAATGCTTCGGGCGACGTGACAACCGGGTGCTCCACCGGACCCGTCTGAGGGGTGATGAACCGACGGAAGGGCGATGCGATGCGGGATGGCTCGGAGAAGGAGTACATCGAGTACGTCACGGCGCGCATACCCGCGCTGCGAAGACTGGCGTTCCTTCTCGCCGGTGACGACCACCGTGCCGACGATCTGGTGCAGCAGACGATCACCACGCTGTTCCTGAAGTGGCGCCGGGCGAGCGCCGCCCAGCACCTCGACGCGTACGTGCGAACCATGCTGGTCAGGTCGTTCGTGGACGAGCGGCGGCTGTCCTGGTCCCGGGTGCGGTTGTTCCGGCATGCGCCCGAGCCGCCGCCGCTCGAGCCGGGCGCCGTCGAGGAGCGCCTGGTCGTGCGGGCGGCCCTGGCCCGGCTGCCGCGACGACAGCAGGCCGTGCTCGTGCTCCGGTTCTTCTACGACCTGCCGGTCGACGAGGTCGCGGCGACCCTCGGCTGCACCTCCGGCACGGTCAAGAGTCACACCTCCCGGGGACTCGCCGCCCTGCGACGCCTGCTTGGTGAGCCCGAGCTCGCCGCCACGAATTGAGGAGCCGACATGCCATCCGACTTCGATCTTCTGCGCCCACTCGACACCGAGCCTCGCCTGCCGTCCACGGTGGACATCGACTTGGCGATCTCGACCGCGCGCCGCAAGCGGGTGGTCCGGGGCGCTACTTACGCCGGTGCCGCGACGCTGACCGCGGCCGCCATCGTCGGCGGCGTGATCATCAGCTCGTCCGGGCCGTCGGCGAACCCGACGCTGCCGGCGGCGACCAGGACGCCCACGTCGACGGCGAAGGCCGCGAACGCCCCGGTGAGCTGCACGGTCGAGAAGCTCGCGGTGCCGAACGGCAAGCCCTCGGCCCTGATCTCCGGCAGCGACCCCGCCGGGAAGTACTTCGTCGGCCGGTCCTACCCGGACGGCGGTGGATACCAGGCGGTCGTCTGGCACAGCGGGGTGGGCACGGAGGTGCAGCTCCCGGGGGACAGCGAGGAGTCGCTGGAAGATGTGAACTCGAGCGGCACCGCGGTCGGCTGGAGCTACCTGTCGGCGGGCGCGTTCCCGTTCGTGTACCGCAACGGCAAGGTCACCCAGCTGCCCAGCGCGCAGCCCGCGCAGGCCTCCGCGATCAACGACGCCGGCGCGATCGCCGGGGATGACGGCGTGCATGCGCTGCTCTGGCCCACGGCGTCGACGAGCCCGACCCGGCTGTCCGTCCCGTCGGGCACCGGGACGGCGAAAGCGGTGGACATCGACGAGGACGGCACCGTGGTCGGCACCCTCGACAACAAGGTGCCGTATGTGTGGCTGCCGGACGGCACCCACCACGCGTTGCGCCTGCCCGACACGGACGGCAAGCAGTTCGAGGGGCGCGCCTTCCACATCCGCGACGGCTGGGTCATCGGGGTGGCGAACGAGGCCGGCGCCAAGGCCGCGTCCGGGGCGAAGAAGGCGCAGGGCCAGATCGAGGCGATCCGCTGGAATCTGCGCACCGGTGAGATGCAGGTGGTCGCCCAGATCGACAAGAGCGCGGACGCGGTGAACGCGCTGGGCTGGCAGACCGGTGTCGCCGCGCAGGGCGGCGCCCAGCTGCTGGCCGGCGACAAGCTGGTCAAGCTGCCGGGACTGGCCCCGATCAAGGAGGATTCCCTGGCCGACATCGCCAACACGATCAGCGACGACGGGCGGACCATCGGGGGCCAGTCCAACGACGCGAGCGGCACGATCCAGCCGGTGGTCTGGCACTGCAAGTAGTAGGGAACTAGGCGGCCAGGGCCGAGGTCGGGGTGAGGCGGGCGGCCCGCATCGCCGGGTAGACGCCGGCCACCACCCCGACCAGCACGGCGCCACCGAGCCCGGCAGCGACGGTCACCGGCGGGATCACCGGTGGCCAGTGCTGCCAGGTGGCGTATCCGAGGGTGGCGGCCACGCCGATCGTGGTGCCGGCTCCGCCGCCCAGCGCGGAGAGCAGCACCGACTCGGCCAGGAACTGCAGGCGGATGTGGCCGCGGGGCGCCCCCAGCGCGCGGCGCAGGCCGATCTCGCGACGGCGTTCGAGGACCGAGATGACCATCGTGTTGGCCACGCCCACCCCGCCGACCAGCAGCGACACCCCCGCCAGGCCGAGCAGCAGGGCGCCGAAGGCACTGTCCGCCGCCCGTTTCGCGGCCAGCGCGTCGGACGGGCGGGAGACCCGGACCAGCCCGGGCAGTTGCGGGCTGACCGTGGCCGGCAGCACCTCGCGGACCTGCTCGATGGCCGCCTCCCGGCAGCGTACGTAGATGACCGTGGGATGTCCGTCGAAGCCGAGCAGCTGACCGGCCACGTCCCAGCCGACCAGCGCCGACTGGTCGAGGTCGGGGGCGAGTGGCACGGGCGCCAGGATGCCGGTCACGGTGAACCAGCGGTTGCCGATGCTGACCTGTGACGCCGGACGGTCCGGCCGGATCTCGCGCAGCCCGAGAC
>KL571378.1:21899-25622 GCA_000715855.1 Actinoplanes liguriensis
AGAGATGTGTATAAGAGACAGGTGAGGAACTGCCCGGAGCGGACCCGGCCGTTCACCGCGGCGAGCAGGTCGGTGCGCGTGGCCAGCACGGTCAGACCCGATCCGTCGTACGGGTCGATCAGGTCCGACCTGCGCACCACCGCGTGCACGTTGGCGACCGCGCTGACCCCGGTGACCGGCCCGATCCGCGCGGCCATCGCCACCGATTCGACGGGCAACGGCGCCGGCTGGTCCCCCGCGCTCTGCGGCTGTACGCGGAGCAGGTTCGTGCCGAGCGCGGCGAGCCGGTCGGCCACCGCCTGCCGGCTGGACGCCGGGATCCCGGTCACCACGAGCATGGTCGCGATGCCGATCGCGATGCCGAGGGCGGAGAGCGCGGCCCGCAGTTTCCGGGTGCGCAGGCCGACCACCCCGAGCCGGAGGACGTCACCGGGCAGCATCGATCCGCCCGTCCCGAATGGTGATGCGCCGGGGCAGCCGGGCCGCGATCTCCCGGTCGTGGGTGATCACCGCGATCGTCGCCCCTTCGGCGTTGAGCCTGCTCAGCAGGTCCAGCACGGCCTCTCCGCTCACCGAGTCGAGCGCGCCGGTCGGCTCGTCGGCCAGGACCAGCGCCGGCGCGTTGACCACCGCCCGGGCGATCGCCACCCGCTGTTTCTCGCCGCCCGAGAGCTGGCCGGGCCGGTGCTCCCGGCGGTGACTCAGCCCGACCCGGTCGAGCGCCTCCTCGGCGAGCGCCCGGCGGCGGCGGACCGGCACCCCGGCGTGCAGCAGCCCGGTCGCCACGTTCTCCACCGCGCTGAGCCCGTCGATCAGGTGGAACTGCTGGAAGACGAACCCGATCCGGCGGCCCCGCAGCTCGGCGAGCCGGCGGTCGGAGAGCGCGGTGACGTCCCGGCCCTCGATCGCCACGTCTCCGCTGGTCGGCAGGTCGAGCGTGCCCATGATGTGCAGCAGGGTGGACTTCCCGGAGCCGGACGGCCCGACGATGGCCGCGAGTTCCCCGCGCGCGAGTTCGAGCGAGACCCGGTCGAGGGCGGTCACCCCGCCGCGGTAGACCCGGGTGACGTCCCGGATCGACAGGACGGGCGGGGCCGGCGCGGTCACGGGGTGGTCACCACGGTCAGGCCGTCGGTGACTCCGGGGCCGCTGACCTGGACCATTCCACCGGCGAAGACCCCGGTTTCGGCGGCGATCAGGGAGCCGTCCGGGCGTTGCAGGGCGTACCCGCCCTCGGCCAGCGCGACCAGCGCACCGACCGGGACGGCCAGGACGCCCTTGCGGGCGAGCGTGGTGATGCGCACCTGGACGGACGCCGCGTCGTACGCCGAAATCGGTTTGCCGGGTGTGATCGTCACGTCGACCTTGGCGGACTCGCCGCCATCACCCTCGGCGACCGCCCGCCCGACCGAGGTGATCTTGGCGGGCACCGAGGCGCCGGACGGCGTGATCACGGTCACCTTGGTTCCGGTGTGGACGGTGACCGCGTCGGCCGGGCTCATCGGCACGGAAACCGCGGCCTCGGTGGCGGTGACCGACAGCAGCGGCCCCTCGACCGGGTCTCCGACCTGCGCTTTCACCTCGCTGACCCGGCTCGGCCCGGACAGCACCACGGCGCCGGCCGGGGTAAGGGCCGGCCCGGGCAGGTCATGGTCCTTGCGCCACCGTTTCAGCGCGGTGAGCAGTCCGGCGTCCGACACCTCGGGGTGCATCGATCGCGCGGAGTAACCGAGCGCGGTCAGATTCTGCCGGACCTCCAGCACGTCCCGCCCGGTCAGACCCGGTTTGTCCAGGGGGCGGAAGAGCGGGGTGTCGCCGTAGAGGACGACCACCGGCTGATCGTCGACCCGGTACAACTCCTTGCCACGGCTGGTCTTCCGGCCGACCGCGGGCAGCTTGGTGATCACGCCTTGGCCGGCACCCTTGACGACTCGGGCCGGGCCGAAGCCGAGTGTCCCGGCCACGGTGCGCTCATCGGTGAGATCCATCTTCCGTACCTCAATCGTGGTGATGGTCGGATCGGCCTGGGGCGCGGGCGCCGCCGGACGACGGTCACGGACCGCCAGCGTCACGCCCGCCACGATCAACGCGACCGCGATGACGGCGGCCGCCGCGCGAAGAGCCGGTTTAAGAGCCATGGCCGAACGCTTCGAGCAGGCAGTCGTGCTCGATCTGGTTCTGGTTGGCCGGAATGCCGGTGTCCGCGGAGTCGTAGGTCCACTCACCGGGCTTGGTCACGTGCACCTTCAGGCCGTGCGCCCGCAGGCACTTGACGTGGTTGTTCCACTGCGCGGCATAGTTCGGGTTGACGTCCTCGTCCAGCTCGGGCGGCTGCCGCGGCAGCTTGCCGGCGCAGGCGACGTACGCGGACTTGGGCTCCCCGCTCTGGTCGAGCCGCCGCCCCGGACCGGCCGGACCGGGCTGGTCCACCGGGTTGGCCTTGACGCCGTTCGCGACCAGGCAGTCGTCGTAGGCGGCCCAGAACTGGTTCGCCTCCTCGTCGCTGGTGTCGAGCCGCAGCTGCGGCCGGGTGTCCGATTTCGCCGACGCGGTGACGGTGGGAGCGGTGCTGGCCAGGGTCGCCACCTCACCCTCCGAGGAGGCGGGCGAGCTGGGCGAGCTGCACGCGCCGAGCAACAGCACAGCGGTCAAATAGAGGATCTTCGGCATGTGGGGCACTCTGGTCAGGACTTGTCAGAAACCTGTTGTTGTCCGGTAGTGGTCCCGTTCTCGACCCGTTCGCCCGGCTCAACCGGCTTAGACTCGCCGCCGTGTGCGCATATGTGCTGGTCGCCGAGGACGACCCGAAGCAGGCCGAGCTCGTGCAGCGCTATCTGGAGCACGAGGGTCACGCCGTGATCGTGGTCGGTGACGGGCGGGCGGCGCTGGAGGAGATCCGGCACAACCCGCCCGACCTGGTCGTGCTGGACGTGATGATGCCCCGCGTCGACGGCCTGGACGTGTGCCGGATCCTGCGGCGCGACTCGGAGCTGCCGGTGCTGATGCTGACCGCGCGGACCGGCGAGGACGACCTGCTGCTCGGGCTGGACCTGGGCGCCGACGACTACATGACGAAGCCGTACAGCCCGCGCGAGCTCGCCGCCCGGGTCCGCACGCTGCTGCGCCGCAACCGTCCGGCGCCCCAGGCCTCGGATCCGGTGCTGCGGGTGGGAAATCTTCAAGTCGATCCCGTACGTCACGAGGTGCGCGCCGACGGCCGTCCGGTGATCTGCACCCCGGGCGAGTTCCACCTGCTCCGGACGATGGCGGCCGAGCCCGGACGGGTCTTCACGCGCGAGATGCTGCTGCGCCATCTGCACGGTTTCGACTCGTACGTCACCGCCCGCACCGTCGACGTGCACGTGATGAACCTGCGCCGCAAGATCGAGCCGGATCCGCGCCGCCCGGCGAGGCTGCTGACCGTCTACGGCGTCGGCTACAAGCTCGCCGATGGCTAGGCCGCGCGGGAGTCTGCTGCGCCGGCTGCTCGTACTGTCCGCGGTCGTCTCCCTGCTCTCGATCGGCGCCACCGCCTGGCTCGCGGTCCGCACCACCACCCGCGCCATCCAGCAGGAGCAGGGCCAGGCGCTCGCCGACGACGCCGAGATCTACGACTCGCTGCTCGGCTACGCCGCCACGCATCGGGACTGGTCACAGGTCGGCGCGCTGATCACGAAACTGGCGAGGCAGACCGGCCACCGGATCGTCCTGACCGGCGAGGCC
>KL571378.1:25809-28630 GCA_000715855.1 Actinoplanes liguriensis
GATGTGTATAAGAGACAGTCGCCGACTCGGCCGCCGGGGCGCTGCCGGCGAAAGCCTCGGTGACCGTCGACCCCCTCGACACGGACGCGGACGATCGCATCGATCCGCGGGCGGTCGGCCCGTTCCGGCTGCCCACCGCGGAGCGCGCCGAGCAGCGCATCATCGCCACCCGCGTGCAGAGCTGCCTGCGCGAGCCGCCGAGCGCGCCGGCCCGGGAGGATCAGGCGCGGGTCCTCCCCCACGACGCGGAGATCGTCGAGGAGGCCACCGGCCGCCTCCGGATCGAGACCCCCGGCAGTGATCTGAGCGCCGACACCGTGACCTGCGAGGAGGGCCGTGCGGCGCTGGCCGCTCCGACCGCCACCGAGTCCAAGGCGCTGACCCAGCTCGGCAAACTGGTCAACGCGTGCCTGGCCCGTCAGGGCATCCCGGCGGTCAAGATCGGCCTGGCCAACACGTGGACCTGGGCGGATCCGGAATCGGCTCGCACCGGGCAGCTCCGCAACCGGCCGGTCGCGGGCTGTCTCGCCGCCGGCCGCCGCGAACAGCTGGCGAATTGGGTCGCCCCGGCCGCGCTGCTTTTCGTGACCACTCCCGGTGAGGTCAGGCCGTCCACACTCGACCTGTCGAGGCCCAATCAGATCCGGATCATCGCGGTGACCGGGCTGGTGCTGCTCGCCGCGATCGGGGTGACGGCGCTGGTCGGCGTACGTCTGGTCCGCCCGCTCCGGGCACTGACCGCGGCCGCCGGCCGGATGCGCGACGGCGACGCGACGGCCTCGGTCAAGGTGACCGGGCGTGACGAGGTGGCCCGGCTGGCGACCGCCTTCAACGACATGGCCGAACGCCGACGGCACGTCGAGCAACTGCGGCACGCGATGGTCGGCGACATCGCGCACGAGATGCGCACGCCGGTGACGAACATCCGTGGCTGGCTCGAAGCGGCCGCCGACGGTGTCGTCCCGCTCGACCGCGAGCTGATGTCGTCCCTGCTGGAGGAGGCGCTGCTGCTCCAGCACGTGATCGACGACCTGCAGGACCTGTCCGCGGCGGACGCCGGTGAGCTGCGCCTGCACCCGCAGCTCGTGGAGATCGCCGAGCTGCTGCCCGCGGTCACCGACGCCTTCGCCGGCACCGCCGAGCGGGCCGGCGTCTCGCTGACGACCACGGCGTCACCGGCGCTGATCACCGCCGATCCGATCCGGTTGCGGCAGGCGGTCGGCAACCTGATCACCAACGCCATCCGGCACACCCCTGCCGGGGGCAGAATCGAGATCATTTCCCGTACGGCGATGGGCCGCCTCCACATCGACGTCTCCGACACCGGCCCCGGCATCCCGCCCGAGCAGCAGTCCCTGGTGTTCGAGCGGTTCTGGCGCGCGGACAAGTCGCGCAGCCGGCAGACCGGCGGCAGTGGTCTCGGCCTCTCGATCGTCCGCAAGCTCGCCGAAGCGCACGGCGGCACGGTGTCCGTGGCCAGTACACCCGGCCACGGCGCCACGTTCACCATTCAGCTGCCGCTCTGATACGCCTTCCGGCTCTCCTCGATGTGCGGGACGTGCTCGATCGCCCAGCCGGCGAGCGCCAGCGCGGGCGGGATCAGGCTCTTGCCGACCGCGGTCAGCGTGTACTCCACCCGCGGCGGGACCTCGGCGAAGACGGCCCGGTCGACCAGTCCGTCGCGTTGCAGGTTCCGCAGCGTCAGGGTCAGCATCCGCTGGGAGATGCCGGGAATCTGCTGGACCAGGTCGCTGAAGCGCAGCGTGCCCTGATCGAGGGTGGCCACGATCAGCAGCGTCCACTTGTTGCAGATCTGGTCGAGGATCGCGCGCAACGTCTTGCCACCGTCACCGCGGATCATGCAGGTGTGCTCGTACTCCGACACGCAACCTCCTGTGCCTCAGGCACACGCGTGTGCCTTTTGTAAGCCTCCCCATACTGACGCATGATGTGGTCACTTACGACCAGTAACCATTGGGGTCAGCATGGAAATCGCGTACTGGATCCTGGGCGGGCTCCTCGCCCTCTTCTACCTCTACAGCGGCGGCATCAAGATGTTCCAGAGCCAGGACCGGCTGCGGCCGATGATGGCCTGGGTCGACCAGATCCCGATGCCGCTGGTCCGGGCGATCGGCACGCTGGAGGTGCTCGGCGCGATCGGCCTGATCCTGCCGCCGCTCACCGGCGTCGCCACCGCGCTGGCCCTGGCGGCCGCGATCGGCCTGGTCCTGGTCCAGATCGGCGGCATCGTCACGCACGTCTCCCGGGGCGAGACCAAGGTCATCGGCCTCAACATCGCCCTCCTGATCGCCGCCGCCGTCACCGCCTGGCTCGCCACAACCTGGCTCTAGCCAGCTGGCACCCACGGCTCAAAAAGCCCGCCGAAAAGGCCCCCAGCACCAGCCCACGCCCGCCAGCTGGCACTCACGGCTCAAACAGGCCGCTGGAAAAGCCGTCAACGCCAGCCGACGGCAGTGAGCTGGCGCTGAGGGCTGCGACGGGGTGCGGGAGCGACCGTCAGCGCCAGCTGGGGACGGGGTCGGACGACGATGTCGGTGTAGAGGCGGTTCGAGAGTTCGCCGAGGCAAAAGCCGCTCTTCGCGGGCAGGCCCAGGGCGAACGGCTCAGCTCGAGCTCAGGTGCAGCTCGGGCCAGGCGCCGAGATCCCTGCGCAGCCGCCGGTCGTGGGTGGCGACGACCACCGCGGCCGGCGTGTGCAACAGGGCCTCGGTCAGCTCGTCGACGAGCCCGATCGACAGGTGGTTGGTCGGCTCGTCGAGCAGCAGCACGTGCGGCTCGGTGGCCAGCAGCGCCGCCAGGT
>KL571378.1:28846-29084 GCA_000715855.1 Actinoplanes liguriensis
GTGGCCAGCAGCGCCGCCAGGTCGAGCCGCCGCCGCTGCCCGGTGGAGAGTCGACCGAGCTCCGACTCCGGCAGAAGACCGAATCCGGTCACTGCCGAGCGATGGGTGGCCGGGTTCGCCGACTCCTGGGAAAGAAGATTTGCGCGTACGCCGTGAGCGCGCAAGACCGTACCCGAATCGGGTTGAAGAACTCCTGCGAGAGCAGCGAGCAGCGTCGACTTCCCCGCCCCGTTGGAGC
>KL571378.1:29357-34623 GCA_000715855.1 Actinoplanes liguriensis
TGTGTATAAGAGACAGCTCCCCCACGGTGATCCCGTCCGCGGCGAGCAGGGTCACCCCGGGCAGTTCCGGCAGCTCCGGCATCCGGAACCGGGCCGGTGGCCGTGGCGCCGTGACCGCGTGTCTGTCCAGCTCATCGCGCCTGCGGTGGGCCGACCGGACCAGCCCCGGCGCGCGGGTGGCCCGCTTGTGCCGCCCGACCCCCTTGTCCGGCCGCCATCCGGTGACGAGCCGCCCCTGCGCGGAGGCGAGCGACTCGGAGAGCCTGGCCCGCGCGGAGACCTGCTCGTCGTAGGTCTGTTCCCAGCGCGCCAGCGCCGCGGCCCGCCCCTGCTGATATCCGGCGAATCCGTCGCCGTGGACCACGGGCCTTCCGTCCACTGTGGGATCCAGGTCGAGGATCGTCGTGGTCACGTCGCTGAGCAGTTCCCGGTCGTGACTGACCAGCACCACCCCGCCCGGGTGTGACCGCAAACGATCAGTCAGGAAGTCGAGCCCGTCCGCGTCGAGGTGATTGGTCGGTTCGTCCATCAGCAGGAAGTCGTGAGCCGCGCCGAGCAGGCACGCCAGCCTTACCCGGTAGCGCTGGCCGACCGAGAGCGTGTCCAGGAGCCGCCCCCGGTCGGTGATCGCGCCGAGTCGTTCCAGCGCGAGGTCGACCCGGCGGTCGGCGTCCCAGGCGTCGAGCCGTTCGGCTGCGTCGAGCGCCCGGGCATAGTCGTCGGCCGCCCCGGAAAGCGCCCGGGCGTAGTCGTCGGCCGTCTCGGGGAGCGCCCGGGCCGCTTCTTCGAGGGCGAGCAGGGCCGCGCGGTAGTCGGCCAGGGCCGTTTCGACCAGCGTCCCGACGGTGTCCCCCGGCTGGTACGGAAGTTCCTGGCCGGCGACCCCGAGAGTGCCGGTGAGCTGCACGGTTCCGGCGTCCGGGGCGAGCGTCCCGGCCAGGATGCGGAGCAGAGTGGTCTTGCCACGGCCGTTCTCGCCGATGATCCCCCAGCGGGATCCGGGCGAGACGGCGAGATCGATTCCGGACAGGCGCGCGCGATCGGCACGAATTCCGGCGGCAACGAGCTGAGGCATGCCGTTTCTTCCTCTGAGCGAGAGGGCCCGCCGACGGACAGCAGCGCGAGGGCTACCGACAGACAGCAGCGCGAGGGCTACCGACGGGCAGCAGCGCAAGGCTGCTGACGGACGTCAGCGAGAGGGCTGTTCGGTGGACAGCGGCGAGCGGCCCGCGGCGCGACGCGCACGGCAGGCCCGCTCAGGGCAGCTCAGAGGTAGAACTGGTACGACACGGCGCCGACGCTACCCGCGCCTGCCATGACGCCGAAACTCGTTTACTGGTGCGGCTCGACCCCGAAAGCGACGTCGAGGCGGTACTTCGTGCCGTTGTAGCGCGACTCGCTCAGCTCCAGCGGCCGCCCCTCCTGATCGAGGATGAGCCGTTCCTCGACGAGCAGCGCGGTGCCGGCCGGGACGCCGAGTTCGCGCGCGTCCTCCTCGTTGGCAGGCTGGGCGGTGATCGTCGAGGTGCCGCGGGTCGGGATGCGGCCGAGCGCGACGAGCGCCTCGTGCACCGAGCCGGAGAGGTCGAAGTCGAGCAGCGCGTTCAGCACCCCGGGATAGCAGGCGTGCTCGAAGGCGAACGGGTCGCCGTCGGCCTGCCGGACCCGGTAGATCGCGACCACGTCGCCGGCCCGCTGCCGCAGCCGGGTCGCCTCGATCACGGTGGCCGGCCGCAGTTCGGCGCTGACCACCCGGGACGACGGCTTCTTGCCCTGCTTGCGGATCTCCTCGCTGAGCCGGATCAGGTTGTCGGCACGGCGCGGGCCGGTGGGGACCGCGACGAACGTGCCGCGGCCGGGCGCCCGGTACGCGAGCCCGTCGTTCACCAACTGGGTGACCGCGGCCCGGGCCGTCATCCGGCTGACGCCGAACTCGCGGGCCAGCTCGGGCTCGGAGGGCAGCGGGTCGTGCGGCCTCGCTTTGGCGATCCGCGCTCGGAGCTCCTGCTCGATACGGAAGTAGCGCGGCGCGAAGTCTGGTCCGGCGGACATGAGGGACACCCTACCGATCGGCACAACCTGTCTAGACAGGCGGTTGTCTAGACAGGTAGCTTTTGAAGCCATGGATTTCACGGTGCCGCAGATCGCCCGCATGATCGACCACTCCATCCTCCAGCCGCAGTTCACCAGTGAGGACGTTCGTCAGGGTTGTGCCGTCGCCGCGAAGTACCAGGTGGCCTCCGTCTGTGTGCGACCGTCCGACGTCCCGCTCGCCGTCGAGCTCCTCCGCGACACGAATGTGCAGGTCGGCACCGTGATCGGATTCCCACACGGGGACACCAGCACCGAGGTGAAGGTCGCCGAGACCGAGCAGGCGGTGGCCCGCGGCGCGACCGAGATCGACATGGTGATCAATATCGGTTGGCTGCGGTCGGGTGACATCGCCGCGGTGGAGACCGAGATCAAGGAGATCGTCCGGGCGGCCGGCGAGGCGCACGTGAAGGTGATCCTCGAGACTGCGTACCTGACCGACGAGGAGAAGCTGGCCGCGTGCTGGGCTGCCGAGCGGGCCGGCGCGGCGTTCGTGAAGACCTCGACCGGCTTCGCCCCGACCGGCGCGACGCTCGACGACCTGGCCCTGATGCGCTCGGCCGTCTCGCCGAAGGTGCAGGTCAAGGCGTCCGGCGGGATCCGCACGCTGGACATGCTGCTGGCGATGGCCACGGTCGGCGTGACCCGGTTCGGTTCCTCGGCGACCGCCGAGATCCTGGAGGACCTGGCCCGCCGCCAGGTGACGACGTATGCCCGCCGGGCCTGACCCGCAACCGGCCGGCGCCGGCCCGGACGAGCGGCGCCCGGTCGCCGTCGGCACCGACGCGGCCGAGCGACGGCCGGCAAGCGCCGGCGCCGGCCCGGCGGAGCGGCGCCGCAAGGCCACGAAAGCTTTGTCCCGGTGGCGGGAAGGACGCCACCACCGGGCTCGCCGGCTGACAGGCGTGCCACCGTCGCCACAGCCGGAAGGGGTGCACGGTCCGGGCGTCGAACCCGCCCGAGCCGCGTAGAGACCCCGGCACGCTGCGCCTCCACAAGGGGCGCACGAGCCGGGAGCCCCGCCCGTGATCATGGCGTATGCCTATGTTTATGATCTTGGCGCGTGATCCACAAACGTCTGTCCATAGTGGTAGCGACTGGATTGATCGGCGCTGCCACCCTGCTCGGCGCCGCCCCGGCGAGCGCCCGTGAGCCCGCGACCTCCGAACCACCCCGTGTCGAGCTGGTCCTCGACGTCAGCGGCTCGATGGCGGCCGCCGACATCGACGGGGAGACCCGGATCGCGGTGGCGAAACGAGCGTTCGGCAAGGTCGTCGACGCCCTGCCGGAGACCACCCAGCTGGGCATCCGGGTGCTCGGCGCCACCTACTCCGGCAAGAACAAGAAGACCGCCTGCCAGGACACTCAGCAGATCATCCCGATCGGTCCGGTCAACCAGGTCCAGGCCAAGAACGCGATCGCCACGCTGAAGCCGACCGGGTACACGCCGATCGGACTGGCGCTGAAGGAGGCCGCCGCGGACCTCGGCGACTCCGGCGCCACCCGGCGGATCGTCCTGATCACCGACGGCGAGGACACCTGCACGCCGCCCGACCCGTGCGAGGTCGCCCGGGATCTGGCCGCGCAGGGCACCCACCTGGTCGTCGACACCCTCGGCCTGACCCCCGACGAGAAGACCCGCAAGCAGCTGGTCTGCATCTCCACCGCGACCGGTGGCACCTTCGCCGCGGCGAACAGCGAGGAGGAGCTGACCGACCGGGTCCAGCAGCTCGTCGACCGGGCCGCGACTCCGCCGCCGGTGCAGCCGGCCACCGTCACCGGCACCGCCGACTGCACGGACGCGCCGCTGCTCGCCCCGGGCGTCTACACCGACCGGGAGAAGATCAGCGAGCACCGCTACTACCGGGTCGCCGTTCAGCCCGACCAGGAGCTGCGTGCCTCGGTGAGCGTCGCGCTCGACCGGGCGGTCCAGCCGGATTACGGCGTACTGCTGAAGGCTTCGACCAAGGACGGCCGGGAACTGGTCCGCGGGCTCGACGCCGGCGACGGCCGGACGGACGTGCTGTCCGCGGGTCTGCGCTGGTCGGCGGATGAGCAGAAGGCGGACGCCAAGGCTTCGGCGGAGGCGGCCGACGCCGACACCGACGAGGACGAGGAGACCGCCGCGACCGAGGTCTGCCTGATCGTCAGCAACTCGTTCGCGTCCAAGGTGGTCACCGCGACCGGTATGCCGGTCGAGCTGAGCATCGACCTGGTCGACGCCTCGCACGCCCCGGACGCGCCCGGTCTCGGCCGCGGCTTCCTGTTCCTGCTGGTCCTGGCGATCGCCGGACTGCTCGCCGGCGTGCTGGCCGGCTGGATCACCCGCTACTGGGTGGCCACCTGGAGGGAGAACTGATGCGGATCAAGCAGCTCGCCGTCGCCGGAGCCGTGATCACCGGCATCCTGGCCGTCCCGGCCGCGGCGTTCGCGGACGACCCGTCCCCGGCGCCCGCGGTCAACACCGCCGGCACGTCGTTCCTGACCGCGGTGCCGATCACCGCCGATCAGCCGGTCCAGGTCGGCGCGGTCACCGGCGACTACCTGTATTGGCAGTTCAACGCGAAGGCCGGGCAGCGTCCGGACCTCACCGCCACGGTCACGCTGCCGGACAAGGGCCGCAGCGGCGACGAGTCGTGGATCGTCGAGGTCTTCGACGGGCTGCGGCGGCGGCAGGCGTGTGTGGCCGGCGAGCAGAGCCCGGTCGCCGCGAAGGACGCCGCGCAGGTCACGCTGGGTTGCCGCCTCCGCCAGGTCCGCTCGTGGGCCGAGCCGCAGGACGGCGATCCGCTGCCGGGCACCTACTACGTGCGGTTGTCCAGCACGAAGCTGCCGGAGGGCGATCTGGGTCTCCCGCTCAAGATCAGCCTCGCGCTCGCCACGCCGAACGGTGACCTCGACGCCGACCAGGGCGAACTCGCCAAGGCGCTGGTCCCGAACAACCAGCCGGGCACGGTCCTCACCACGCCCGCGCCCGCGGTGACGCCATCGGCCGAGGCCGACGAGAGCAGCTTCAGCGCGGACTGGCTGCCGGACTTCTCCGGCCGCTGGTTCTGGACCGCGGGCGGCGGCATCCTGGCGGCCGTGACCGGCCTGTTCGGGTTCTCGCTGACCCGGCGTCGCCGGAGGATCTAGATCAAAATCAAGATCTTCATGTCCTAGCTCCGCTGTGGTC
>KL571379.1:0-3813 GCA_000715855.1 Actinoplanes liguriensis
GCTGACGACCCACCGGAACGCTGCGGCGCGACCGGCCGGAGGCTTGGAAACGGGCGCTTCATCGCCGTACGGGAAGCGGAATTTGATCGGAAGAACGCACCCGGGCGCGTGATCAGCCCAGGGCCGGGATCAGGTGGGTCCAGACGACTTTGCCGTCACTGACCGGAAGCACTCCCCAGTTCTCGGAGAGGTCGCGGACCAGGCGCAACCCTCGCCCGCCCGCGTCGGTCAGGCCCGGGTCCATGGCTTTCGGCAGGTGGCGGCTGCCGTCCCGGACGGCCATCGTGATCCGGCCGTCGCGGTGACCGAGAGTGAACTCCATGGTCGTGTGCGCGTGCCGGACGACGTTCGCGACGAGCTCGGTGGCGATCAGCGCGGCCGTCGCGGTGAATTCGGAGCGGTGCCAGCCGGCGCAGGCCTGGCCGACCAGCTGGCGCACCTGGCGGCAGGCCTCCGGAACCGGGCGCAACCGGATCCTGACCCGGTCGGGCAGCGGCTGCCGGCCGGCCTCGGCCAGCGCGGAGGCGCAGTCGCCGGCCGTCTCGACGGTGGCGCAGTCGGGGATCGCGGCGAGCGCGGCCGAGGTCTCCGGATCGGCCCCGCAGACGACGATCGGCACGTTCGGGAACTCCGCGGTCTGGCAGACCACCGAGCCGAACGTGCCGAAGGCGAACGGGTCGGCCACCTTTAATCGGCTCACGTCGAGCAGAAGTTTCACCGGTTGCACGGCGAGGCTGCGGCGGACGGCTACGCCGAGCGCGTCCCCGGTGACATGGTCCAGGGTGCCGCTGATGTTCAGAACGGCCACCGGGAGGTCCCGCTCCGGCCGGCAAACGAGCTGGCTGGGCATCGGGAGGCCTCCTTTCGGCGGGTCGGGTCGTCACAGCAGGTGCCCGGGGTGGCCGGGAGGCAAACCACCGCCTGTGGGCGAATCTCCTGCGGGCGGCACGCGGGAGTCCGGCGGATGGGCAACAGCGAAATAAAGTACCGTTGCGCGCCATGGGTGTGTCGCAGCGTTTGAAGAACCGATTCCGCAAGTTTTTGCAGCGTCCCGGCACGACTGTGGACCTCGGCCCGCTGTCGAAGCGCCTGGACGCGATCGAGGCCCGCGAGGAGGCTCTGAAGGAGCTGGACGACGCGGCACTGACCGACGCGGCCCGCGAGGCCTCCGATTTCACGGAGATCTGCGCGGTGGGCCGCGAGGCCGCCCGCCGGGCGATCAACCAGCGGCCGTACGACGTCCAGCTGCTCGGCGCGATGGCCCTGCTCTCCGGGCGGGTCGCCGAGATGGCCACCGGTGAGGGCAAGACGCTCACCGCCACGATCGCGGCCTACGGGCACACCCGGCTGGGCAACGGCCCGGTGCACGTGCTCACCGTCAACGACTACCTGGCCAAGCGCGACGCCGAGTGGATGGAGCCGATCTACACGCTGCTCGGCCTGACCGTCGGCTCGGTGACCGAGGCGATGACGCCGGAGGAGCGCCGGGAGGCGTACGCGGCGGACGTCACCTACGTGTCCGTCTCCGAGGCCGGCTTCGACTACCTGCGCGACCAGCTGGTCACCGACGTGGCCGACCGGGTGCAGCGCGAGCTGGCGACCGCGATCGTGGACGAGGCCGACTCGATCCTGATCGACGAGGCCCGGGTGCCGATGGTGCTGGCCGGTTCGACCGCCACCGAGAGCGACCCGGTGCACGAGGCCGCCGAGCTGGTCAAGGGCCTGCGCAACGGCAAGGACTACGAGGTCGCCGAGGACGGGCGCAGCGTCGCCTTCACCGAGGTCGGCCTGAAGAACGTCGAGGAGCTGCTCGGCGGCATCGACCTGTACGCGGACGACCAGGTCGAGCACCTGTCCGCGGTGAACGTCGCGCTGCACGCGCACGCCCTGCTGCGCCGCGACGTGGACTACATCGTCCGTAACGGCGGGGTCGAGCTGATCGACGAGATGCGCGGCCGGGTCGCCCAGCGTCGTCGCTGGCCGGACGGTCTGCAGGCGGCCGTGGAGGCCAAGGAGGGTCTGTCCGCGACCGCCGAGGGCGAGGTGCTGAACACCTGTACGGTGCAGGCGTTCATCGCCCTCTACAAGACGGTCTGCGGCATGACCGCGACCGCGGTGCACGTCGGCGAGCAGCTCCGGGAGTACTTCAACCTCGAGGTGGCGGTCATCCCCTCGAACACGCCGAACATCCGTGAGGACGACCCGGACCGGATCTACTCGGCGCACGACACCCGCGACGAGGCGCTGGTCGAAGAGATCAAGATCGCGCACGACAAGGGCCGCCCGGTGCTGATCGGCACGCTGGACGTGAAGGCGTCCGAGCGGCTCGCCGAGCAGCTGGCCGAGGCCGGCGTGCCGTGCACCGTGCTGAACGCGAAGAACGACGCCGAGGAGGCGACGATCATCGCGGAGGCCGGCGCGGTGGGCGCGGTCACCGTCTCCACCCAGATGGCCGGCCGTGGTGTCGACATCCGTCTGGGCGGCAGCGACGAGAAGGACCGCGACCGGGTGGTCGAGCTCGGCGGCCTGTACGTGATCGGCGCCGGCCGGCACGACAGCCGCCGCGTCGACGACCAGCTGCGGGGCCGCGCCGGCCGCCAGGGTGACCCGGGCGCCTCGGTGTTCTTCGTCAGCCTCGAGGACGAGCTGGTCACCCGGCACGCCGGGGAGATCCTGCCGGCCTCGCCGCGGATGGACATGGACGGCGTCGTGCACGACCCGCAGGTGGACTACGCGGTCGAGCACGCCCAGCGGGTCGCCGAGGGCGTCAACCACGAGATCCACCGCAACACCTGGCGCTACAGCGTCGTCATCGAGCAGCAGCGGCTGCTGCTTGCCGAGCGGCGCGAGCGGCTGCTCACCTCCGAGGTGGCCGCGATCATGCTGCTGGAGAAGTCGTCGGAGAAGGCCAAGGAGACCGACGAGGACGTTCTCTCCGACGCGGCCCGGGCGATCGCGCTGTTCCACCTGGACCGGCTCTGGGCCGACCACCTGGCGTACCTGTCCGAGGTGCGTGAGGGTGTGCACCTGCGGGCGCTCGGCAAGCTCGACCCGCTCGACGAGTTCCACCGGTCCGCGGTCCCGGCGTTCCAGGATCTGCTGACCAAGGTCGAGGAGCGGACCATCGAGACGTTCGAGGAGGTCGACCTCACCGACGGCTGGGAGCCGGATCGGGCCGAGATCGTGCGCCCGAGCGCTACGTGGACGTACCTGGTGCACGACAACCCGTTCGGCTCGGAGCTGGACCGGTTGATCGCGGCTGTCGGCCGCCGACTCACCTCGGGTGGCTGATTTCACGTTCGTTTACCTGTCGGGGGCGTCGCGCATGCGTGACGCCCCCTTCGTCATGTTCCGGCCCAGCTCAGACGCATGGGGTTCGGCAATGCTTAATGAGGCTGACAGAAAGCGTTACCGGAATGCATTCGTGTTACCGGGAACAATATGGAACGTCTTTCTCACACTGTGGATGGTGACTTGACCCGCAAAGCGGCGGACCGGAAATATCAGGCCCGCATTAACGCACAGTGATCGCTCATATTCGCTTGCCGCAACAAATTTCTTGGGGGATCAATCAATGCCGGTCAGCGCATTGTCGCCGCGAGCCGATCGTCGTTCTGCCGGACCGGGCCGCGGCCCGGGCAATCGGCGCTCCGAACCGGCGCTGACCGTGACGCTCGCGATTCCGCTCACCGGCGACGCGGTCTCGCCGCAGGCGCACCGCCTGCTCGCCGCGGTCCGTGAGCTGGTCGAGCTGAGCCGGGGCACGGTCACCGTGGAGTCTGTCTCTTATACACATCTCTGATGGCGCGAGGG
>KL571379.1:4018-5925 GCA_000715855.1 Actinoplanes liguriensis
GGTCCCGCCAGGTGCTCGTGGAGGGCGAGGTGGTCCCGCTCACCCGGCTCGAGTTCGACCTCGTGCTCTACCTCGCCGAGCGGCCGCGCCGGGTGTTCAGCCGGGCCCAGCTCCTCGCCGGGGTGTGGGGCTACGAGCGCGCCGGGGAGCGCACGGTCGACGTGCACGTCCGCCGGCTGCGGCTCAAACTGGGCGCGAGCGTGCCCGTCGTTACCACGGTCTACGGCGTGGGCTATCGGCTGGCCGACGACGCCCGGATCACGATCATGCCGCACGATTGAGCCATGCACGGTGTGGGCAGGCATATTCGTCCCGTCTCGTTCGCCGTCCTCGTCCAAGATCTGACGGAACGGCTGGCCGGTCGGGAATCCGACAGTAGGGTCCGGGTGGCCGTGGACGGCGCGGACGCGGCCGACCCGGGCCGTCTCGCCGATGCCCTGATCGACCCGCTGCGGGTCCTCGGGCGACCTGCCGTGCGCATCGACACCAGGGATTTCCTGCGCCCGGCGTCGGTCCGGCTGGAGTTCGGGCGGGCGAATCCGGACTCGTTCTACGCCGGCTGGTTCGACGAGGCCGGCCTGATCCGTGAGGTGCTCGACCCGGCCGGCCCCGGCGGCTCCGGGCGCATCGTCACCCGGCTGTGGAACGCCGACACCGACCGGGCCGCCCGGGAGCCCTACCAGGACCTTCCGCCGAACGCGATCGTGCTGGTCAGCGGCCCGTTGCTGCTCGGCTCCGGGCTGCCCTTCGACTTCACCGTCCACCTTGAGGTCTCGGCCGCGGCGCTGGATCGGCGGACCCCCGACGAGGCCCGCTGGACGCTGCCCGCCTTTGCCCGATATGTGGACGAGGTCGCCCCGGAGACGTTCGCGGACGTGGTCGTTCGTCTGGACGATCCGCGGCATCCGGCCCTGGTCACAGCGGTGGACTGACCGATGAGGTGATGGTCGGCACAAGACCCGTGTGCCGAGTCCGTGGCGGAACCCACCACTGACAGTTATGCTCCGGTTACTTTTTCGCGGGGGTCTCGTTTGGGACTTCCGGCGGTGGGTATCTGGCGGCTCCACGAGCCGCTCCGGGATCCACCGGCTGGGGCTGAGGGAAGGGCAGGGGGACTGCATGCTCGTCAACGGAGCAGTTGTGGCCGGTAAGGGCGGTAGCGCGGTGAATCGACGTTCGATCGAGGAGGTCGAGCAGATCCGGGTGCTCCTGCGGACCAGGTTCGAGGAGCTCGACTCGGAGTACTCGGAGGCGGTCGCCCAGAGCCACCGCCTGCGGCTGGTCGAGATCGGCGACTCCGCCGGGGACGACCAGGCCGACAGCGGGTCCAAGACAGCGGAGCGGGACGCGGCCGGGTCGCTCCTGCGCACGCTGCTCGACCGCCGGACCCAGGCGGAATATGCGATGCAGCGGCTCGAGGACGGGACCTACGGGAACTGTGAGGGGTGCTCCAACCCGATTCCGGTGGAGCGGCTCGAAGTGTTCCCGTCGGCGACCACGTGCGTGAACTGCAAGCAGGTCCGGGAGCGCCGGGCCAGCTGAGGCGTGCCGGCGCCGGTGGGTGCCCGTTTCCGTGGGGGCGGGAGCGGGCACCGAAGGGGCCATGGGGCACATCCGGATCGGCACCTGCGGGTGGACCGACAAGACGCTGATCGAGTCGGGGTGGTATCCGCCGGCCGCCGACAACCCGGAGAAGCGTCTCGCGTACTACGCGCGGCAGTTCCCGATCGTCGAGGTCGACTCGACGTACTACGGGCCGCCGAACGAGCGGACCACGCGGTTGTGGGCCGACCGGACGCCGGACGGGTTCACCTTCAACATCAAGGCGTTCAGTCTGCTGACCGGGCATCCGACCAAGGTTTCCGCGCTCTACAAGGACCTGCGGCCGGAGACGGACAAGAAGAACG
>KL571379.1:6107-6300 GCA_000715855.1 Actinoplanes liguriensis
GACAAGAAGAACGTCTACCCATCGGATCTCCCGCCGCAGACGTACGAGGAGGTCTGGAGCCGGTTCCTGACCGCGCTCGACCCGCTGGCGTCGGCGGGCCGGCTGGGGGCACTGCTGTTCCAGTTCCCGCCGTGGTTCGGCATCAGTAGGTCCAACAAGGAATACCTGCTGGAGGTTACGGCCCGGTGCAAGC
>KL571379.1:6519-7611 GCA_000715855.1 Actinoplanes liguriensis
GGAATACCTGCTGGAGGTTACGGCCCGGTGCAAGCCGTTGCGGCCGGTCTTCGAGTTCCGCAACGCGAGCTGGTTCGAGGGCGGGAATCAGGAGGAGACGCTGGACTTCCTCCGGGCGCACCGGCTTCCCTACGTCGCCGTGGACATGCCGCAGGGGCACAAGTCGTCGGTGCCGCCGGTGGCGGAGGCGACGGCCGATCTGGCGGTGGTGCGATTCCACGGGCGCAGCGACAAGTGGACGAGTAGGGACATCCAAGAGAAGTTCGGCTATCGCTATTCCGACGAGGAACTTGCCGAGTGGGCGCCGAAACTGCGGTCTCTTGCCGCTGCGGCGAATAGCACACACGTGCTGATGAACAATTGTCTCGGCGATTATGCCCAGCGGAACGCGGCGACCCTCATGGATCTGCTCGGCGCCGACGTCGAATCAGCCCCCGGCTGACCCACAAACCCGCCGGCCGCCGCCCGCGCGGAAAGCAGGCACTCGCCGGCCGCTGCCCGCGCGGAAAGCAGGCACTCGCCGGCCGCTGCCCGCGCGGAAACCACGCGCGCGCCGAGCGAAGCCCGCGCCGAAAAGCGTGCGTGCGCCGCGAGAAGGCCTTCGCACCGCGGGAGGGCCCGCGCCGGCCGTGCGCTCAACCCGACGCGGCCGGACGCGCCCGCACCTCCGGCACGCGGCTGACCTCGAGCCCCCGCTGGCCCGCCATTCGCGCGAGGACACCGGCGTCGATCACCGCCGCGCCCCCGGGATCGTTGTTGAAAAAGACGAACCACTCCCCGACGCCGTCCACCCCCATCCGATCCAGCCACGACCCGAGAGCGGACCGCCCGTACCGAGGCCACGGCCCCGCCGCCCCCTCGTGGAAGCGCAGATAGCCGAAGCTCGCCGTCGACCACAACGGCGTGACCGGCCGGCCCTTCCGATCCGCCCAGCACAGCGCTGCCCCGTACCGCCGAAGCAGTTTTTCGCAATCGGCGGTGAACCAGCTCTCGTGCCGCGGCTCCACGGCGACCCGCACCCCCGCCGGGAAGCGGGACAGCGTCTCGTCGAGCGCCGCGAGATCCGCCCGCAGGTTCGGCGGGAGTTGCAGC
>KL571379.1:7828-10947 GCA_000715855.1 Actinoplanes liguriensis
TGCTCCCGCAGCCGCTTGATGTGGGTCAGGTAGCGGCTCATCTTCACCGCGACCACGAACCCGTCCGGCGTGCGTTCCCGCCAGGCGGCGAACGTCTCCCGCTCCGGAAGCCGGTAGAACGCGTTGTTCACCTCGACGGTGGCGAACCGCTCGGCGTAGTGCTCCAGCCAGAGCCGCTGCGGCAACCCGGCCGGATAGAGAAACCCGGTGTCGCCGGCGCCCGCGGCCGGGCGCCAGTCCTTGTACTGCCAGCCGGAGGTCCCGATCCACAACATGTCGCTCGCATACCCGTCCCCTCCCCGATCCATCCGCCGCGGGAGCCGGCCCGGGGTGTTCCGGCCCGGTGGTGCGGCGTGGGAACCAGACTGGGGTCTGCCCCAGGGGCAGAGTCAAGCCCGCGCCGTCCCCGGCACGCACCACGTCCAGTCCGGCTGTCCGATGCGCCGGAGCCGGACCGAGCAACTCCCCCGCCCACCGTGGCCGGTCTTCGGGATCGGGATGAATCCGTGGTGAACGGTGGTTCCGCGGCTCGCCGAGGGGTAGAACGGGAGGCATGACCGATGCGCACGACGAGCCCGACGCCCGCCTGCCGCACCTGGGCGATCAGACCGGCCCCGAGTTCGACCCCGCCGGTGACCTGGAATATGACGAGGCCCACGGCGCCGGCGGCCACCTGGACGTCCCGGCCGCCCTGGTCGAGGAGGCCGAGCGGCGCCGCACCATGGCCACCCGACGCTGAGCCGGATCAGGGCCCGGCGTACTGCACCGCGGTGAACAGCAGCATCGCGGTGACCAAGCCCGTGCCCAGCACGGTCACCACGGCCGCGGTGTCGAGCGCGGTCTTGCGCCGGTCGGCGACCAGTTTCGCCGCGACCACCGCGAGGACCGGGCAGGCCAGCAGCACCAGCAGCGCGACGACCGGGGCCGCCTGGTGCCAGTCACCGGCCGACGCCGTGCCGGTCTCCCGCAGCACCTGGTTGGCGATCGCGCCGAGGATCCCGCCGGCCAGCCCGAACGTCGTGAAGAGCACCTTGACGCCGAACGTGATCGGCCGGGCCGGCGGCGTCCACTTGACCCGTTTCTCCACCTCGGCCAGGTATTCGCCGGGCGCCCGCTCGTCGGAGCGCTGCCGCGGGATGCTCGCCGGTGGCAGTGTGCCGAAACGCTCGGCGATCGGCCCGACCCGGTGCACGTAGTCGGCCCAGAGGCCGGCCGCGCGCGCGTCGACCTCCTCCAGCTCGCGTTGCGCGTCGCGGACCGCCTGCCGGGCGGACCGCACCCGGGTCTCGGCCTCGCGCACCGCCTCGTCCGCGGCGGCACGCTGGCCGGCGTGCCATTCCTCGGCCTCGGCGCGCAGCCGGGAGGCCCGCTGGTCCAGGGTGGTCAGCCGGCGCAGCACGGTCCGGTAGTCGGCCCGTTCGAAGTCGGCTCGTTCGAGATCACTCATGAGGCACCGTAGGGGATGATCACCTCGGCGCCGCGATGCACCGAGCGGTCGAAGTGCAGGGCCCGCCAGGGACGGGGGTACCAGTTCGGCGCCCCGGTGCCCGGGTAGTACGGCGCCAGCTCGCTGCCGTGCACGTCCAGCGCCACCCAGGCGCCGATCGGGTCGGTGCGCGAGCCCGGCCCGCCGAGCGTGTCGCGCAGCAGCCCGGCCCCGCGCCACCAGCCGAGCACGTGCAGCCGGCGTTCCGGTCCCTGCCGCAGCACGGTCCGCAGGTGGTCGAGGGTCGCCTTGCCGCCGGGGAGCGCGTCCGCGGCGTACAGCAGGATGAAGTGCGGACGGTCGGCCGGCCACGCCGCGGTCGACTCGGCGGCCGCGTCCTCGAGGAGCCAGTCGACGTTCGACGCGTCGTACCACCCGCAGTCCGGGATCCGGGCGTGCAGCGCCTCCGCGGCGGCCTGCGCGTCCTGGTCGAAGCAGGCGATCGAGAAGCGCGCCCCGTCCCGGCCGAACTGGGCGGCGAGCGAGCGCCCGGCGGTGGCCAGCACCGAGCAGGCCTCCTCGACGCGGGTGCCGAGCACGGCCAGGTTGCGCCCGGGCGCGCGGCGCAGCGCGGTCCGCGCCGACCGGGACATCACGTCGATCGTCTCGCCGAGCAGCGCCACCGGGGCCGGCGAGTTCTCGGCGACCAGGGCCCGGAAGTCCGGGCTGTCGGCGAGCTTGGGCTGCACGTCGCCGTCGAAGAGCCGGGGTGGCAGCTCGCCCGGTGGCAGGCGGCGCCAGAGGCGGTGCTGCAGTGCGCTCCACTGCTCACGGTCGCCGGCGGCCGGCACCCGGACCACCTGGTTCGCCTCGGTCGCTCCGGAATCCGAGTTGACCACGGCGTGATAGCGCGGCAGCGACTCGGCCGCGGTGTTCTGCTCGGCCAGGACCCGCCGGGCCCGGGGCAGCGCGATCCGCAGCGTGAACTGCGCGACGAGCGCCGGCCGGCCCCACAGCGCCTCGATGCCGGAGATGTCCTGGCTGGCCAGGATCAGGTGGATGCCCTGCGAACGGCCGCGCCGGGCCAGGTCCTCCAGCAGGTCGACGGCCTCGGTGGTGACCGCGTCCCGGCCGGCGAGCAGCACCTGGAACTCGTCGACCACGGCGACGATGCGTGGCCAGACCCCCTCCGGGTTCTCCGCGCGCAGCTCGGCCAGGTTGGTGGCCTCGTGCTGTTTCGCCGCGTCGGCCCGCCGCCGCAGCTCGGCGCCGAGGAACCGCAGCAGCGCCAGGCCGAACTCACGGTCGGTGTTGACGTTCACCCCGACCAGCCGGACGTGCGGCAGCCAGCTCGGGTCGCGCCGGCCCGGCGCGAAGCGGGCGAAGGACACCCCCTCCTTGAAGTCGAGCAGGTAGAACGCCAGCTCGGCGGGGGAGTAGCGGGCCGCCAGCGCACCCATCCACGCGTAGATCAGGTTGGTCTTGCCGGTGCCGGACGGCCCGGCGATCAGCGCGTGCGGCGGATAGTCGCTGAGCGTGACCTGCACCCGGGTGCCCTGCGGGCTGTCGCCGAGCGGCGCGGTCAGACCGGTCGCCGAGCTCTCCCGCCACTCCGCGCTCGGATCGGGCAGCAGGCTGTCCAGCGCCACCGGGGCAGGACCGGCCGCGACCGCCTCGGCGATCTGCCGGCAGG
>KL571379.1:11232-11860 GCA_000715855.1 Actinoplanes liguriensis
GATGTGTATAAGAGACAGGACACACTCGATCCCGGGCCCGGGATCAACCCGGAGACCATGAACAATCAGGTGTACGCCGCAGGCCGCGCCCGTCCGCAGCAGACGTTCCAGCTGGGTACGCTCGTGCCGGTTCAGCTCGCCGGCGCCGAGCAGCACCGCGACCCGCCACGGCTCCGGCCGCCGCTTCGTCGCCGCGTGCAGCTCGCGCAGCGACGTGTACTCCCCGGCGAGCACCGTCTCGTTGATCCGCCGGACGTGCCCGACCAGGTCGTCGAGGAGCGTGGTCAGCCCGTTCGGGGCGACGAAGGTGAGCACCCGCGCCGGGGCGAGCGCGGCGAACCCGGCCAGCCCGCCGCCGAGGTGCTCCGGGTCGTACCCGATGACCTGCACGGCGCCCGGCAGGTTCGTGCCGAGCGCACGCAGCAGCAGGCCGGCCACCACGTCGTCGCCGAGCTTGCGGTCGCCCTGCACCACGACGTGCCCTCGGTCCAGGAGCGGCACCAGGGCGGGCACCTCCGGCGACTCGGCCGGCGCGACGGCCGGCTCCTCGTCCCACTGCCAGGGGCGGGACGCCTCGGCCGGGGCCGGTGCGGGACCCGCGGGCAGCAGCAGCCGCCCGATCCGCAGC
>KL571379.1:12152-12755 GCA_000715855.1 Actinoplanes liguriensis
CTCCTCGTCCCGTGCGGTGCCGAGCGCCCTCGCCGCGACGCCGAGAGCATGGGACAACCCGGCCCGGATCTCCATGACCTGCTGTTTCGTGGATTCAGTCATGGCCTGCCGGAATCGTCGTCGTTGCCCCGCCCGCTGTGCTCATCAGCGCTGCTCCCCGGCCTCGTCGCGGGGCCGCACCGGCTCCGGCGCGGCCGGGTCGAGCGCGTCCGCGTCCCGCCCGAGCCGGGCCAGCAGCACCCCGGTCAGCACGCTCGCGGTCACCGCGTTGTCCGCCGGATGCCCGGCCGGGCGATCGCCCTGCGACCGGGCCGGCACCCGGCAGATCCGGTCGATCAGCGTCTCCAGCACGGCCGGCGAGGTGCCCGGAAGCAACGACCGGACCCGGCCCTCGGCGGCCGAGCGCAGCCGCGGCACGTCCTCCGGCCGGGGCTCGTGGCCGAGCAGGTCTCCGGCGAGCCGGTGCAGCACCGGCGGCGTCACCGCGGACAGCCCGAGGCCGGTCGAGGCGGTCACCCCGTGCAGCTCCCGGCCCAGGCGGGCGCGGTCACCGGCCCGGACCCCGGCCGCGACCCGGCGCAGCAGATCCTGTCTCTTATACAC
>KL571379.1:12987-13945 GCA_000715855.1 Actinoplanes liguriensis
CCGGTGAGCTCGGCGACCCGGGCCTGCCACCAGGGGCCGAGGCGCTCCGGCGTCTCCGGGCGGTCGCCGGGCTCCGGGGCCGGGCGGGGCTCCTCCGGCCGCATGGCCTCGCGCCACTCCTGGCCGCGCGGGGCGCCGGGCACACCGCCCAGGCCGAGCACGGCAAGGTACGCCTCGATCGCGTCCTCGGCGATGCGCAGCGCGGCGGCCGCCCGCTCGGCGTGCTCGGTGGCGTTGCCCAGCTCGGGGACGCCGATCTGCTGCTCGGACGCCTCACGCACCCAGTTCAGCAGCTCGGTGGCGGCGCGCAGCTTCTCCATCGCCTTGACGACCAGCCCGTCGGGCAACTCGTCGGAGGCAGCCCGGAGCCGGGCGCCGAGATCTTCCAGGACTGACATCGCGTCAGAGCATCGCCGTGTAGTTCTGGGCGGCCTCGATCGCGACCTGGGTCGCGCTGAAGCATTCCTCGAGTTGCTGGTCGGCCTGGGAGAGTGAGGCGTGAGCGGTGCCGACCGCCTCGTGGGCGCCACCGTCCAGCGCGGCGGCCAGGCTCTGCTGAGCCTCGCCGAGTTTCTCCCGAGCCGCCTGAATCGCCGCCTGCCCCTCGTTCACCTGCTGGACAGCGGCATCCACGGCCGCTCTGAGCTCGGCGACACTGGCCACTCGTTCGGCCTCCTGTAACTCAACCCACTTGCCACTCCAGCGTAACGCCCAGCCCGGTTCGGGTTGGCCTCGGCCGTGCCTTTTCGCACAACAGGGAGCAAAAAGACGCACCAGGAGTCCGACGATCGATGGGAATGATCGCCCAGGTGGGACGCGATTTGCGGTTACGTCCATTGTGGATCATGCCACTTCCCGCCCGATCCCCGGCCCCCGCCCTCCCGCAGGTTCTCTCCTACCCCAAAATCAAGATCAAGAACTTCATGTCCTACGTCCGCTGTGGTCCTTCTCCGCCGCT
>KL571379.1:14174-19179 GCA_000715855.1 Actinoplanes liguriensis
AAGGGCGACCTCCGTGGGTGGGCGCGGTCAGAGCGGCAACCCGTCGTCAGGCTCAGCCGGGCGGCACGTTCCCGCCCCCGGAGCCCGCGACGAAGCAGCGGGTCACGCAAGTGCCGCGCCCCCGTCTCCCGGCTGGCTCTCACCGTCGTTGTTCGTCCCTCATAACAACGGTGAGAGCCAGCCGGGGAGCGCGAGGGCCGCGCGTGGCCGCTCTCAGCGCGGGTTGCGGCTTCTGGCTGGCTCCCGCTGTTGTTATTCGTGCCTCATAACAACGGTGAGGACCAGCCGGAGAGCGCACGCTGCCGTGCCTGGCGGGCGGCGAAGACGGCCGGGCGTGGGGTCAGCGAGGCATCGAGGACGGACCGCGGATCTCGGCTCCCAGGGCGACGGCGCGGTCGCGAAGGCCGCGGTCGGCGGTGACGACGATGATGCGGCGGGGGCGGGGCTCGCCCCGTACCACGTCGATGATCTTGTCGTCGCCGGAGCCGGAAGCGCGCTCGATGCGCACCCCGCCCGGACCTTGCGGAATGTCCCGGGCCTTGCCCTCGACCACCAGGACCACCTCGACCGGCGCCGGAATGCCGGACAATCCGGTGGCGGGCAGCGTGGCCAGCCGATCCCGCAGCCGGATCGCGGCGCCGGCCCGATCGCGCCACCAGCCGTCCGGAACCGAGCCGACCACGTTGGCCCCGTCGACGATGATCAAAGGCGGAGACTCCGGTTCGCCGGACACGGCCGCCTGTGATGTGGCTCCCTGAAACGGGGACTTCGGAGACGCGGGCGCGGTTTCGGGGGAAGCGGGTTCCCGGAAGACCGGCTGGGGGTCGGACATGAAGTTGAGCCTACCTCTGTCAACTTTCTGGCGAGAAATGGGAATCGCCGGCCCGCCTCACGCGCTTCCAACAGTCGGCGGCGGGTATTTCGGCCGCCGGTGGAGTACCAGGGGAAGAGAGACTGATGAGCATCGGACCGTTGGGGCCGGGTGGCCCCGGCCAGTGGGACGACCTGTTCGCGCGCTTCTTCGGTGCGGCCGAGCCGCGCCGGGCGTCGCAGCGGATCGACATCGCGCGGTACATGAGCAACGACGCACGCCAGGTGCTGGCCGACGCCGCACGCCGCGCCGCGGACCTCGGGGGCGGTGACGGCGGCCTCGCCGACCTGGACACCGACCAGCTGCTCTGGGCCGTCTTGCAGCAGGAGCCGATGAAGCAGACCGTGCGCCGGGCCGGTGTCGACCCGCAGGTCCTGATCGGCGAGCTGGACGCCCGGCTGGGTGACGACGCGTCGCGGACCGCGGCGGCGAACCGGCGCGCCGACATGAGCGCGGCCGGGCGGGACCACCCGGAGCAGGTCTCGCTGACGCCGGCCGCCAAGCGCGCGCTGCTGGACAGTCTGCAGATCTCCCGCGCGGTGGGCGCCTCCTACATCGGGCCGGAGCACATCCTGATGGCGCTCGGCCTGAACACCGACTCGGTGGCCGGGCGGCTGCTGGCCGGCCGGCTCGACCCGCGGGCCATCCCCAACCCGGAGACCCCGGCCGGCCCGGTGGGCGGCGGCCAGGGCGGTTCCCGTGGTGGCGGGCGGGCCGCGGCGGCGACGCCGACGCTGGAGCAGTTCGGCGTGGACCTGACCGAGGTGGCCCGGCGTGGCGAGATCGACCCGGTGATCGGCCGGGCCGACGAGATCGAGCAGGCCGTGGAGATCCTGTCCCGGCGTACCAAGAACAATCCGGTCCTGATCGGTGAGGCCGGTGTCGGCAAGACCGCGATCGTGGAGGGCCTGGCCCAGCGGATCGTGGACGGCGAGGTGCCGCTGACCCTGCAGGACAAGCGGGTGTTCCAGCTGGACCTGGCCGGTCTGGTCGCCGGCACGCGGTACCGCGGCGACTTCGAGGAGCGGCTCCGCAAGATCATCGACGAGATCCAGGCGTCCGGCGACGGGCTGATCGTCTTCATGGACGAGATCCACACCCTGGTCGGCGCGGGTGGCGGCGGCGAGGGCGGCGGGATGGACGCCGGCAACATGCTCAAGCCGGCCCTGGCCCGCGGGCAGCTGCGGGTGATCGGCGCGACCACGCTCGACGAGTACCGCAAGCACATCGAGAAGGACGCGGCGCTGGCCCGGCGCTTCCAGCCGGTGCTGGTCGGCGAGCCGAGCGTGGAGGACGCGGTCGCGATCCTGCGCGGCCTGCGCGACAACTACGAGGCGCACCACCAGGTCCGGATCACCGACGAGGCGCTGGACGCCGCGGCGGTGCTCTCCGACCGGTACATCACCGACCGGTTCCTGCCGGACAAGGCGATCGACCTGATCGACCAGGCCGGCGCGCGGGTGCGCCTGCGGGTCAAGACGCCCGACGCGAACCTGCGCGAGCGGGAGCGCCAGTTGGAGCAGCTCACGCGGGATCGGGACCAGGCCGTGCACGCGGAGAACTACGAGGTCGCGTCGCAGCTGCGGGACCAGATCAACGAGCTGAAGGCGCAGATCGCCGGCGTCGGCGCGGGTGCCGACGGGGTTCCGCGGGTCACCGAGGACGACGTCGCCGAGGTCGTCTCCCGGGCCACCGGCATCCCGGTGGCGCAGCTCACCGAGGCCGAGCGGGACCGTCTGCTCCGGCTCGAGCAGCACCTGCACCAGCACGTGATCGGCCAGGAGGACGCGGTCAGCGCGGTCGCCGAGGCGGTCCGCCGCTCGCGCGCCGGGCTCGGTGACCCGGACCGGCCGGTGGGCAGCTTCCTGTTCCTCGGCCCGACCGGTGTCGGCAAGACCGAGCTGGCGCGCTCGCTCGCGGAGGCGCTGTTCGGTGAGGCCGACCGGATGATCCGTCTCGACATGAGCGAGTTCCAGGAGCGGCACACGGTGTCGCGCCTGGTCGGGGCGCCGCCCGGATACGTCGGTTACGGCGAGGCGGGGCAGTTGACCGAGGCGGTGCGGCGCCGGCCGTACAGCGTGGTGCTTCTCGACGAGATCGAGAAGGCGCATCCGGACGTGTTCAACATGCTGCTGCAGGTGCTCGACGACGGTCGCCTGACCGACAGCCAGGGCCGGACGGTGAGCTTCAAGAACACCGTCCTGATCATGACCAGCAACCTGGGCTCCGACCTGATCAGCGGCACGACCCGCAGCGTCGGGTTCGGGGGCGGCGAGGCCGGTGACGAGCTCCACGACCGGATCGACCGCCGGCTCAAGGAGCAGTTGCGGCCGGAGTTCATCAACCGGATCGACGAGATCATCATCTTCCGGCAGCTCGAGACGGATCAGCTCCGCAAGATCACCGAGATGCTGCTGGAGTCGACCCGGCGCCGGCTGCACGCCCAGGACGTGACGCTGGAGATCACGACGGCGGCGGTGGACTGGCTCGCGGACCGCGGGTACCAGCCCGAGTTCGGGGCGCGGCCGCTGCGCCGCACGATCCAGCGGGAGCTGGACAACCGGCTGTCGAAGATGCTGCTCGCAGCGGATCTGGCGCCGGGCCAGACGATCCGGGTCGATGCCCGGGACGGCTCGCTCACGCTCGACGTCGAGTCAGCACTGGTGCGCTAGAGGGACCGCGGTGGAAGCGGCGCCGGCCATCGGTCCGGCGCCGCTTCTCCTTGAATTCAAGATCCGATGTGGTACGTCGTGAGCACCGCGCTCAGGCGGCCGCGAGATGCGTCCCGCCGAGGTTCGGATGATCCTGGGTCCACGCCACGTAGTCCTCGTTGCGGGAGATGACGTCCCGGTACGCGTCGCGTGCCAGCTCGAGCACCTTCGGCGCGGACCGTTCCGCCGGGGACTCCGGGTGCCAGCCCAGGATCAGCCGCCAGCGCAGCGGCGCGCCCTTGAGCGGCCGCGTGGTCAGCCCGGCCGGCGGGCGGAACGTCGGCTGGCACAGCCCGATCGCCACGCCCAGCTCGACCATGTCGATGCAGGCGCGCACGTCGGTCTCCAGGACCCGGCGCGGCGTGAAGCCGGCCCGGGCGCAGGCCGCGGCGAAGCAGGTCTCGAAGCAGCCGTCACCGGGTGCGGCCGACCACTGCTCGCTGGCCAGCTCGGCCAGGTCCACCTCGGCGCCCTTGGCCTGCGGATGGTCCTCGGGCATCAGCACGCACACCGCGTCGACCGCGATGGTGTCCCAGACCAGGCCGAACTCGGCCGAGGGCAGGGCGTCCCCGCAGACACCGACCTGCACGAAGTCCAGCTTGCCGTTGAAGGCCATGGTGGCCAGCTCGTCGACGGAGTAGGACGCGTAGGTCGAGATCTGCGAGTCGGGCTGGGCGGCCGAGAGCCGGTGCAGCAGGTGCGCGAAGACCGGCCCGCCGATCGCGCCCATCCGGTACCGCGTCATCCGGGACGTGCCGCCGGCGGCCAGCCGGAGCGCCTCGTCCTGGAGTCCCTTCATCGCCGGCAGCAGCACCCGGGCCCGGGACAGCACCAGCTCGCCGAGCGCCGTCGGCCGGGCGCCACGGCGGTCCCGGTCGAAGAGCGGACCGCCGAGCGTGCGCTCGATCCGTTGCAGCTGGGCGGTGAGCGCTGGTTGGGCCAGGCCGAGTTGGGACGCGGCCTTGGTGACGCTGCCGGTCTCCGCGATGGCGCAGACCACCTTCAGATGCCGCAGCTCCAGGTTCATAGCGTGACGTTAGGACTAGAAACGTATCGAAGGCTAGCCCTGAAACGTGTGCGAAGATCGGTAGTTTGTGACAAACCGGTTAAGTAGCGGGACGTTCGCGACTAAACGGTAATTAAGTCAACGCGCGTTTACAGATTGCGCGCGTACGTCGTCCGTCCGGTCGCCACGTCACGCAGCTTGTCGACCACCCCGACGAGCGGGTCCACCACCTTGTTCCACGGCGGCGTGACCGGAGTGGACGGGTGCGGCCGGGTCGGCGCCGCCTCCTGCGCGGTCTCCACGCGGTTGCCCAGCCGGATCATGTCGTCCGCCGGAACCATCTGCATGAGCAGCGGGAACAACTCGCCACGGTCCGCGTCGACGTGCCGGTGCACCGCCGCTGTCTCTTATACACAT
>KL571379.1:19434-21774 GCA_000715855.1 Actinoplanes liguriensis
GCCGTCCGGGACGGCGGTGCGGACCGCGGGGTAGAGGTACTGCTCCTCGGCGGAGAGGTGCCGGGACAGCGTGGCGATAAGGACTTCGTACTCCTTGTCGGAAATATCCCCGGAAAGCAGGCCGAGGATCTCTCGGTGCTGCTCGTCCAGGACATCGACGACGTTGCGCCCGGACACGGCACCTTCGACCGGGGGCAGCGGGGGAAGATTCACGTCAGACATGACCGGCCCGGTACCCGGTATGCCGTTCCTCTCAAACGCGGTTGACAAGTTGCTGGTAAGAAGGGCGGATGAACACCTCCGCCGTGGACGAGGTCATCACCCTCTGCCAGGACCTGCTGCGCATCGACACCACCAACACCGGAGATCCGCGGACCACCGTGGGCGAGCGGGTCGCCGCCGAGTACGTCGCCGAGAAGCTCGCCGACGCCGGCATCGAGTCCCGGCTGCTGGAGTCGGCCCCCACCCGCGCGAACCTGGTCGCCCGCATCCCCGGCGCCGACCGCTCGCGCGGCGCGCTCCTGGTCCACGGCCACCTCGACGTCGTGCCGGCCGACAAGCGCGAATGGTCCGTCGACCCGTTCTCCGGCGAGATCAAGGACGGCTACCTGTGGGGCCGCGGCGCGGTCGACATGAAGGACTTCGACGCCATGGTGCTCGCCGTCGTCCGCGAGTGGCAGCGCGTCGGCTACACCCCGCCCCGGGACATCGTGCTGGCGTACACCGCCGACGAGGAGGCCGGGATGGAGTACGGCTCGCAGTGGCTGGTGCAGAACCACCCCGGCGAGTTCGAAGGGTGCACGGAGGCGATCGGCGAGGTCGGCGGGTACTCGTACACCGTCAATGATGATCTTCGGTTGTATCTGGTCCAGACCGCGGAGAAGGGGCTCGACTGGCTGCGCCTGCACGCGAACGGCCGGCCCGGCCACGGCTCCTTCATCCACGACGACAACGCGGTGACCGCCCTCGCGGAAGCCGTCGCGGCGGTCGGCCGGCACCGCTTCCCGGTCGTCGTCACCCCGACCGTGCGCACCTTCCTGCAGCAGGTCGGCGAGGCGCTGGGGATCGACATCGACCCGGACGACCCGGAGATCGCGATCGCCAAGCTCGGCCCGATCGCCAACCTGATCGGCGCCACCATCCGCAACACCGCCAACCCGACCCGGCTCGAGGCGGGCTACAAGGACAATGTGATCCCCGGCCGGGCGTCCGCCACGGTGGACTGCCGCACCCTGCCCGGCCAGGCGGAATCGTTCCTGGCCGACCTCCGTGAGATCATCGGGCCGGACGTGGAGATCGAGCACGTGCACCGGCAGCCGGCCGTGGAGACCGAGTTCGGCGGGCCGCTGGTGGACGCGATGGGCGCGGCGCTGCGCGCCGAGGATCCCGGTGCGCGTACCGTGCCGTACCTGATGTCCGGGGGAACGGACGCGAAGGCGTTCAGCACTCTCGGCATCCGATGCTTCGGGTTCGCCCCGTTGCAACTTCCGCCCGACCTGAACTTCGCCGCCCTGTTCCACGGCATCGACGAGCGAGTGCCCGTCGAGGGGCTAAAGTTCGGCGTGCGTGTGCTCGACCGACTGCTTCGGAACAGCTAGATCCGGAAGGACCCCCAAACAGATGAGCGACCAGAACGCGGAACTCGACGCCGCCCTCGAGCGGGTGGTAGAGGCCGCCAGGGCGCACCTCGCGGCCGTCAAGGCGGCAGCGGGCCGCATTGACGACGACGACGTCTGGCAGGCGTACGTCGATCTCAACAACGCCTCCTTCGCGTACGACGAGAAGCTGCTCGACGCGTTCGGCGAGGTCACGCCGTGGGACGTCGAGTCGATCGACCCCGACGAGGCGGACCAGCGCTTCCTCGCCGGAGAGGCCGGCGACACCGGCGCCGGCGACCCGTACCCGCAGGTCATCTCGGTCCGGCAGCGTCGTGACTACCGGGTGCCCAGCGTCTCCGCCCTGCTGAAGGTCGCGGAGACCGCGCGCCGTAGCTCGGTCCCGGAGGACGAGGAGGTCGGCCCGGTCGAGTCGGTCGGCGAGGCCGTGCTCGAGCTGCTCCAGGCCGGTGACGGCTCCCTCGCGTCGCTGGACGTGCCCGAGCTGGAGCCGCTCGACGGCCTGCTCACCGTCACCGAGGTCGCGGAGCCCCTGGACCTGGAGGCGTTCGACGACGCCGACGGCTCCGGCCCGTTCGCCCCGGCCGAGGGCGACCAGCTGGTCGGCCGCCTCGACGAGCACCCGTTCCTCCCGGACGAGGAAGACGACCACGCCGGGCACAACCATGCTTAATTGCCTCGCTCCGCTCGGCGGCACGGCGCCCCTTTGAGTCGTTGTCGAGGG
>KL571379.1:22069-25998 GCA_000715855.1 Actinoplanes liguriensis
TGCCCTCGACAACGACGGGCGCCATGCGTGGTGGTCGTGCGCACAGCAGAAAAGCCCGCTTTCGCGGGCTTTTTCAGTAGCTCAGGCCGGGCTGCGGGGTGGGCTGGATCCGCCGGCGGAGCATCACCTTGCGGGTGCCGTCCGCGAAGAGCTGAACCCGGGCCAGCTCCCACCCGGAGAACTCGGCCTGGATGGCGAGCTGCGCCATCGCGGTCAGACGATCGACATTCGAAGGCAACCGCAGCGGCGCGTATTCGTAGTCCATGCCGACTAGGATGCCCCCGCGAGATGACCGACGACAAGCTCTGACCAGCGACTATCCGTTCCGGGCGGCGGGCCGGTCACGCACCTCCCAGGATCCATCCTGGTCAGGCAAGGACGACGACGTGACCCGGCGGCCCCGTGATCACGCTTACACCCCGGGTCGCGCCGGTTCGGCTCACAGCACCCCGTGCGGATCGCCGGTGCCCTCGCGTTCGGGATAGCCGACGTCGATCGCCGACACGTCCTCCAGCGCGAACGCGATCTCGGTAGGCAGGGTCAGGTCCTCGCTGCGCAGCGCGCCCTGCAACTGACCCGCCGTGCGGGCGCCGAGGATCACCGCGGCCAGGCCGGGGCGGTCGCGGACCCAGGCGAGCGCCACCTCCAGCGGCGACACGCCGAGACCACCGGCGGCGATGACGACCGCCTCGACGATGCTGGAGCTGCGCGGCTCCAGATAGGTCTGCACGAACGGCGCGTAGTGCTCGGACGCGGCCCGCGAGTCGAGCGGCCGGCCGTTGCGGTACTTCCCGGTCAGCACGCCCCGGCCGAGCGGCGACCAGGCGAGCACGCCGAAGCCGAGCGCCGCCGCGGCCGGCAGCATCTCCCGCTCGATGCCGCGCTCCAGCAGCGAATACTCCATCTGCGCGGCCACGATCGGCGCGCGGTTGGGGTACGCCGACTGCCACGTCGCGGCGCGCGCGGTCTGCCACGCGGAGAAGTTGGAGACACCGACGTAGCGCACCTTGCCGCTGCTCACCGCATGATCGAGAGCGGACAGCGTCTCCTCGAACGGGGTCTGCCCGTCGTAGCCGTGCACCTGCCACAGGTCGACGTAGTCGGTGCCGAGCCGGCGCAGCGACGCGTCCAGCGACCGCAGCAGGTTGCCGCGGGAGCCGTCGCGCGCCCGCCAGCCGTGCGGGGTCAGCCCGGCCTTGGTGGCGATCACCACCTCGTCGCGCGGGACCAGGTGGTCGAGCAGGGAGCCGATCACCGCCTCGGCGTCGCCGTTGCCGTACACGTCGGCGGTGTCGATCAGGGTGCCGCCGGCCTCGAGGAAGAGCTTCAGCTGCTCGGCCGCGTCGTCGGGATCGGTGTCCCGTCCCCAGGTCATGGTGCCGAGCGCGAGCCGCGAGACCGCTAGCCCGCTTCGGCCGAGCGGTCGCTGGTGCATGTAGTGAACCTTATTCAGACCTGGTCAACAAAGAAATCCTCCGGCTCGACAGGGTGCGTCGGTTACCGGACGGAAACGTGACGGGTTCCCATCAGTAGGCTTGCGTCGTACCCCCAAGATCTTGGCTTCTGGTTTGTCGCCATTTCATCGATCTCGTTCGTCTCGGGAAGGGCAGGGCAGTGCGGCTCGGACTCAGCCTCGGCTATCAGACGGCGTGGAGCACGCCCGCCGACCATCTCGCCATGGCCCAGGAGGCCGACCGGCTCGGCTACTCGGTGGTCTGGGCCGCCGAGGCCTACGGGTCGGACACGGTGAGCATGCTCGCCTGGATGGCCGGCCAGACGGAAAAGATCGATCTCGGCGCGGCGGTGCTGCAGATCCCGGCCCGCACCCCGGCGATGACCGCGATGACCGCGGCCACCCTGGACACGCTCTCCGGCAGCCGCTTCCGGCTCGGCCTGGGCGTCTCCGGCCCGCAGGTCTCCGAGGGCTGGCACGGCGTCAAGTTCGCCAGGCCCCTCGCCCGGACCAGGGAATACGTCGACATCGTCAAGATGGCGCTGCGCCGCGACCGAGTGCAGTACGACGGCGAGCACTACCAGCTGCCGCTGCCCGGCGGCGCCGGCAAGGCGATCAAGCTCGGCTTCCACCCGCCGCGCACCGAGATCCCGATCTACCTGGCCGCGGTCGGCCCGAAGAACCTGGAGCTGGCCGGCGAGATCGCCGACGGCTGGCTGGCGATCTTCTTCGCGCCGGACGCCGCCGACGACCAGCTGCGCCACATCGCCGCCGGCCGGGCCAAGCACGGCCAGGGGCTGACCGGTTTCGACGTGGCGCCGAGCGTGCCGGTCGTGGTCGGTGACGACGTCGCGGCCTGCGCCGACGTGGTGCGGTGGTATGCGGCGCTCTACATCGGCGGCATGGGCAGCCGGGAGCAGAATTTCTACAACCAATTGGCGGTACGGATGGGCTACGCCGACGCGGCCGCGAAGGTGCAGGACCTGTACCTGAGCAAGCAGGTCGCCGAGGCCGCCGAGGCGGTGCCGCAGGAGTTCATCGAGCGCACCTCGATCATCGGTGACAGGGCGCGGATCACGAAGCGGATCAAGGAGTACGCCGCGGCGGGCGTCGGCACGCTGTCGATCAGCCCGTACGTCGGCGACCTCCAGTCCGGCCTGGAGACGCTGCGCGTGGTGGCCGAGGCGTACGACGAGTCCGGCGTGGCCCGCTAGTGGCCACCGTTCTCCTCCTGCGGCACGGCCGCACCACCGCCAACGCGACAGGTGAGCTGGCCGGCCGCCGTCCCGTCGAGCTCGACGACACCGGTCGTGCCCAGGCCGCCCGGGGTGGCGCCGGTGCTCGACGACGGGCTGATCGAGTGCGGGTACGGCGAATGGGAGGGACGGCCGCTGAAAGAGCTGGCCAAGGAGCCGCTCTGGCCGGTCGTCCAGCAGCACCCGAGCGCGGTGACGTTCCCCGGCGGCGAGGCGATGGCGGCGATGTCCGCGCGCGGCATCGCGACGATCCGCGCCTGGGACGAGAAGGTGACCGCCGAGCACGGGCCGGAGGCGATCTGGCTGGCGTGCAGCCACGGCGATGTGATCAAGGCCATCGTGGCCGACGCGATGGGACTGCACCTCGACCAGTTCCAGCGTATCGTGGCCGATCCGGCATCGATCACCGTGATCCGGTACACCCCGACGCGGCCGTTCCTGGTGCGGGTGAACGACACGGGTGAGCTGGCGTCGCTCGTACCGAAGAAAACCGCTGGGGAGAAGCCCGCCGAGAGCAGCGACGCGGCGGTCGGCGGCGGCGCCGGAGGCGGCGTCTGACGACCCTCCGTGTTCGGGACGTAGTCGCTGCGTGCACCCAGTTGCGCCCAGGGCGAACCGGGGTCGTCGGGCCGCGCGATGACGGCCGGGGATGGATAGGGTTGGCCCCATGACCCACCAAGTGCATGCATTCGAGCCGCCGGAGCGGTTCGTCGCCGGGACGGTGGGCGAGCCCGGAGACCGGACTTTCTTCCTCCAGGCACGCGGTGGCGGCCGGGTTGTCAGCGTCGCCCTGGAGAAGGTTCAGGTGTCGCTGCTCGCCGAGAAGCTCGAGGAGCTGCTGCTCGAGGCGAACAAGCGGTTCGGTGTCACGCTGCCGGAGGCCCCGCTGCTTCCCGTGCACGACAACGAGCCGCTGGACACCCCGGTCGACGAGGAGTTCCGGGTCGGCACGCTGGGACTGGCCTTCGACGTCGACACCGCGACGGTGGTGATCGAGGCGATCGAGGCCGGTGAGGCCGAGGTCGAGCTCTCCGGCGATCCGCTCTCCGACGATGACGACGTCGAGGCCGAGGACGACGACGATGAGCCGGATGACGACCTCGACCGTCTCCGGGTCCGGCTGACCCCCGAGGCGACCAGGGCGTTCATCGACCGGGCCCGCCGCGTGGTGGCCGCCGGCCGGCCGCCGTGCCCGCTCTGCGGCCAGCCACTCGATCCGG
>KL571379.1:26169-26922 GCA_000715855.1 Actinoplanes liguriensis
TCCGGGCGGTCACCTCTGTCCACGGCACAACGGCTACCACCGGTGACAGCCGAGCCGACCGAGGTGCTCGCCGAGGCCGACGCCCTGGAATTGCTGGGGTGCGGGGAGATCGAGATCGAGGGTCGCCTGGTCGACGCCTCGAACACGACGTTGCGCGCCGAGATCAGCCTGAACGGGCTGACCCGGCGCTGCGTGTACAAGCCGGTGCGCGGCGAGCGCCCGCTGTGGGACTTCCCGGACGGGACACTCGCCGGCCGCGAGGTGTCGGCCTACCTGGTGTCCCGCGCGACCGGCTGGAGCCTGGTCCCGCCGACGATCCTGCGGGACGGGCCGCTCGGCCCGGGCGCGCTGCAGCTGTGGATCGACGAGCCGGAGGCGGCCGAGGGGCTGATCGGCTTCGTCCCGGCCTACGACGTCCCGCAGGGCTGGTTCCCGGTGGCCGCGGCCCGCGACGACGACGGCGACGCGTTCGCCCTGGCCCACGCCGACGACCCACGGCTGGCCCGCCTGGCGGTCTTCGACGCGGTCATCAACAACGCCGACCGCAAGGGCGGCCACGTGCTCTACCCCGCGACCGGCTCGATCCACGGCGTGGACCACGGGGTCAGCTTCCACGTGGAGAACAAACTGCGGACGGTCCTCTGGGGCTGGACCGGGAAACCCCTGCCGGACGAGGCGATCGCCGTGCTGGAGTCACTCCGGGCCGAGCTGGGCGGGGCCTTGGGCGAGGCTCTCGAGGAGCACCTCACGATC
>KL571379.1:27211-31861 GCA_000715855.1 Actinoplanes liguriensis
CCCCCAAGCCGCCGACCGACTGGCCGGCCATCCCGTGGCCCCCTATCTGACCTCCACTTTCCCGGGCCGATCTCCACGACCCACACTTTCCGCCGGCCAGTCGTCCCGTCGGCCTGCTCGTCTTCCCCCGCCACCTGTCCCGCCGGCCCTCCCGGCTCGCTTGTCCCCAGCTGGTCTGGCCCGTCCGCCCGCCTGTTCTCCCGGCGGCTTGTTCCCCGGCCTGCGCGTTCCGCCGGCCTGCTTGTCATCCGGCCCGCGCGTCTCGCCGACCCGCTTGTTCTCCGGCCCGCCCGTCTCGCTGGCCTGCTTGTCATCCGGCCCGCGCGTCCCGCGGACCCGCTTGTTCCCCGGCCCGCCGGTCTCGCCGGCCCTCCAGCCCTCCCTCGCCACCCATCCTCCCGGGCCGGCTCTTCCTCCAGCCCCGCCTCACCCTCGACCCAGCTCTTCCGGCCCGCCTCGCCCTGCCGATGGGACCAGCCTGAGGTCTGCCCCAGGGGCAGAGTCAAGCCCGCCGGGCAGCGTTTTCTGCCGTTCGGCTGCCAGCCCGATGGACCTTCCGACGCTGATCCAGAGGTTTAGGTCACGCTCCGGAGCCTGTGTGACGAGTGCTGGATAGGCTCCGAGCATGGACGCTTGGACCGGGCATGACGTGCCGACCCTGCCGGGGGACGCCCCGACGCTGAAGCTCTACGACTCGGCGCGCCGGTCGGTGCACCCGGTCACGGCGGGGGACACCGCGACGATGTATGTCTGCGGCATCACCCCCTACGACGCGACCCATCTCGGTCACGCCGCCACGATGATCGCCTTCGACCTGGTCAACCGCCTGTGGCGGGACGCCGGGCACTCGGTGACCTACGTGCAGAACGTGACCGACATCGACGACCCGCTGCTGGAGCGCGCCGAGCGCGACGGTGAGGACTGGGTGGTCCTGGCCATGCGCGAGACGGCCCTGTTCCGGGAGGACATGGAGGCGCTGCGGATCATCCCGCCGGCGCACTACGTGGGCGCGGTCGAGTCGATCCCGTCGATCGCCGCGCACGTACGTGAGCTCGTCGCGAAGGGCGCGGCGTACCGTCTCGACGACGGCACCGGGGATGTGTACTTCGACATCACCAAAGCACCCCATTGGGGGTACGAGTCCAATCTGTCCCGCCTCGAGATGACCGAGCTCTCCGCGGAGCGCGGGGGCGACCCGGCCCGCGCCGGCAAGCGTGACCCGCTCGACCCGCTGTTGTGGCGCGGCGCCCGCGACGGCGAGCCGGTGTGGGACGGTGGTGACCTCGGCCCGGGCCGTCCGGGCTGGCACATCGAGTGCGCGACCATCGCGCTGAACCTGCTCGGCGACACGATCGACGTCCAGGGCGGCGGCAGCGACCTGCTCTACCCGCATCACGAGTGTTCGGCGGCGCACGCCGAGGTGCTGACCGGCGTGGAGCCGTTCGCGGGGCACTACGTGCACGCCGGCATGATCGGGCTCGAGGGCGAGAAGATGTCGAAGTCCAAGGGCAACCTGGTCTTCGTCTCCCGCCTGCGGGCCGACGGGGTGGACCCGATGGCGGTCCGTCTCGGGCTCCTGTCGGGGCGGTACCGGAGTGACCGGGAGTGGACCGATGAGGTTCGCAAGGGCGGTGAGCAGCGCATCTCCCGGTGGCGTGAGGCGGCGGCCGCGCCGTCGGGCCCGTCCGGCGCCGGTCTGCTGGACGCGGTGCGCGAGGCGCTGACCAACGATCTGGACGCTCCGGCGGCTCTGGCGGTCGTCGACGCGTGGGCCGAGGCCGCCCTGTCCGGCGCCGGGGATGACGCGGATGCTCCGGCGTTGATGGCCCGGACGGTCGACGCTCTTCTCGGGGTTCGCCTCTGACGTTCGGTTTCTTCTCTGCAGGGCGGTCCGTCGGGGGCCGCCCTGCTGCGTTTCCGGGCTTGATCGGCTGCTCACGACGTACGCCGAAATCGGTGTTTCCCGGGTTTTCTGCCGCTGATCGGGGCTTGTCCCGGGCGGATCGACAGCTATCCGCTCCGAACCCTAGACCGCGGCTGCCGGGGGCGTGACCATTTTGCCTAAATAGCGCGCCTTCTGGTGTTATTCGGTGGAAATCCGTGCATTCTGGGCGTCGGCGCGACATGCTTTCGGAGGTCAAACCAACGTCCGAAAGGAACCATCATGCGTCGTCCGGCTATGTACGCTGCCGGCCTCTTCCTGGCCACCGGCGCGAGCCTCGCCCTCGCCGCCGGCCCCGCCGCTGCGGCCGGCTCCCACTGCAAGAACCACGGCAGCGCTGCGGCCGTGCACGCCACCGGTCACGCCTCCGGCCACGGTCATGCCGCGGCGGTCGCCGGTGACACCTGGTACCCGGTGCCGGTCCCGGCCTACGGCTACGGCGGCTACCCGGGTGGCTACTACGGCAACGGCTTCGGCGACTGCAACACGTCGATCGCCCAGCGCAACACCCAGATCGGCCTGATCAACCTGAACGGCATCGCGTCCGGCGGCAACGGCGGCGGCCTCTTCGGCTTCGGCGGTTGCTGAACAGCTGCATCTGCGGTTACCGTTCACCAGCCCTGAAGGGCTGCGCGGTAGCAAGCCACAGGCCCGAGGCGCCATCCGGCTCCTCGGGTCTGAGCTTTTCACCCCTCATACCGAACGACCGGCGCTCGTGTCGCCCAGGCCCCGCGCGATCGCCACGATTCCGCACCCAGCCCCGCGCCCGCGCCCGCCGCGCTTGCGTATCCGCCTCGCGTCAGGGGCATGGCTGCCGTTGCGTCGCTCGTCCCGCATCCGGCTGCGGCGATAATGTCCAGTGTGGAGATCATCAACCCGTCCCCGGAAACGCTGCGCCCGGTCACCAGTCATGACAGCGTCGGCGTGTCCGCCCGCCCGCTCTGGCGCTCCGACGCGATCTCCGTGACCACGCTCCGGGTGGCGCCCGGCGGCGAGATCGGCAGCCATCCCGCATCGGTCCCGCAGCTGCTCCTGATCACCGCGGGCGGCGGTCAGGTCCGCGCCGGCGCCGGCCCGTGGTTCGACGTCACCGTCGGGGATGCCGTCCGGTGGTCCGCAGGCGAGTTCCACACCACCCGCTCCGCTTCCGGCCTCACCGCGGTTGCCATCGAGTTCAGCGCGCCCGAATAGGTTCGCCAGACCTCAGGCGTCGACGCCGACGGGTGTGAACTCCCGCAGATACGTCTGCCCCACCAGGTCCGCCCCGAACACCCGCTGCGGCTCCTCCTTGATCAGCTCGAACCCCCTCCGCAGGTAGACGTGCCGCGCCGCCACGAGCAGATCCGTCGTCCACAACCGCATCCGCTCATACCCTGCCTCCACCGCGAATTCCATGCACGTGTCGACCAGCCGCCCGGCCAGCCCGCGCCCTCGCCCCGACGGATGCACCAGGAGCACGCGCAGCACCGCCGTGCCCGGCTCGTCGCCGGCCATGCAGAGCACGCACCCGACTCGCCGCCCGTCCGCTTCCGCGATCCACCCCGCCTCCCGCGCCGGATCGTGTCGCGCCGCATAGTCCGCGATGATCCGCGCGACCATGGCCTCGAAGCTGGTGTCCCACCCGTACTCCTCGGCGTAGACCTCGCCGTGTGCCTGCAGCACCCAGCCCAGGTCCCCGGGCTGCCCGAGTTGCCGGATCGTCATGTCCATCACCGCGCCTCCGTAACTGAAACACTCGTTTCAGTTGGATACTAGCCCGATGGCGGACACCACGACAGCACCCTCGGCACGCCGGACCGAACTCCTCGAGCTCGCCTACGCCTACGTCCGCCGCAACGGCCTCACCGAGCTGTCGCTGCGCCCGCTCGCCGCGGAGATCGGATCCAGCCCACGGGTCCTGCTGTTCCTCTTCGGCAGCAAGGACGGCCTGGTCCGGGCGCTGCTGGCCCGCGCCCGCGAGGAGGAGCTGGCCCTGCTGCGCCAACTCCGCGAGGAGGATCCGCGACCCGCCGGCCTGGCGGCCGCGGGGGAGCGGATCTGGTCCTGGTTGAGCGACCCCGCTCACCGCCCGCTGCTGATTCTGTGGCTCGAGGCGTACGCCCGCTCGTTGCTCGACCCGACCGGCCCGTGGGCGGACTTCGCCGCGACCACGGTCACCGACTGGCTCGACGTGCTCGCCACCGCCCAGCCCGAAGCCGAGCGCGCCACCCCGGAGGGCCTGACCCGCCGCACCGCGCTGCTCGCCGTCCTCCGCGGCGCGTTGATCGACCTGCTGGCCACCGCCGACGAGCCGCGAACCACCGCCGCGGTGCGCCGGCACCTCCACGGATAGCCCGGCCGGCGTCCGGGCCTTCACAGCAGCTCCGCGTCATGGACCAGCAGGGCGATCTGCACGCGGTTGTTCAGGCCCAGCTTGGTCAGCAGCCGTGAGACGTGCCCCTTCGCTGTCGGCAGGCTCATCGTCAGCTCGATGGCGATCTCCGCGTTCGCATGCCCCCGGCCGACCAGCACCGCCACCTCGCTCTCCCGCTCGGTGAGCGCGGCCAGCCGGGCCCGAGCCCGTGCCCGGCGGGTGCCTGCGGCCGGGTCGGCGACGTGGTCGATCAGCCGCCGGATCGCGCTGGGGGAGAGGATCGCCTTGCCCGAGGCGACCGTCCGCACCGCGGCCAGGATCTCCAGCGGCGGCGTGTCCTTCAGCAGGTAGCCGC
>KL571379.1:32002-33238 GCA_000715855.1 Actinoplanes liguriensis
AGAGATGTGTATAAGAGACAGGCACGTAGTCGTCCGCGTCGAACGTGGTCAGCATGATCACCTGCGGCGCGTTAGCGCGCTCCCGGATCCGCCGGGTGGCGACCAGCCCGTCCACCCGGGGCATCCGGACGTCCATCAGCATCACGTCCGGCCAGTGCGCCTCGGCGACCCGGACCGCCTGGTCACCGTCCCCGGCCTCGGCCACCACCTCGATGTCCGGCGAACCGCCGACCAGGATCCGCAACCCGGCCCGCACGAGCGCGTCGTCGTCCACGATCGCCAGCCGAACCGGACGCTCCACGACGGGTGTCCCGGGGCCGTCCCCCTTCACGCCGGCCATGGCAGCTCCGCCTCCAATCGGAAGACGCCGTCGTCCGCCCCGTAGCGGAAGCTCCCGCCGGCCAGGGTGACCCGCTCGCCGATGCCGACCAGGCCCAGTCCACTGCCGGGCAGGGCGGCATCCCTCGTACCGAGGAAGGGGTTGCTGATCGTGATCCGCAGGCCGTGGCCCGCGGCGCCCTCCATACGCACCGTCGCCGCCGCGTCCGAACCGTGCTTGCGTGCGTTGGTCAGCCCCTCCTGCACGATCCGGTATGCCGTGCGGCCCAGCACCACCGGCGGCCCGTCGACCGGCACCACGCTGTCGAACCCGATCGTCATCCCGGCCGCCCGCACGCTCGCGACCAGGTCGTCCATGTCGGCGAGGCCGGGTTGCGGCGGCTCGGGGCGCCCCCGTGGCGCCCCGATCACCGCTCGCAACTCCTCCAGCGCCTCGTGCGCGCTCGTGCGGATCGCGCCCGCCGCCAGCGACAACTCCTCGGGCGGCAGCGAGCCGCGCACCTCGAGCGCCCCCGCGTGCAGGCTGATCAGTGACATCCGATGGGCCAGGACGTCGTGCATCTCCCGGGCGATCCGTGCCCGCTCGGCGAGTCTCGCCTGCTCCTCCCGCAGGTGCTGCTCGGCTTCCAGGCGCGTGGCGTGCTCGCGCAACGAGGTGGTCAACCGCCGGTACGCCCGCACGAACGAGCCCCAGCCGAGCGCCGCCGCGGTGATCACGCTGCGGATCACGAAGTCGACCCACACGTCGTAGGCCGGCCGATCCTGCAGTAGGTAGTAAACGCCTCCGGTGGCAACGTTGACCGCGCCGAGCAGCAGCACCACCGTGAACCGCAGCCGGATCGCGGCGGTGAACAGCGCCACCAGGATCGGCCCGGTCACGGCCCTGTCTCTTATACA
>KL571379.1:33460-35186 GCA_000715855.1 Actinoplanes liguriensis
GGCCACGCCCAGCGCCAGATCGACCGGCCACGGGATCGCCGCGCCCGGCCGGGTCGCGTCGCCGAGCATCATCATCGTCGTCCCGTAGAGCAGCGCGAGGACGATCGCGATGGCGTCGGCCAGCCGGTCCCGGGCGGCGGCCCGGTGGCTGCCGGGCTCGGGCACCAGCAGTGGGAAAAGCATGCCGCCGAGCCTAGGTCGCCGCCGGAGGCGTCCGCACCCTTCCAAAGTAGGGGTCAGAGACAGTTCTTCCGGCCGGTGCGGAAGCCGTCCTTCATGGAGCAGTCTTCGCCGCATGTCGATTCACGCGATCCCGCAAGCGGCGCCGGTCCGGGCCACGACGTCCCGGCCGCGACTGCTGACCGTGCTCCTTCTCGCCGCGGGCTGGGGCGCCTCCGCCGCGCTCTGGACCCCGCGCGGTCCTCTCACCAACGCACAGGCGCTCTGGTCGATCGTGATCAGCGCCGGCCTGGGCTTCGGCGCCGGCCGGCTGCTGCGCTCCCGGTGGGCTGTCCTCATAACCCCAATGGCGTACGTGGTGAGCCTCGAGCTCGTCCGCCTGAACGTCTCCGGTCCATCGGTCGATCCGCCGCACCCCAGCCTGTTCGGCGCGGTCGCCCTGGTCACCGGCCGTGGCCTGCACGGCCTGCTGTCGCTGCTCCCGATGGCGCTCGCGGCGGCGTATGGATGCGGTTTCCGTCGCCGCCGCGGACGCATCCTGGCCGGCGTGTGGACAGTGGTGCTCGCCCTGGTCACCGCGGCGGTCGCGGTCCCGGCCCGCACCGGGGCGATCCCCGGCGGCGTCGCGGAGCTGACCCACGTCGAGGCGAACGGTCATCGCCTCGGCCTGATGATCCGCGGCCGTGACCCGGCCTACCCGGTGCTGCTCTTCGTCCCGGGCGCCCCCGGCGGCTCGGAGATCGGGGCGATGCGCGCCCATCTCTCCGGCCTGGAGTCCCACTTCGTCGTGGCCACGCTGGACCGCCGGGGCGGCGGCGGGTCGTATGGCGCGCTCGACCCGGTGTCCACGATGACGCCGGCGGAGAACGTGGCGGACATCCTCGCCGTCACCGACTACCTGCGGTCCCGCTTCGGGCGCGACCGGATCGTCCTGCTGGCGCACTCCGGCGGCTCACTGCTCGGCGCGCTCGCGGTGTATCAGCACCCGGAGAAGTTCTCGGCGTATGTCGGCACCGGTCAGGCCGTCGACGTCGAGGCCAGTGACCAAATCTTCTACGACGACATCCTGGCCTGGGCGCGGCGGAACGGGAAGACCGACGTGGCGCACACGCTGGAGAAACAGGGCCGCCCGCCGTATCGGGGCTTCTGGCCCTACGAGACGTTCATGCTGCACGAGACCGAGGCGTATGCCCAGCGCAGCGCCCCGCTGGAGATCGCCGGCCCGGAGTACACGCTGCTCCAGAAGGCGCACACGCTGAACGCGATCATGGACTCCTGGGACGCGCTCTACCCGCGGGAGCAGGACGTCGACCTGCGGCGGGAGGTCCCGGAGCTGAAGGTGCCGGCCTACTTCATCCAGGGCGGCAACGAGATGCGCGGCCTGAGCGTGCTCTTCGCCCAGTGGTATGCGGGCTTGCGGGCGCCCGCCAAGCAGCTGGTGACGATCCCGGGCGGCGGCCATCGCGCGATGTTCGAGGAGCCGGACCGCTTCGTCGCCGCCCTGACCACGCTTCTCGGCCGATGACCGGCCACGGTCGGCGCCGGG
>KL571379.1:35422-38130 GCA_000715855.1 Actinoplanes liguriensis
AGATGTGTATAAGAGACAGGTACTCCTCGGTCAGTGTCGTCATCGGGCCGGGCCAGGTCGCCTGGGCCACCTCGATCGGCTTGCGGGTCTCGTCGAAGGCGACGTGCAGCAGGTGCAGCACCGGGGTGTCCGGGCGGATCTGCAGGATCTCCGCCTCCTCCCGGCTCGGCTGCCGCGCGGTGATCGTGTCGGTGGCGCTGGCGTAACGCCGCCCGAGCACCTCCTCGGCCTCCTGGTAGAGCGGCCGTCCGAACGCCTCGGCGCGCTCCAGGCTCGTCCCGTTCGCGTCGGTCACCCGGAACCACGAGGCGCCCAGCTCCACGGTCGCGTCGTCGGTGCGCACGATGTGCCGCCGCACCAGCATCTCGGTGCCGTCCCGGACACCGAACGCGTCGGCCACCTCGGGCGGCGCGGCCTCCCGTCCCACGGCGACGAGCTGCTGGCGGTAACGGGCGGCGAGATCGGCGTGATACCCGCGATGCGCGCCGTACCGGCCCCGCGACAGGCGGTTCAGGCGGCGGCGGGTGCCGCGGACGTACGTACCGGATCCGGGTTTGGTGATCAGCACACCCTCGACCCGGAGCTGGTCGACGGCCCGCTGCACGGTCTGCTTCGCCACCCCGAACATCTCGGCGATGGCCGGGATGGACGGCAGGCGCTCGCCGGGCTGCCACTCTCCGCGCCGGACACGTTCCCGCAACTGCCCAGCGATCTGCCGATGCGGAAACTCGGCAGCACCCGGATTGATCGTCATGGCAACCTCCAGCGCCCAGGCCCAGATGGTTAGGTTCCTAGGATGCCCGCACGGCGTGACGAGTCCGCGTGCGACACGCCGGAACCGCCGACTGAACGAACGAGGTCTATCAGCTATATAGCTGTCAGGAGTCTAGCGCTTATGGGTAGTTGCATCCCATACTGAACGTAGATTAAGGACGGACGCCCAGAGCACCTGACGTCCTGGCGCATCCCTCTTCGCCGCACGCACATGGGAGGAGGTAGTGAGATGCCGGTCTACTACCGCAGTGCGAGAGCCGTCATCACCCACAAGTCGGTCGAGGTCCCGTACCCGGGCCGGCAGCGTTTCGCGATCCATGAGCTGGCCGATCTGCACGTCATCGTCGACGAGCTCGGCCCGGTCGCCTCGAATCCTCGACTCACCAGCGTGTCTGCGCTGGTCACGGCCGCGGTGATGATTCGCGCGGTGGCCCCGGCCGGGGTTGCGGTCACGGCGGCGCTGCTGATCGGCGCCGCCGTCTACGCCTTGGTCGCCCGGCGGCAGCGGAGCCGCCGCCGGTGGCGCATGCGGGCCACCTATCGCGGCCAGAAGGTCGACATCTTCTCCTCCGACAACCGCCGGGAGTTCTCCGAGTTCCAGCGTGGACTCGTGCGATCCCTTGAGTACCGCGATTTCTGACACCCGCTGCTTGCCCGTTTTGTCCGGGGAGTACTCTGCTGCTGGGCCAACGGTGACACGGCTGACAGCTATGTTGCACCTGCGTCCCTTTAGTCTCATTCGGTAGCACGGGTCTCGGGAGCGACATGCCGGCTGCGCAGGGTGAACTACCCGCCGTCTCACGGCGGCGGGTGCGCTTGGCCCTGCGCCAGGCCCGGGAGGACATCGGCCTGAGCCAGGGCGCCGTGGCGAAGAGCCTCTCCTGGTCCCTCTCCAAGCTGCAACGCATCGAGCTGGGCGAGGTCAACGTCTCGCCGACCGACCTGCGTGCGCTGCTCGACGCCTACGGGGTGACCGATCCCGCGGTGATCGAGCCGCTGATGGCGCACACGCGGACCGCCCGGCGCGAGCGCTACTGGAACGCGGAGGAGAACCGCGACCGCCTGTCGCCGGCGTTGCGCCAGCTCGCCCAGTTCGAGGTCGCCGCTGCCCGCATCCGCGTCTTCCAGCTCGCCCTGGTGCCGGGTCTCCTGCAGACCTATGAGTACGCCGGCGCCGCCCTCGACTGGTTCGACGTCAGCTTGACCACTGAGGAACGTGCCCGCCGTCACGAGGTCCGGATGACTCGTCGCCGGCAGGTGCTCGGTGGCGAGACCGGGCCGGTGTTCCACGCGATGATCGACGAGTCGGTGCTGTACCGGACGGTCGGCGGTCTGGACGTCACCGCCGGGCAGTTCGAGGACCTGGTGAAGACCGGTGCGCTCCCCAGGGTTCACATCCGGGTGCTGCCGTTCGACGTGGGCGCCCGGCTGAGCTCGTTCGGCTATTTCACTCTCGCGGAGCTCGATGAGAAGGAAGCCGAGGACGGCACGGTTGAGGACGCGGTGCTCTACCGCGAGATCTACGTCCGTGACGAGTTGGTCGAGGATCCCCAAGAAGTCGCCGGGCACCAACGCGTCTTCGCGCGCTACTGGCGGCAGGCGCTCGACGAGGAAGCGAGCCGGGCGCTGATCCTGGCTCACGCGCTCGAGCTGAGAGCGCGCCAGGCCCGGGGCGGCGCCTGACGGACGAAGACGTGCGCGGGCCGTCGGAGGTGCCCGCGTCACTTGGTGAAGACATCGACAGGAAGGCACGACCGGACATGGAAGAGACCACAACGGAGTGGCAGCGCAGCTCGTTCTGTGGGGACAACGCCTGCATCGAGGTTGCCACGCGAGGCGGCGAGGTTCTTATGCGTGACAGCAAGAACCCGCGGCAGCCGCACCTCAGCTTCTCCCGCACCGACTGGAACACTTTCGTCGGCCGGCTGGCCGCC
>KL571379.1:38329-38981 GCA_000715855.1 Actinoplanes liguriensis
CTGGAACACTTTCGTCGGCCGGCTGGCCGCCGGACAGTTCCGGGTGAACGAGCCGCTACGCTGATCGTCGTCGCCGGCATCGGGAGATGCCGGCGATCACCCGTTGTCCGGCCGGGCGCGGAAAGGCAGGTTCCCGGGCTCGACGACCCTCCGGACGGACCGCGGGCCCGGCGGACGATGTCCAGCGGGCCCGGCGGAACGGATGAGGCAGGCGTTACCAGGAGCCGGCGGTCGGGCCGGCTGAGCCGCCTCGGCGCCGTAGGTACTTCTCGAACTCGCTGGCGATCTCGTCGCCGGTCAGCGGCTGGATGCCGGCGTCGCCGACGCGCTCCTCCAGCTCCCGCACGTATTCGCCGAGCTCCGCGTCCTGCTCGGCCGCGGCGCGCACCCGCTTCTCCCACTCGTCGGCCTGCTCGGCCAGGTCTGCCATCGGCACCGGCAGGTCGAGCACGTCCTCGATGCGGCTGAGCAGCGCGAGTGTCGCCTTCGGGCAGGGCGGGTTGTTCGCGTAGTGCGGCACGTGCACCCAGAACGACAGCGCGTCCAGCTCGGCGCGGGTGGCGGCTTCCTGCAGCACGCCCACGATGCCGGTGGGCCCGTCGTAGCGGGTCGGGACGACGTTGTACTTCTCGGCGATCGTGCTGTCCGAGGC
>KL571379.1:39215-40574 GCA_000715855.1 Actinoplanes liguriensis
GGTGTACGGCACGTCCGCCAGCAGCGCGCCGAGCAGCACGACCCGGTTGACCTCGAGGCTGTGGCAGATCTCCAGCACCGACTCGCAGAACGTGCGCCACCGCATGCTCGGCTCGATCCCGCGGATGAGCACGACGTCCCGGTCGCTGCCGGGCGGGCTCGCCACCATGAACCGGGTGGTCGGCCACTCGATCTTGCGGGTCTCACCCTCGGCCATCGTGATGGTGGGCCGGCTCACCTGGAAGTCGTAGAAGTCCTCGGGGTCGATGCTGGTGACCTCGCGGGCCTCCCAGACCTGCTCGAGGTGTTCCACGGCCGCGGTGGAAGCGTCCGCAGCGTCGTTCCAGCCCTCGAAGGCGGCGATGGCCACGGGAGAGCGGAGCAGCGGTAGGCCGTCGAACTCAGTCATGGTGACAGCCTACGTGCGGGGCTGGAACTGCACCCGGTGGCCGCGCCGTGGCCCTCCCCAGGTCGTGAGCGGTTTTCGCCATGAAACCGCGCATAACCCAGCATAATTTCTGGGGTGACCAGCCACGTGGATCAGGTGCTCGGGCCGTCCGACGACACCGCGTCCTTCATCCAGCCGCGCGCGACGTTCTACGTGACCGTTCTCTGGGTCGTCGCCGCCGTGTGGGCCGCGATGCTCGCGTTCTACCTGGTCTTCTCGGTCGTCTTCGGGGCACGTCCGGACGCGGGCGACATCGTCGTCTACGCGGAGATCGCGCTGATCGTCCCGGTGATCGTGGCGGCGGTCGTCCTGCTGGTGTTCTACCGCCGGCTCGGCTGGCTGCACACCTCGGTGCACGGCATCGACTTCGCCGCGACCGGGCGCAAGGCCGTGCATCTGCCCTGGTCGGGGATCGCCTCGGTGGGCCTGCACGGGTGGGGGCCGTTCACCGAGCTCGTGGTGACGCCGATCGGTGCGGATTATGCGCAGGTCATCGCCGGGCCGGGCTTCGCGCCGCGGACGCGCCGGCGGGGCGAGGAGAGGTCCTACGTCGTCGATGTGGGTTTGATGTCCCCCGGGCCGGACGTTCTTCTGGCTGAACTTCATCGCAGGATTCCTTCGAAGGTTTGACGTTCGTCCGGTCGAAAGCTACGGTCTTAACCGCTCCGTTAATTAACGGGAGGGTTAAATGACCGATCGACTCAGCGTGATCTTCGCGGCCCTTGCCGACCCCACGCGCCGCGCCATCCTGGCCCGGCTCGCCGAGGGCGAGGCGACCGTGACCGAGCTCGCCGAGCCGTTCGACATCAGCCTCCCGGCGATCTCCCGTCACCTCAAGGTCCTGGAGAACGCCGGTCTCATCTCGCGCAGCCGGTCCGCGCAGTGGCGCTCCAGCCGACTCGAGGCGGGGCC
>KL571379.1:40754-42081 GCA_000715855.1 Actinoplanes liguriensis
GACTCGAGGCGGGGCCGTTGCGCGAGGCCACCGCGTGGATGGAGCGGTACCGCCGGTTCTGGGACGAGAACTTCGCACGCCTCGACGCCCATCTCAAGCGCCTGCAGGAGGAGAAACCATGACCGACCTCGTCATCACCCGCATCTTCGACGCACCCCGTGAGCTGGTCTACCGGGCCTTCACCGACCCGGACCAGATCTCCCAGTGGTTCGGCCCGGTCGGCTGGTCGGTGCCCCGCGACACGGTCGAGATCGACGCGCGCCCCGGCGGCAGGCAGGCCTTCACCATGGTCAACGACGACGATCCGTCGATGTCGTCCCCGGTCAACGCCACGTTCACCGAGGTGATCGAGAACGAGCTGCTCGTCGGTGAGGAGGACGTCAGCCACATCCCGGCCTTCGGCGCCGAGAAACTCGTCATGCGCATCGAGCTCTTCGACGAGGAGGGCGGCCGCACCCGTCTGGTCCTCACCCAGAGCCCCTTCCCGGCCGCGATGGAGACCGGCGCCCGCGAGGGCTGGGGCTCCAGCTTCACCAAGCTCGACAAGCTTCTCGGCGCATAGAACCACGATCAAACCCCCTTTCCGGTACGGCCTGGCGACCCACCACGAGCACCACCCCCCGCCCTGGGTCCTGTCTCGCGACCTCCGCGCGGCACCGGGCCGCCCGGCGACCATCCGGCGTTGGTCCCGGGGTGGGCTCCCGGGGCCGCCGCGCGGCTTCACCCTTACAGACGACCGTGAGCCCCGGACGGTTCTCGCCGGGGCTCACGGGTCGTAAAAAGTTCGGATCAGTCGTGGGCGATGGCGCCGAGCACGTTCAGGCGTGCCGCCCGGATCGCCGGGACGACCGCCGCCACGACGCCGACCACCGCGGCCAGCAGCAGGTAGGTGCCCATCCGGCCCCACGGGAGGACCAGCTGGGTGATGCCGTCGTCCTTCAGGGCGCGGGTGACCGCGGCGCCCATGCCGGCGCCGACCGCGACCCCGAGCAGCGCGCCGAAGACCGAGATCACCACCGCCTCCACGGTGATCATCCGCATGGTTTGTGCCCGGCCGAGCCCGACCGCGCGCAGCAGCCCCAGCTCACGGGTGCGTTCCAGGACGGACAGCGCGAGCGTGTTGACCACGCCCAGGATCGCGATCAGGATCGCCAGCCCGAGCAGGATCTGGATCATCGTGATGATCTGGTCGAATTGCGCTGCCTGATCGTTCGCGAACGTCGCCGAGTCGGTCGCCGACACCTCGGGGCTGTCCGCGAGCAACTGCTTGACCTGCGGCAGCACCGTGGAGACGGCAACACCGTCGTCGAGCCGGACGAACCCGAGG
>KL571379.1:42316-48656 GCA_000715855.1 Actinoplanes liguriensis
GACGGCAACACCGTCGTCGAGCCGGACGAACCCGAGGACCGGCTGGTTCAGCCCGAAGTCCTTGATCGCCGCGTTCGGCAGGATCACGCTGCCGGGCAGTGAGTCCTTCGCGAAGATCTGGCCCACGGTGTACGTGTGCGGGTCGCCCCGGGCGCCCTGGATCGTCACGGACTGGCCCGTCTGCCAGTGCCGCTCGTCGGCTTCGGACTGGTCGATCGCGATCTGGCTGTCGGTCAGCGGCGCCGCGGTCGACCCGAACGCCTCGGCGAGCACACTCAGGTCCTTGGCCGCGGTCACGTACTCCGGCTTGCCGTCGATGAGGACCTGGTCGTTCCACATTCCGGACGCGGCCCGCACGCCCGGCAGCCCGGCCGTCTTGTCGATCACCGCCGGGTCGAAGGTCGGCGGTCGCGACCCGGTCTGGTCCCCACTGATCATGATCTGGGCCTTGACGGTCTCCGCGACCTGCGCCTTGAGGCTGCTCTTGGCCGAGTCCATGATCACGGTGACGCCGGTGACCAGGGCGATGCCGACCATCAGCGCGGCCGCGGTGATCGCCGTCCGGCGCGGGTTGCGGCCCGAGTTGAGCCGGCCCAGCCGGCCCGGCAGCGACCAGGAGAAGAGCCGCCCGAGCATGCTGATCACCGGCTTGCTGATCAGCGGCGTGAGCAGGGCGACGCCGATGAACGCGACCAGCACGCCGCCGAGGATCAGCCACAGCGTCGCCTTGCCGCTCAGCGAGGCGAACAGGCCGGTGCCGAGCATCGCCGCGCCGGCCGACAGGACCGCGCCGCCGAACACGCTGATCTTGGTGAGCGGCCGGTCCGGGATGCTGACCTCCTGCATCGCGGCGACCGGGGCGATCCGGGAGGCGCGCAGCGCGGGCAGCACCGCGGCCACCACGGTGACCACCAGACCAACCACGAACGCGCTGATCACCGCGGAGAGCGGGACCCCGATCGAGGCGAGCGTCAGGTCGGCGAACGAGCCGAACAGGGCGGCCAGGCCGGCGCCGGCCCCGACGCCCGCGGCCAGGCCGAGCACCGCCGCGATCAGGCCGATCATCACGGCCTCGACCAGCACCGAGCCGATCACCTGACGGCGGCTGGCGCCCATCGCGCGCAGCAGCGCCAGCTCCTTGGTCCGCTGGGCCACGATGATCGAGAACGTGTTCAGGATCAGGAAGATGCCGACGAACAGCGCCACCCCGGCGAAGCCGAGCAGGATCTGGTTGAAGAACGCCAGCCCCTCCTGGATGCTGCCGGCGCTCTCCTCCGCCAGTTGCTCACCGGTCTTGACCTCGTAGTCCGCCCCCATCGCGGCGGCGACCCGGTCACGTAGCTCGGCCGGGGTCACCCCGTCGGCGGCCGCGACGGTCACCGACGAGAACGAATCGGCCTTGCCCAGTATCAGCTTCTGCGCGACCGGGGTGGTGAAGGCGACCTCCTGGACGCCGCCGATGCTGTCCCGGCCACCGGTGTAACCCCAGATGCCGACGAGCGTGAACTGCTGCTTCGGCTCCAGGGTGAGCACGCCCACCCGATCGCCGAGCTTGAGGCCGGCCAGCTCGGCGGTGTTCGCGTTGACCGCGATCTCATCGGCCGCCGTGGGACCCCGGCCGGAGCGCAGCTCCATCAGGCTGTCCGTGCCGGTCCAGTTCTCGCCGAGCCGCGGGGCGCCCTGCGAGGTGAGGACCTTGCCGTCGCTGCCGATCACCCGGGCGCCGTCCGCGTCGATGCGGCCGGTTGCCGCACGTACGCCGGAAATTGTCTTGATCTTCTCGACGGCCGAGGCGGGAAGCGGCGTGGCCACCTCCTCGCCGTCCATCTCGGACACCTCGATCTTCGGCTTGGCGCTGACCGAGACGTCGGTGGCGCTGAAAGCGTCGGCGAAGATCGAGTCGAAGGTGCGGTTGAGCGTGTCGGTGACCACGAACGACCCGGACACGAACATCACGCCCAGCACCACCGCCAGCCCGGAGAGGACCAGCCGGAGCTTGCGGGCGAGCAGGCTCTTCAGCGTGGCACGCAGCATCAGAGCATCACCGGGTCGCCGTGCTTGTCCAGGCGCTTCATGGTGTCCAGGACGGTTTCCGCGGTCGGGTTGTGCAGCTCGTCGACGATGCTGCCGTCGGCGAGGAAGACCACCCGGTCGGCGTAGCTCGCGGCGACCGGGTCGTGGGTGACCATGACGATGGTCTGGCCGTGCTCGCGCACCGACGAGCGCAGGAAGCCCAGCACCTCGGCGCCGGAACGCGAGTCCAGGTTGCCGGTCGGCTCGTCCGCGAAGATGACGTCGGGGCGGCCCACCAGCGCCCGCGCACACGCCACCCGCTGCTGCTGACCACCGGAGAGCTGGCTCGGCCGGTGCGTGAGCCGGTCCCGCAGGCCGACCGTGTCGATCACGATGTCCCACCACTGCGGATCGGGCTTGCGGCCGGCGATGTCCAGCGGCAGCCGGATGTTCTCCGCGGCGCTCAGCGTCGGCAGCAGGTTGAACTGCTGGAAGATGAAGCCGATCCGGTCCCGCCGCAGTTTGGTCAGCGCCTTGTCGCCCAGCTTGCTGATCTCCGTGCCGCCGATGTGCGCGGTGCCCTTGTCGACCGTGTCCAGCCCGGCCAGGCAGTGCATGAGCGTGGACTTCCCGCTGCCGGACGGACCCATGATCGCCGTGAAGCGGCCCCGCCCGAACTCGGCGGTCACCCCGGCCAGCGCGGTCACCCGGGCCTCGCCGGTGCCGTAGACCTTCCAGATCTCGTCCGCGCGCGCCGCTACCGGCCCGCCGGCATTCGTCGCAGTCACCGTTCGTCTCCCCCTGAAGATGGTCCGCCAGGGCACGATGCTCCGGGCGGGCCAGCTCAGTGTCTCGGCGGAAACGGCCGCCGGCGTCCACCGGGCGGCGTATGCCGACGCTGAGATCTCGCTGGGGGAGGCCACTTAGGCATCATCAGGGTTGCCCCTGAGTGGTAACGGGAATCGATGACTCGCCCCCTCGGTCTACCGTGGAACTCCCGGCCCCTCAGGAGGACCGTCATGCGTGCTCGACTCGCCGCTTTCCTGACCTTCCTGCTGCTCGCCGGTTGCGGCGCGCTGCCCGCCGAGACGCCGCTGGAGCCGACCGCCACTCCGCGGGCCACCACCTCGCAGGATCCGGACGGCACCGACACCCCGGAGGAGTTCGCCCGCGACATCAAATCCGCCCAGCAGGTCGCCGAGGAGTACTGGGCGCAGGTCTTCGAGCAGCAGGGCCAGCGGTTCCAGCCGGTGCGCGAGGTGTTCCCGTACGAGCGGGAGGGCGAGGTGAGCTGCGGGCGGGACCCGCTGCCCCGGAACAACGCCGCCTACTGCTCGGCGGGGGACTTCATCGCGTACGACGTGAATTGGGCCTTCGGTGTCTTCCGCCAGATCGGCGATGCCTTCATCTACTACCTGCTCGGCCACGAATACGCCCACGGCATCCAGCAGCGGCTCGGCATCCAGAAGGAGTTCACCATCCAGCAGGAACTGCAGGCCGACTGCATGGCCGGCGCGTTCATCGGCGACTCGGCGCGCGGCCGGGCGCTCACCCTGGACTCCGGTGACACCGACGAGCTGGCCAGTGGGCTGGAGTCGGTCGGCGACGACCCCGGTCAGCCCTGGTTCGCCGAGGGCTCGCACGGCACCGCCGACCAGCGGATCAACGCGTTCGCCAACGGATACCAGGACTCGCTGAAGGTCTGTGACCTCTGAGACAAAGGTTCGGCGTTCGTTTCCCGGGCCCAGCAGAATGGGGCTTTCGGCAGGCGACCCGGGGAGATTCAGCTGAGCGCGACACGACCGTCCGCGGTGCTCTTCGACATGGACGGCACGCTGGTGGACAGCGAGAAGTTGTGGGGCGTCGCACTGGAGGATCTCGCGGTCCGGGCCGGCGGCCGGCTGTCGGCCGAGGCGCGGCTGGCCATGGTCGGCACGAGCATGCCGGTGAGCATGGCGATCTTCCGGGACGACATGGGCCAGCCGGATCGTCCCCCGGCTCCGGACGTCGCCTGGCTGACCGAGCGGGTCGCCGAGCTGTTCGCCGACGGGCTCGCGTGGCGCCCCGGCGCTCAGGAACTGCTGCTGGCGGTGCGCGAGGCCGGGCTGCCCACGGCGCTGGTCACCTCGACCGCGCGGCGGCTGGCCGAGGTGGCGCTGAAAACCCTGGGCGCGGAGAATTTCGACGTGCTCGTCTGCGGTGACGAGGTGCAGCGGCCGAAACCCGATCCGGAGCCCTACCTGACCGCGGCCGGGCTGCTCGGGGTTCCGATCGGTGAGTGCGTGGCGATCGAGGACTCCCCGAGCGGGGTGGCCAGCGCGGTCGCCGCCGGGGCACGGGTGATCGCGGTGCCGTCCGACGTCGAGCTGCCCTCGCACGACGGGATCCTGGTCCGGGCCTCGCTGGTCGGCATCGACGTGCCCTTTCTCGCGGCGATCTCAATCTGAAAAAGCCTTTCGCCGTACGTCGTTGGCACGCGCTCGCGGACGGTTGGGCTCACGGCGATTCGGGTTCTGGACGGCTGGCTCACGGCGGCTCGGGTTGCGGGCGGGGTGGCTCACGGGGGCTCTGGCTCCGGCCGACGGGGATCACGGCGGTTCGGGCTCCGGGCGGCGCGGGCCGCGGAGCGGGAGAAGCGGGCGGGCCAGGACCGGCAGGAAACGGCGGGCCACCGTGATGCCGGACATCAGGCGGCGTCCGAGGCGGTCATGTTCCCCGCGCCCGGAAGGACGGCTGCCGGCGGCTGAGGATCGGCGGCCCGATGAATGCGGATGGTCCCGCTGGCGGTCCGGACCCGGATCTCCAGGGCGGTGCCGGCCGGGTCGCTCTCGCCGTGCGACGCCAGGTCGGTGATGCTGTGGCCGCCGGCGGTGTTCAGGTCCAGCCAGACGCTGGTGCCGGGGGCGACGCCGACGGTGACGTCACCCGACGCCGTACGGACCCGGGCCCGGCCCGTCGTCAGCGAACCGACCGTGATGTGACCGCTGGCGCTGCCCGCATCCAGCGAACCGCCACCCGACCCGATCCGGATGTCACCGCTCGCCGTGCCGGCGGTGACGTCACCCGCGACGTCACCGGTGCGGATCTTGCCGGAGGCGCTCTTAAGATACGCCGACCCGCCCACGCGGCCGACCGAGAGGTCCCCGCTGGCCGACTTCAGATGCAGGTCGCCGAGCAGATCACCGACGTGAGCGGCGGCCGAGGCGATCTTGAGGTGCACGTCGCGGTACAGCCCCGTGGCCCGCACCTCGGCGGCCGCGCTGTCGCCGCTCACCGTGCTGCCCTCGGGGATCTTGACGGTGATCCGCAACGCCGGGGCACGCCGCAGGCGCCAGCGATCCGGAGTCGGCACGGCCACGATCAAGGTGTCGCCATCCAGAATGACTCGGGTGTTCTCTGCGGTCTGCCGCGCGGCCGGACTGTCGTCGAGCGGCATGACCTCGACCTGGACGGTCTCGCTGCGGCCGGCGTCGATCTCCACGATGCCGGCGATGGCGCGCAGCGAGAGGGTGACCGGTTCGGTGCGTTCGAACTCGTACATCACGATTCCTCTGTTCCTCGGTTTTCGGTCTTCGGAGTGGCCGGTCAGGCCTGGAAGTAGCCGGTGACCCGTTTCGCGGACCACACCCCGCCACCCGGCGGCGGAGGAGGCGGCGGCGGGGGCCCGCCGGGCCGGGCGCTGACCGCGGCGGTGACCGCGCGGACCAGCCAGGCATTCACCGAGATGCCCTCGGCGGCCGCGCTCTGCTCGACGTGCGTCTTCAGCGCCTCCGGCATGCGAAGCGTGAGTCGTGCCAGGTCACCACCGCCGTCAGCGAGCGGCGGTGGCGGCGGCCCGGGGGCGGCGGGCGGCTCGAACGCGGCCAGCTGCGTGACCACCAGATCCGCCTCGCGGCCGCGGAGGCGCACCTCGACGGTCGCGTCGTTGAGCCCGGTGGTGATCTCCGCGGCGGCGTCGGAGAGCGCCTCGAGCAGCGCCAGCCGAGCGGACGGTTCCAATGAGTTGCTCAGCAGCTCCGCGGCCCGGGTGATCTCCGGACCGCCGGGGGCGGCCGCGGCGGCCAGGTCGGCTCGCAGCCCTTCGAGGTATGGCGTCAGGTCCATGCACTCACTATGACGTCATTTGTGACGTCATGCAAGGGCAGATTGACGCCAGGGTTGGCCTGGGGGTTTGACTTTCGCGGTTTTCCACAGTCCTGGTCTGTCCACAGGGCTGCTGCGTGATCTTCCGGTTGTTCGCGACAATGGCGTTGAGGCGGTCTGCCCCCTCGGGAGGGTGGGGCCCTACCTGCAATCCGGCCGAGCCCGCCCCGCCCGGCCCGGCAGC
>KL571380.1:0-2485 GCA_000715855.1 Actinoplanes liguriensis
GGCAGCAGGGCGGGCGACCGCACCGCGGCGGCCGGGACCGGCCCCTCCGAGAACCGCACCCCGCCGCCGGACACGGTGACCGGGTCGAGGTCGAGCAGCCAGTCGAGCAGGGTCGCCGGATGCCGCACCGAGATGCCCTCGGCGACCAGCGCTCGGGCGACGGCCGCGATCCAGCGGCCGCTGTAGCGGTGCTCCACGGCCCGGATCGTGTCCGGCAGTGCCCAGCGCAGTGGCGCGATCACCTCGTTGAGCCCGGTCAGCGAGACCAGCCAGGACGCGTGCCGGCGCAGCGTCGCGTGCAGCGCGTCGTGCACCTCGTCGAGCAGCCGCTCGGTACGCAACGGGATGCTGCGCATGATCAGGGCGTTGATCCGGATGGCGAAATGCCCGTCGGGCACCCGCGGGTCGACGACGAACCGGAAGCTCGGGCCCAGCACGCCCTGCTCGTTGTAGAACCTCGTCCGCAGCGACGAGAAGAGCTCCTCGCCGACGGGCTGGGCGGTCGTCACCGCCCGCAACGTCTCGCGGGGAAATCGCAGGTCGACGGTCGGTGACTGGAGCCCGGCGATCAGGGCCTCGGCGAGCTCCGCCGGGTGCAGCGCGTCCGCGGACGTCGCGATCACCTCTCGTACGGTCTCCCGGTCGGCCAGCGACACGCCCTGGTCGAGCACGGTCGGCAGGGCCGCGGCCAGACGCGCGGCACCGGCCCGTGCGCCGCTCAGCTCCTCGGCGAACCGGCGGGCGTACGCCGGGTCGAGCAGGATCGACGGGCGGCGCAGGATCGCGGCGGTGCACCGCGCCGCGGCGTCGTGCGGCTCGGCGAGGTCGCCGGGCGCCCAGCGGGCCTGCCGGCCGTTGATGCGCAGCCGCGGCGACCCGCCCGTCACCACCGGCCGGCCCGGCAGTCCCAGCGCCGCCAGGGCGCGCCGCACCACCTCGGCGGCGGCGTCGAGCTCGCCGTCGCCGTCGCCGTCCAGCTCCACCGCGATCGCGGGCTCGGCGTCGTCCATCCCGGCCAGCAGTTTCCCGCCGCGGATCACCCTGTTCCAGACCGACTCGCCCGCGCTCATCGCCGGAACTCCTCTCGGGACAGCACGACGGGCCGGGCCCCGCGCAGCGCCAGCAGCCGCCAGACCACGGGACGCAGCCGCGGATCCGCGACGACGACGGCCCTGCCGGGATCGGGGTCCTCACGCCACCACTCGGTGAGCTGCTCGGCCAGGGCCAGGGCGGACGGTCCGTCGAGCTGCCACACGGGCGGGTCGGCGAGGCCGGCCGCCAACCCCGCCGCCAGGTCGGGCGGCAGCTCACGGCCCTCGGCGACCGGCCGCAGCAGCGCGGCCCGCGCGACCCGCAACGCCTGCGTCGCATCGCACCGGGCGTCCGCGACGGCGTTCGCCACCACGTCCAGCGCCTCGGCGCGCGGCGTCAGCGGCACGCCTTCGCGCAGCAGGGACTGCAGCACCCGGTGCACCACGAGGCTCAGCTCCCGGTCGTCGAGCAGGTCCCGGGTGCCGTCGCGCAGCTCGGGGCCGGCCAGCGCGGCCCAGTTCACCACGTCGTCCGGCCCGAACAGCCGGGCGAGGTTGGCGACGACGAAGTCCTCCAGCACGGCCACGATGTCGTCGAGCCCGGTCGCGGCGCCGGTGCGCACCGGGACACCACCGAAGCACACCTCGTACGCCCGGGGCGCCAGGTCCGGGGCGGGATCCACCTTGATGCCCGGCACGGCGACGCCCATGGCCCGTTCGACGCGCTTGCGCATGGGACGCAACATCGCCTGCAGCTCGCCGGACGGGTTGCCGGTGGGGCGGTTGCCGAGGCGTACGAGAATCGGGTTGGTCAGGGGGAAGGTGGCCGCCGGATCGGCGTCGGAGCGGCGCAGCTGGAACACCGGGTCGAGCCGGAGCGACGCGCACAGCTCGTCCAGCCAGGCCGTCACGGCGGGCTCGACCACGTCCCGGTCCCGGAGGTCGCGCAGCCCGTCGACCAGCCGCCAGTAGCTCTCGACGTCCCGGACGAACATCTGCCCGACGCCGGAGTCCTCGGTCACCACGTCGTCGGCGGGACCGTCCACGAGCACCTCGACGGCCCCTTCGAGGTCACCGAGGTCGACGGCGGCGAGGGCGGCTCGGCACCGCAGGCCGGCCCGCAGGTCCGCAAGGCCACCGGCGTCGACCTGTTCCAGCAGCTCGCGATACCAGTCGGCGGCCTGGCCGGCGAAACCCTTGCGGACCAGCCCGTCGGCCACGCCCCGCAGGGCCAGCACGGTCGCCACCAGGCCGGCCCGGCCTTCCGGGGCGTCCATGTCGACCAGGGCCCAGAAGTGGGTGAACGCTTCCGGCTCCGGGCCGATCACCAGGGCCAGCAGCCCCAGCCCGCCGTGGCACCCGCGCCGGCGGATCTGCGTGCGGGCCTCGTCGCTCTCGTCGGCCAGCGTCTCGCGCAGCTCGTCCACGGCGGTCGGCCGGTCGTCGGCCAGGCT
>KL571380.1:2670-3145 GCA_000715855.1 Actinoplanes liguriensis
GTCGTCGGCCAGGCTCACCCGGCGGTCCTCGGCGAGCCGCCGGGCCTCGCCGAGCACGTCACGCACCCGGGCGGCCGTCTCCGGGGAGTCCCGGTCGAGTCGCCGCACCAGCTCGGGCGCCAGGATCTCGGTCGTGATGACGATCTGGCCGAAGTCCCGCAGCCGGGACAGCCCGGCAAGCAGGTCGTCCCGGCCCGCGCCGACATTCTTCCGGGCCAACCGCACCAACCCCAGCACGGCGAGGGTGAAGCCGTCGGGTTCGGTGAGCATCATCCGCTCACAGGCCTGTTCCGCCTCCTCGTAGTCGCCGAGCAGGTAGCCGGCCACGGTCCGGACGGCTTCCACCTCGGACTCGACGGCCTCCGGGTCCGGGTTGTCCCGCAGCCACTCGGCGTCCGCCCGGGCCTCCTCGTCGCGTCCGGCACGCAGCAGGCAGAGCGTCCGGATCGTCCGGTACCTGTCTCTTATACACATC
>KL571380.1:3401-8951 GCA_000715855.1 Actinoplanes liguriensis
TCCTCGAGCGGCACGGCTTCGAGCAGCCGCAGCGCCTCGTCCGGGTCGCCGGAGAGGAGCCGGAAGTAGACGGACAGGGCGTAGAAGTCCTGGCCGGACCCGTACTCCTCGGCGGCGTCGATCGCCTCGCCCGCGGCCTTCAACCGTCCGAGCTGCAGCAGGGCCGTGATGCGCTCCTCCGCCGCCATCTCGTCGCCGCCGTTGAGGGCCAGGGCACGGTCGCAGGCGAGCAGGGCGGTACGACCGTTCTCCAGCCCGTTGTGGAATTTCGCGAGGAACGCCCAGCCGGGTCCGTAGTACGGGTCCAGCAGCAGGGCGTGCTGCGTCACCGCGGCCGCCTCCCAGTTGCCCCGCCCGGTGTCGCCCTGCAGCTCACGATCGGCGTAGTCGATCAGGCCCAGGGTGACGTAGGCCCACGACGTCTCGGCGGTGGGCAGGCCCGCGCGGGCGCCCTCGTGCCAGACCTCGCGAGCGCGTCGCAGCAGCTCGGGTCGTGCCTTCGGCGGCTGGCCCAGGGCGAGCAGGCGCAGCACCTCGGCGAGGGAGTACCGGTAGGCCGGCGTCTGCGTGTCGCCGGCGCACGCCTTCTCCAGGGACGCGCGGGCCGACTCGTAGTCGCGGGCGTTCCGGCACAGCTGCGCCGCCTGGTAGAACGCCTCGGCCCCCTCCTCCGGCCGGCGCAGCTTCACCAGCATCTTCGCCTTCAGGCTCAGCGCACGGTGCTCCGGGAACTGGTCGCCGCCGGACAGCCCGAGCCGCAGCGCCTCCTCGACGGCGTCCAGCGCCTCCCGCGGATGATCGTTCTGGTGCAGCCGCCAGGCCACCCGCCAGTACAGGTCGCCGGGCGCGGGCGCGAGCAGCCGGCCGAAGCGGTGACCGGGCTCCGCGCGGGCGGCCGCCGAGTCGTAGCTCTCCTGCGCCCGGAACCAGTCCTCGGCGCCCGCCGCGGCCAGCCCGAGCCCGACCCAGGGCTGCGGATCCTCCCGGGCCAGCCGGGCCGCGCGGCCGAACGTCGTCCGGGCGGCGGTGAAGTCCTCCTCGGCCAGCAGGTACTCGCCCTCGACGAGCAGCAGCGCGGCCCGCTCGGCCTCGGACAGATCCGGCGCCGCGTCGACGGCCGCGTCCAGACGCCGGCGCGCCTCCGGCCGGCTCCTGCGGTCGGGCAGCAGCGCCCGTACGAGAAGACACCGCACCGGCACCCGGTCGGTGGGACGTACCGCGGCGGCCCACGGACCGTCCAGCAACGACCGCAGCAGCGGCACGGCGAGCTCCGGGTTCCCGCCGCTCAGCCCGACGATCGCCGCCGACGCGTCGCCGGACAGGACCCGGTCGGCGGGCACCTCGGACGACTCCGGGGTGATCAGGCGGCGGCAGATCTCGTACTCGTCGGCGGCGAGCGCCTCGGCGAACGTGTGCACCCACTGCGCGTCGCGACCGTCGGGCGGCCCGGCGGACGCGATGACCCGCTGCCGCTGGACCCACCAGACGTCGCCGAAACGCTGCGCCTCGGCACGTCGCTCCTCGGTCTTGTCGAGGTCGGCGAGGGCGTCCGACGTGATCGAGGCCAGTTCCTTCAGGTCGCCGGAGATCTCCTCGAGCTGGCGGCGCAGTGTGGCGTAGTCGGTCACCCCGGTCAGCGGAAGCAGCAGGGTCCGGATCGCGATGGTCACGCGCAGGCCGTGGGTGCGCTGCTCCGCCGTCCGGCGGATCCAGTCGACGATGCCGGCCACGTCCGTACGCGGTCCGTCCGGCGCAGCCGCGCTCATCTCCCGACTCCCCGCTCCCGTTCGACCAGTGCGAGCAACTGGCGGTACATGTTCTGCACGATCGGGACGTCGTCCTCGGCGGACCACCAGCCGCGGATGATGGGATCCCACTCGGCGAGGGCGGCGGGCCACGCCTGGGACTGCACCTGCTCGGCCACCCGGGCGCCGGTCTCCGCGTCGGGAGCCTGCACGATCGCCGTCTTGGCGAGCGCCACGATCAGGGCCTCCCGTCCCATCGGAGCGGCCGCCCGGCGCTTCCCGGTCGGCACCGACGGCCCGGCCTTCGCGGTGCGCATCAGCCGCCCGTCGACCGTCTGCAGGTACAGCACCGGCGCCCCGAACAGCCGGTCGCCGACGGTCTTGTGGAAGCTCTCCCGGGCCTTCTGCACGGCGTTGTCGATCTGCCGGCCCTCGGCGAGCAGCTGGTAGAACGACGAGGTGAAACGCTTGGCCGCCACCGCGGGCAGCGGGTACTGCATCGCGAGCACCGCGGGGAAGTTCGCCCGGATCAGCTTCGGCGCGAGGTCACCGAATGTGGCGAGGTAGTCGACCGCGCTCGTCTCGCACAGGTGCAGCACCACCATGCGCGGGGTCCAGTCGTCGCGGATCGCGGCCTTGAGCAGGCCCACCAGCGTGTCCTGGTCGCGCCAGTCCACGGTGCCCCCCTGGCCCCGGAACGCGATCTCGAACTTCCCCCCGCCCGGCCGCGCGGCGGTGCGGCAGACCGCGACGACGTGGATGATGTGCGGCGGATCCTCCGCGCTCTCCAACTCGGTCTGCAGCTCCTGCTCGGTCATCCGCAGGATCGCCCGGGGACGCAGCGCACCCCGGTAGTCCTCGATCTCGCCGAAGGTCATGACGAGTTCCTTGTGCTCGGTCTCGAACCCCTCGAACTCGGGCGTGAGCATCACGAACCAGACCCGCAGCGGCGGCACGACCTCCGGCAGCTCGGTGCGGCCCGGTCCGAGCGCCATCCACCGGCTCAGCACGAACTTGGTCGCCACCGCGATGAAGAAGCCGTTCGGACCGGGCCGGTAGAGAAATTCCCAGGGGTACGTGGCGATGTCGTCGACGATCGGCACCTCCGGCAACTCGAAGCGCAGGACGACCCGCAGCGTCTCGTCCCGGGCTTCCGCGGCCGCGTACACCATGTCGAAGGCCTCTTCCACCTCACCGGTGAACAGCATCCGGTACAGGTGCTCGCCCAGCACCTCGAACGTGTCGGTGACCGGCAGGTTCTCGTACTCGTCGCGCAGGCGCAGCAGCACACCCCAGCGCTTCAGCCAGTCCTGGAGGATCTTGATGGTCTGCATGCGGAGCGGGTCGAGCCCGAGGTCCAGCTCGTCGGTCTGCCCCTCGATGCGGTCGGTGCCGGCGCCCGGGTACTGCCATTCCGCGGACACCTTGCGCTGACGCACCGTGACGACGTACTCGTAGATCGGCTCACCCATCGTGCCTCACCCCCCGCCGTTCGTGGTCAGGACGGACCCGTAGTTGTTCTGCAGGTAGACCAGCGGCACCCCGAGCATCCGCGGGTCCTGGTCGGTGACCCGGGCGCTCGCGATCAACCGGCGGCCCCGCTGCACCGCCGCGTCCATCGGCAACCCGTCGGCCAGCGCGGCGTAGAGCTCGGTGGAGAAGGCCGCCGCGATCTCCGGCTTGACGGCGTACTGCATCGCCACCACGAGCCGGGTGCCGGCCCGCACCAGCTGCGGCGCGGTCCCGGAGAACGTGCCGCGGGCCTCGGCCGTCGCGCCGTGGCAGCTCTCCAGCAGCACCATCCGCGGCGCCGCGCCCGCGACGGTGCACAGGTCGGTCAACTCCGCGGCGCTCACCATCCTGCTGCTGCCGTCCACGTCGACCAGCGCGACCATGCCGGTCTCCTCGCGCTCGTCGTAGAAGCCGTGACCGATGAAGTGGATCAGGTGCGGCTCGGCGTCGGCGACCGCGCGCGCCACCGCGTCCGGCGTCGCGTCGCCGGTCATCACGGTGATGTCCAGCCAGTCGTGACCGCCGAGCTTGTCGAGGGCCGTGAGCACCGGCTCCGGGATCACGTCCTCCTGATCGTCGGGTCTCGCCACGATCACCAGCACGCGCAGGGTCGCTTCGGCCGGCACGACCGGGCCACCGACGCCCGGGATGTGCCGCGACAGCAGGACCCGGTCGTGCGTGGCCAGGAACGTGTTCTGCACCAGCCCCGGGCCGGCCGGCACGTGCAGGAACTCCCACGGCAGCGCGGCGAGCCCCGCCAGGGCGGTCCGCGGGAACGACAGCTGCAGCCGCAGCAGCTCACCCGGTCGCAGGGCCGCCGCCGACGCGTCGACGAACGACCAGACCTCGCGCGGGAACAGCATCCGGTGCAGGAGGTCGCCGAAGACCTCCAGCTCGTCGCGCAGCCAGCCGTCAGTGCGCCGCGCCAGCCATCGGGCGAAGACCCGCGCCGTCTCCGCGTCGACCCGGTCCTCACGGCGCCGCCCCCGCTGCGAGGCACCGTCGTCACGGCGCGCGACCACGGTCCCGTCGGTGGAGACCGAGACGATGATCCGGGAAGCGACGGCGCCCATGACGTTCTCCCGAGGAGGTGCGCTACTTATCGACCCTCATCGCAGCCCCGCATCGGGTGCAGGGCCAGCGTTGTGCCGAATCCCGACAGGGACAGCGCGTTGACCGGGGGTGGCGCCGACACGATGCTGGGCGGCGGGAGGCACGCCATGGCCGCAGCGAAGTATCTCCAGGGTCCCTACCGCACCGTCGCCACCCTGATGGGCGCCGCTCCCTGGTACATGGTGTCGTTCGACCGCCGAGGCCGGTGCACCTCACCGCGTACGGCCGCGGAGGTCGCCGGGCGTGCGGCGAGCGGCGACTTCACCGACGTCGTCCTGTTCTCGCACGGCTGGAACAACGACTGGGTCGAGGCGACCGAGAGGTACGAGTCGTTCGTCGACGGCTACGCCGGGCAGCTCACCGCCATCCCGCCGTCCGGTGGCGCCCGCCGGACGCTGCTGGTCGGCGTGTTCTGGCCCAGCAAGAGCCTGGTCGGCGCGGAGGGCCGGGGCCCGGAGATCGCCGGTGACGCTCCCCGCCTGAGCGACCCCGAGACCGCACGGGACCGCTCCGACGTGGACGAGCTCGGCCTCGGACTGCCGGCCGCCGACGCCGAGCGGCTCTACGAGCTGACCCAGCGCGACAGCCTGGACGACGCGGCGGCACGCGAGCTCGCCGAACTGTTCCTCCCGCTGCTGGACCGCGACGGCGCGGAGACCGGCGAGAGTGAGCGGCCCGGCCCCGGCGACGTCGTCCGTGCCTGGCGCCGGATCGGTGCGGCGAACGCGCCCGTCGCCGACCTCGACGACCTGGGCTACTTCGAGACGGAGACGGTCCCGGACGAACCGGAGACCGCCGGCGGCTTCCCGCTCGACCCCCGCCAGATCGTGCGCGGGCTGTCGGTGTGGCAGATGAAGGACCGTGCCGGGGCGGTCGGCGAGCACGGCGTGGCACCCCTGCTGGGCGAACTGGTCCGGACCGGCATCCGCGTTCACTGCGTCGGCCACTCGTTCGGCGCGAAGGTCGTCCTGTCGGCGATCTGCGCCGCGGACCTCGGCGACCGGCACGTACGCTCCGCGGTTCTGCTGCAGCCGGCGATCTCCTACCTGTCGTTCGCCGGGAAGGTGCCGGGCACCGGCCGTCCGGGCGGATACCGTCCCGCTCTCGACCGGGTCGAGCTGCCGATCCTGAGCACGTTCAGCCGGCACGACAAGCCGCTGACCCGGTTCTACCAGTGGTC
>KL571380.1:9187-9636 GCA_000715855.1 Actinoplanes liguriensis
TGTGTATAAGAGACAGCGCCGAGACCGTCGACGTGGACGTCCTCGACCCGGGTGACTCCTACGAGCTGGCTAAGCGTCCCCGGGTCGTCGGCATCCGCGCCACCCGGACCATCAGCGGCCACGGCGACGTGAGCAACCCGTCCACCTGGTGGATGCTGCGCCAGCTGCTGGACGCGTGAGCGATGCGCCGGCCGGACACGCTCACCGCGAACGCGTGGAGCGGCGACGAGCCGGTGACCGGGGCGCTGGCCGACCGCGCCGGCCGGTGGGCGATGGGCGACCACTTCGCCGGGCGGCTCGCGTCGTACCGCGCCGCGGAACGCCGGCCCGACGAGCGGGACTGGATGGACAAGCGGATCGGCTGGGCCCTGGTGCTGCCGGACCGGCCCGGAATGCCCCGGCCGGAACTGGCCCGCGCCGAGGACGCCCCGGAACCTGTCTCTTATACA
>KL571380.1:9822-16137 GCA_000715855.1 Actinoplanes liguriensis
ATGTGTATAAGAGACAGCCCACCGGCAGGCCGATCGTGCTGCGTTACCGGCCGGACGATCGGGACAACCTGTACCGCTACTACGAGGCCGGCAACGCCCGCCATGCCGTGCCGACCACCGGTGACGGGCCGCGCGGCATCGGTCGCGGCGCGCTCCCGTACTACCTGCTGCTGGCCGGCTCCCCCGCCGAACTGCCCTGGGACCTGCAGTTCCAGCTCAACCACGCCTGCTTCACCGGCCGCCTGGACCTCGACGAGACCGGTCTCGGCAACTACGTGGACGCGGCCCTGTCGGCATGGGCGGCGGCCACCGTGGACAGCTCCAGCCCGCTGATGTGGTCGGTACAGCACGACGCCGGCGACATCACCTGGCTGATGCGCCAGAGCGTCGCCGAACGGGCGTTGGCCGCCTGGCGTACCGACGACCAGATCGGCGAGCGCGCGGTCGCGCTGCGCGCCGCGGACGCGACCTGCGCCGGCCTGGCCACGGCCCTGGCCGAGCGCCGGCCCGGCGTGGTGGTCACCACCAGCCACGGGATGACCGGGCCGGACCCCGATCTCGCCGGCAAGCTCGGCCGGCTCGTCGACACCGGCCACGACCTGCTCGACCCGGCCCGGCTGACCGCGGACTGGTCCCCGGGCGGCGTGGTCTGGTACGCCCTGGCCTGCTGCTCGGCCGGCGGCTCCGGGCGCAACCAGTTCGACGGGCTCCTGCAGCCCGGCACCCGCGCCGCGGAGTCGGTCTCGCGGGTCGCCGCGCTCGGACCGGTCACCGCCGAACTGCCCCGCGCACTTCTCGGCGCGCCCGCACCCGCCCGCGCCTTCATCGGCCACGTCGAGCCGGCCTTCGACTGGACCCTGCGCCGCGCCGACACCGGCCTGGTGACGACGACCTCGCTGATCACCGCCCTCTACGACGAGTTCTTCCAGGCGAGACCGGCGCCGGTCGGCTACGCGTTCCGCGACTACTTCCGCCAGTCGGCGACGCTGCGCTCCCGCTGGTCCTCGGCCCGCCAGACCCCGGGGGACGAGGACAGCCCGGCCACCGCCCTGCTCTGCGCCCTGGCCGGCATCGACCGCCAGTGCACCGTCATCCTCGGCGACCCCGCCGTCACCCCGGCAACCCTGCCCTCTTGACCTGGCGCAGGTACGAGCGGACGGACAGTCACCACGCGCTCTGGGTATGACACAGGTTGTCAGCGGCAGAAGAAGGCTTTGCCTCCAAGTAGGTGAAGGCGGCCTCGCGGCCGAGTAGTCGAGCAGCGACGGCTGCCAAGGAAATGGCGTGCACCAGACGAGGGGTTCAGAGAGCATGGCCGGGTGACGTCAGACAGCGAGTCTGGCTGCACACGGGCGGAGTTCGACGCGAAGGTGACCTGCGTCGAGGGCCGGCGGCTGTTGTCCGTCGACTACTGGGACATCTTCGAGCCAGCGGATGCGGAATGGGACTACGGCGGTTGGCATCACGCTGCGATGGGCGTTCAGCTCGGCACCGACCAGGGTCCCGTGACAGTTATCTGGACGGCGGCGTTCTTTGCGTACGGCGTCGAGGTGTTCCTCGGTCCCATCAGCGACCACTTCATCGCTGAAGGCGGACCACACCGGGTCGGTCCCGATATCAACGTTGAGAGCCCTTGGCAAGGTCGTATTGACTCATTGGTCAGCGGCACCGCCGTGCACTGGACCCGAGTAGAGGTCGGACCGGCGGTACGCAGCGACGGCCTGCTTGTTCGGCCTGCCTACACGGTCGATGTACCGACGGTTCTTCGGCTCGATTTCGCTGCTGGACCCGTCTGGTTCGTCGCCGCCATGCCACAAGGACCGAACATGCAGGATGTCTTCATCATGGGCGACGAGATCATGGTTGTCTTCTCCGCGGAGAAGATGCGCTCACTGGGTTTCAGTGAACCTTCGCTTACCTCGTAGGCATCGGACCTGGGCGGAAGGCGTATCTCCGCCTACCCGTCGACGTCCGCGTATCGGCATGGCTAGACGCTGGCCGCTGGTCTGAGGCTTCCGACAGCACTGACGCGCGATGACAACGGCTAGATGAGTGAACCCATCTGCATTGATCCGAGATGTGTCACAGCATTCGAAGCTCGAGATGACGCGTGCTCGGAAGTAGCGATGGTTCCCTAGACGAAGATCGCTAGGACCAGCCACATCGCGCAAGATAGACCCGGCACGACGTATACCATCACTGCCGATCCCGAGGGGCCTCGCTGATTTCTCGCGGCGAACGTCATGGCCATATCCGGAATGGCCGCACTGACGCTACTGTAAATATACTGAGAGTATTTCCATTGACGGCGCGTCACATATACCCACGCCAGAGACAGAAGCATGCCAAATATCGCGACAACACGAGCCGCTAGGGCAAGATTGCCGGAACCACTTCCGTGTTGCTCATTGCCCAGAAGTCCTGCATATGCCACAACAAGCATGGAGTGCGCCAGCAGGAAGAAGTCGCTCCGATGCCCGAACCCGTTGTCCTCGTGCAATGCATACGTCCATAATCTCCCTTGGTAGTGACTGCGGTTCTCGTCGGATTGCTTTTGAATTGGCGATCCGTCGCCTGCAGCGTTATCGGCAAGTGAAGCTTTTGAATCAGTTTCAAAATTCTCGTTGATCGACATTTCCGCTCACCTCCGGCTCTAGCCATTACCGTAGGGCAAGTCGGCAACAGTGATGAGGAAAGATCAGCCCGATCGATGCGGCCGTCCTCATCTCGGCACCAGAACACACCGACCTCTGACCGCCGAGCACCGACCGTGCGGGCGGCAGTCGGCCCGAGGGCAGACAGCGGCATGCAGGTAAGTCCGTTCGGGCACAGGCCGCTAGGGTGTCGTAAAGTCGAAAGTCAGGCCTGTCCAACGCGCGCAATGCCGGGTACGCGCGCGTCACTGAACTCAAGGATGGCGGCAACGTTCGAGTCGGGCCAGGCTCCCGGATAAGCGTCCAGAGGCAGCCGGCTGGCCTCCGCAGTCGAGTGCGGCCCCGCACTTCCTGCGGCTAAACGAGCTCGCGTCTATGCGCAGCGTTGGGAATCAGGTGAGCATCCCCAGAAACTTACGGCCCCGTGCCAGTCCCGGGCAGATGTCCAGCTCACTGACTGATCGCTTGCTCCAGAACGGCGCGGATGGATTGCACGGAGGCGAGCGCCTGCGGAAACGACTCCTCGGCTTCCTCCCACAACTCGCGCCATTCAGAGTCCACCCCGACGATCCGATCGAGCGCTCGCACCGCGATCGCGGGAACGTCGTCGGCTACCTCGACGGTGCCACCTTCTAGCAGGAAATCAGGCGCATAAGGGGTCTCGATGGCAGCCCCGCCCGGCAGCAGGGAGGCGACAATGGCCGCAGCGGCGATGGCCTCCTCCGCGTCGCCGCTGTCGAGATACTCGTCACCGTGCTCGGCAATCCGGCTCAGCGCATCGCGGATCAGCACCGCTCGTCGCTCCGGGGCAGCGTCGTCCAGGTCACCACACCAGTCGGCGGCGGTGTCGTTGTCGAACGGCCCGACGTCCCAGGCGCCCATGCCGTGAGTCCCCCACTTTGTTGACAGATCAGAGCTCGTCGCGAGCGTAACGTCTTCTGATCAACTCGCGGGTTCTTCGCCCGGCGCAACCGACATGAGGTCTGGCTACGGCGCATGATGTGTTCGTCAAATGCTGGCACGCACGATCGGCGGCAGATGACGGCGTCTCCGTAACCTCAAGGTTATCGTCAGCCCCACGGACGCTCGAAAATATATCCCCAGAAGCTGTCCGCACCGCTCGTCAAAATAGGATCTCTATTCACTAGGCGCCGCATTACCGCCTCTGCTCGCCTCACCGCGATCCGCTCTAGAGAATCGCTGTTCCGGCTCGGCGACGCCCCGCACACCTTGTTGAGAAAATAGTAGAACAGGGGCAGATTCGAGTTAACCGGAAGGTCATCATGATCCGCAAACACTTGCCAGACGCTGCCGTTATCAGTTCTAAGCCCGAAGTACCCGCAACCACAAGTGAGATCGACTCGTAACTCATGCCGATGCTCGTCAACCGTTTCCCTACCCAAAATATAATAAGGAGGAATTACCGGTTCGACAGCACTTTGAGGCGAACGGACGAACAAGGATCCGTACGCCGGCAGACCCACATCGACGAGCAGGTTGCGGGTCTCGCGACTCACTCGCCAGTAGTCCACGATGGCGGCGTCCAGGGGTTCCACGACGCCATCGTCCGACCAGCGTGCCATGTCGGCTTTCCACTGCGCGTTCGTTTTCCCCAAGATCCGGTCCACGGCAAGTCATGTTAGTCCCGGCTGCCCATGCTCCAGCCGACCTGAGTGATTGGTGCCATCCAGGTTCAGCGAGGTTCTCCCGGTGCGATGGCCGCCGCCCCGACGGCCGATACAGCCGGAGGCAAGATGATGGTTGTGACCCGCGCGAATCGCGGCACGACAAGACGCCGACCCCTGACAGCCTACCGCCGGTCGTGGCGACGACGCCGAGCGAGCGCGGACAGCGGTAGATGAGGATGTTGTTGCGCTTCGTGGCGGCCTGAGCGCACTGCTGGTAGCGTCAGCGGCGGCGTGGCCCACGCCCAACCTCCTCGACCGCCCCCGACGCGCGGTCTTTCCTGGAGGCAAAGGGACTTCCGTCTCGGGCTGCCGTCATTGTTCGCTGGTTCCGGACGTCCTGATCGCGCGGGGGATCGACGCACGGGACAGCGGAGGGCCGATGACTGCCAACAGGAACCTCAAACGCCGGGTGCGCGCTCGCGCCGCCAAGACCGGCGAGTCCTACACCGCTGCGCTGCGGCACTTCCGCACGACTCCGCGAGGAGAACCGATGCCGGAGAACACCATCATGCGACTGTCCGTCGCCCAGCTCACCGTCCAGCCCGACCCCGGCGACACCGCGGCGCTTCGGGAGAGCGGCGAGCGGATCCAAGCCCTCATGCGCGAGGCCCATGAGGCGGGGGCACGGCTGCTGCACCTGCCCGAGGGGGCGCTGAGCTGCCCGAACAAGAGGATCATGTCGGCCACCGGCCCGGCGACCATCGGTCCGGCGAACTGGGACCGGGCCGACTGGACAACGCTCGCGGAAGAACTGCGGGCCATCACCGACCTCGCCGGCAAACTGCGGCTGTGGACCGTCGTCGGCTCACTCCACCCGTTGACCCCGCCCCATCGCCCGCACCTGAGCCTGTACGTCATCGGCGCCGACGGCGTCGTAGCCACCCGATACGACGAACGGATGCTGTCGAACACCAAGGTCAGCCACATGTACACACCCGGCTCGGCGCCGGTGACCTTCACCGTCGACGGCGTACGGTTCGGCTGCGCGCTGGGCATGGAGGCAACTTTCCCCGAGGTGTTCCTGGAGTATGAACGCCTCGACGTCGACTGCGTGCTGTTCTCCACTCACGGCGCGGGAACACCGGTCAACAACGGCCCGTTCGCGCTGCAGGCACAGGCACTTGCCGCCGCCAACAGCTACTGGGTCAGCTACGCAGGGACCGCCCAGGATGCCCCGAACGCCCCCTCCGGCATCATCTCCCCCAACGGCGACTGGCTGACCCGGTGCCCGCCGGAGCCGGTGTCCGCCATCACCACCGCCGACCTCGATCTCACCGCCGAGAACCATGCCCGCCCATGGCGTCGCGTGGCCCGAAGCGGCCTGTACGCCCAGTACCAGGCACCCGATGATCCCCGAAGCGTTGACCGAGCCCAGTTCTGATCTGTTGCGCGTTGTCGGGAGGCACCTCGCCGCCCGGCAACGCCCCCATCTCGCAACCCCGAGCCTGACACGCACGATCAGCGGCAGATCCGGGTGTCCCGCCGGCGCGACGGCCCCGGCTGGCACTCATGGAGAACAAGGTGACGGGCCGGTCGTGAATGCTCTTCGGACGGTCGGTGAACCGCGGTGTCCGCTGCTCGCGACTGCGACGTCGCCCGCCGGCTCCGGTTCAGTACATCTCCCGCGTGATCCGGGGACCGGCAAACGTCGCCGGCCGACGCAGCGTCGGCCGGGTCACGACCGGGCAGGGCCGGATGCGCCGGTGATGCGGTCGAGCCAGTCGACCAGCAGGTGGCGTTCCGCGTCGCTGAACATCACGAGTTGCGGGGCGAGAGCACGCAGCGCGACGGCCGGCGCGGTGGCCCCCTCCGGCGTCCGCTCCGGGGCGTCGGTCAGGATGCGCGCCAGGACGGCCTCCATCATCGCGTCGCCGAGTGCGGGATCCCGCTGCTGCGACGGCGTCGCCAGCAGGGTCTGGATGGTTCCGACGCCCGCGGCCTGGATGAGGTCGACGGCTGTCTCTTATACACAT
>KL571380.1:16345-19146 GCA_000715855.1 Actinoplanes liguriensis
CACGGCGGCGGACTTGTCCGCGACGAACGCGGCCATGACGTGCTCGGCGACCGCCTCCAGCAGACCGTCCTTGTCGCCGAACAGGCGGTAGATGGTCGGGGCCTGGACGCCGGCCCGCTCGGCGACCCCGCGGGTCGTCACCGCGCCGGGCCCGCGGTGGTGCAGCAGCCACGCGGCGGCGTCGACGATCGCCGTCCGTACGTCGGCCCGGCTCTTGACCTCGTCACTCACGAAACAACGTTAACACGTACTTGCTATCAGCGATTACAGCGGCTACCGTTCACCGTGCTTCCATCGCTAACAGGATTGGCGTATCAATGATTATCGTGACCGGAGCGACCGGCGCCCTCAACGGCGCCACCGTCGACCACCTGCTCGAACGCCTGCCGGCGAGCGAGATCGTGGTCGCCGTCCGCGACACCGCCAAGGCCGAGCGCTTCGCCCGGCGCGGTGTCGAGGTCAGGCACGGCGACTACGCCGACCCCGGCACCCTGCCGGCCGCGTTCGCCGGCGCCGACCAGCTGCTGCTCGTCTCCTCCAGCGACCCGGCCGCGGACGCGAAGGCCCTGCACCGCGCGGCAGTCGACGCCGCGGTCACCGCCGGCGCGAAACGCATCCTCTACACCAGCCACCAGGCCGCCGCGCCGGACAATCCGTTCGCTCCCGGGCGGGACCACTTCGCCACCGAGCAGATGCTGGCCGCCTCCGGGATCGCCTGGACGTCACTGCGCAACGGCTTCTACGCCCACAGCCTCCAATGGCTCGCCGGCCCGTGGCGCGAGACCGGCGTGATCGCCGTGCCCGGCGACGGCCCGGTGTCCTGGACGGCGCGCGAGGACGCCGCCGAGGCGGCCGCCGCGATCCTCACCTCCGACGGCGCTCACGACGGCCCGGCAACCATCACCGCGCCCGCCGCCGTGACCTTCGCCGAGATCGCCGAGCTCGCCTCCGAGCTGTCCGGGCGACCCATCCGCTACCAGCCGATGGAGGAGCGGGACTGGATCGCCGCGCAGACCGCCGCCGGCCACCCGGAGCACATGACCCACTTCCTGCTGGGTTTCTACCGCGCCGCGCGGGCCGGCCACTTCGCCGGCACCAGCCCCCTGCTCGGCGAGCTCCTCGGCCGCCCGCCTCGCACCGCCCGCGAGGCCCTGGCCGGGGCCTGACCCCCGCCGCGCGCCACGTGGTCGACCAAAACAGGCGTGGAGTCGCTGTCCGGGCCGGTCGAGCACGGACGATGCCTCACCCCGATGACCGGTAGCGGCCGGGGGTGACGCCCACGAGCGCGGTGAACGCCGTGATGAAGTTGCTCGGGTTGGACCAGCCGCACGCGGCGGCGACGCGCAGGACGTCGTGCCCGTCGGCCAGCAGCACGAGAGCGTGGAAGACCCGTAACTGGGTGCGCCACTCGTAGAAGGTCATGCCGAGCTCGTCATGGAAAAGCCTGCTGAGGGTACGTCCACTGGCCCCGACCGCCCGCCCGATGCCGCCCAAGGTGGTGGTGTCCGCGGGGTCGTCGTAGAGCCTCCGCGCCACGGCCCGCAACCGGTCGTCGCGCGGCTCCGGCAGCTGAAGCGGCTGCTCCCGGGCCTCCCGCAGCTCGTCGACGAGCACGCGGTGCAGCCGGGCACTCGCGGCACGGTCGCGCCGCTGCTCGCCGGTCAGAGCGAGCAGGACCTCACGGGCGAGCCCGGACACCAGGAACACCGCGGGCCGGTCCGGCATCAGGCGGGCCGGCCCGGCGGGCAGGAACACGATCCGCATGTCGGTGACGCCGTGCGCCCGGTGCGAGTGCGCGAACCCGGCCGGCGTCCACCCGACCCGGTTCGCCGGAACGATCGACGTGCCCCGCCCTGTGTGGACCGACAGCACGCCCTGAGCCGCGTAGACGAGGTGTCCCCGCGGGTGCGTGTCCTCGTCGCTGACCGCACCCGACGGCCACAGGTGCGCGCCGCCGGACGGCCAGATGCGGGATTGGCGGCCGATGGGCATGGCTTGGCACTCTAGCGGTGGGCCGCCACGCCCCGCCCGGCGAAGAGTTCAGGGCATGACGACGATGCGTGCGGCAGTCTGTGTCCGGCCCGGTGGCCCGGAGGTCCTGCAGATTCACGAGCGACCCATTCCCGCGGTACGTCGTGGGTGGAGCCTGATCCACGTGAAGGGCACCGGGTTGAACCGGTCGGAGTTGAGAACCCGCCAAGGCCATTCGCCGAGCGTGCGTCTCCCCCGCGTACTGGGAATCGAAGGGGTGGGAATCGTCGTGGAATCAACCGATCCGCGGCTCTCGGAGGGGACGACCGTCGCCGCGGTGATGGGTGGGATGGGGCGCGATTTCGACGGCGGGTACGCGGAGTTCGCCCTGCTGCCGAACGCGCTGCTGATGCCGGTCACCACGAGCCTGCCGTGGGAGGTGCTGGCCGCGCTGCCGGAGACGTATCTGACCGCGCAGGGCTCGCTCGACACGCTCGGCGTCGCGGCCGGCCGGCGCCTGCTGATCCGCGGCGGGACCTCGTCGGTCGGGCTGGCCGCCGCCTCGATCGCGGCCGGTCACGGCGCCGAGGTCGCGGCAACGACCCGCCAGGAGCACAAGGCCGGCGTGCTGAGAGCGGCAGGCGTGCGGCACGTGCTCATGGACGGTGACGCGGCGACCGGCGTCCACGAGATCTGGCCGGACGGCCCGGACCTGGTGCTCGAACTGGTCGGCGCGCGCACGGTCGCCGGCTCGCTGCGACTGGTCCGTCCCGGCGGGACGGTCTGCGTGAGCGGCTCGCTCAGCGGCTGGTCGATCCCGGACTTCGAGC
>KL571380.1:19334-20948 GCA_000715855.1 Actinoplanes liguriensis
GCGCCTGACCGCCTTCCACAGCGACACCATGAAGGGCCGCGCCGACGTGCTGCAACGCGTCGTCGACGCGGTCGAGTCCGGAACCGTCACGCCCGTCGTCGACCGGGTCTTCTCCCTGGACGACGTCGTCGCGGCCCACCGCTACATGGAGGAGGACCGCGCCGCCGGCAAGCTCGTCCTGCTGCCCTGACCGCTGATCGGCGCCCGTGTCACCGGGGACCGCTATTGTCGGGCCATGTCCAGCCCTGGAGACGTGCCACCGGAGATCCTGGACCGGCTGCGGCCGATCTGCCGGGGGCTGCCCGAGACGTACGAGGAACCGGCCTGGATCGGCGTGCGCTGGCGGATCCGGGCCCGCACCTTCGCCCACGTCTACGAGCCGGACATCGAGCGTTTCCCGGTCTACGCCGAGCACGCCACCGACGGCGAGCCGCCGATCGTGATGACGTTCCGCGTCCCCATCGAGGATCTGCACGGCGTGGTCGCGGGCGGGTTCCCGTTCTTCCGGGCGCCGTGGGGCCCGAACGTCGCCGGTGTCATTCTCGGCTCACACACCGACTGGACCGAGCTGGCCGAGCTGATCACCGACAGCTATTGCGAGATGGCCCCGAAATTCCTGGTGGTCCGGGTCGCCCTGCCATGACGCACTCCGGGGTCCGCCTGAACCTCGCGCTATGACCCTTCGCTGCCCTCACGCAGGGAATCGATCATCCTTCGCAGGTTCCGGAACGTGCCGGCCTGCTCGGTCTCGGTCAGGCCGCTCAGCATCCGGACCTCGACGGAGCGGACCGCGACGGTCGCCTTCTCCAGGCTCTGCCGGCCGAGAGGCGTGAGCCGGGTGGGAAGGACCTTGCCGACGGGCGCCTCCGCCGGCCGGGTCACGTAGCCCTCCCGTTCCAGGGCCTGGAGCAGCACGTTCATCGACTGGCGGGTGACGAACGCGCCCCGCGCGAGCTCGGAGTTCGACAGGCCCGGCCGTTGCGCCAGCAGCTCCAGGCAGGAGTAGCGGGTCACGTTCATCCCGAGCGGCCGCAGCACCTCCTCCATGGCGGTGCGCAGCGCGCTGGACACCTCTTTCAGCAGGTAGCCCAGCGACTTGTCCAGATCGACCCCGGCCCCGTCTTGACTCATGTCAGGATTCTGACATAGATTGGTTCATGTCAGTTAACTGACACGAACCGAAGGAGCATCACCATGCCCGTCACCGGCCCCGACTTCATCTCCCTGCAGGCTCGCGACCTGGACGCTTCGCAGGCGTTCTACGAGCGGTACCTCGGCCTGGTCCGCTCGCCGGCCGGCCCGCCGCACGCCGTCGTCTTCGAGACCAAGCCGATCGCGTTCGCCCTCCGCAGCGTCGTTCCCGGCACCGACCTCGACTCGGTGGCCCAGCCCGGCATCGGTGCCGCGATCTGGCTCCACGCCACCGACGTCCAGGCCATCCACGACACCCTCACCGCCGACGGCCACACCATCGTCGCCGCCCCGATCGACGGCCCCTTCGGCCGCACCTTCACCTTCGCCGACCCGGACGGCTACCAGATCACTCTCCACGACCGCACCTGACAGCGCCCACGGCCGAACGTTGTCCTAACACTGTCTCTTATACACATCTCT
>KL571380.1:21151-21590 GCA_000715855.1 Actinoplanes liguriensis
CCAGGCGGGCTCAGGCGGGCTCAGGCGGGCTCGGCTACAGCCGGCCGAAATCGCTTGTGCCCCGACTTCGTCGTGGTGATGCTTGCCCTCTGTCCAGGAGCGACGAGCGAAGGGCACTTGCGTGGATTCGTCAGAGCAACTCGGCACCTGGGGCTCCGGTGCTCACGTTGCGGACGCGGTCCTGCTCGACGGCGTGGTGCGGAAAACGGCCGGGCCCTGGACTCCCGCGGTGTTCGCTCTGCTCAGACACCTCGAGCAGGCCGGCTTCGCGGGCGCACCGCGCGTGGCCGGCGACGGGTACAGCTTCGTTCCGGGAAAGTCTCCGCATCCGCATGCCTGGTCGGACGAAGCGGTGGGCGCGGTCGGGACGCTGTTGCGTGGCCTGCACGATGCCACCGCGACGTTCACGCCGCCCGCCGATGCCTGTCTCTTATACACA
>KL571380.1:21770-22634 GCA_000715855.1 Actinoplanes liguriensis
CCCCCCGCCGATGCCGTGTGGCAGGCGAACTGGCTACGGCGGCTCGGCGGCGACGACATCGTCATCGGGCACGGTGATCCGGGGCCGTGGAACATCGTCGGCGAACAGGGGCGGCCGGACGCGTTCATCGACTGGGAGTTCGCCGGCCCGGTGGATCGCCTCTGGGAGCTTGCCATGACGGTGTGGCTGAACGCCCAGCTCGTCGACGACGACGTCGCGGAGATGCAGGGCCTGCCCGACGCGCTGACCAGGGCTCGTCACGCTCGATCCATCGTCGACGGGTACGGCTTGCCCCGGACCGCGCGGGACGAGCTCGTCGATCGGCTCGCCGACGTCGCGATCCACAGCGCACGCCACGAGGCGGTCGCTCAAGGCGTGACCATCGACAGCACCGCGGCGGTTGCCGCCGACGGCTACCCGGTTCTGTGGGGCATCACCTGGCGAGCGCGAAGCGCCTCGTGGATCGCGCGGAACCGCAACACGATCCGCCGGGCAATGCTCGAATGAGTGTTACCCGATGTCCGATCATGCTCCGGGTGCCCGGAAGCGGTCACGCACCGCTTGCAGGCGCGCGCTGACCGCCTCGTCGATCCAGATGAAGTCCGCGGCCGAACCACCGCGGATGACCCGGTCACCGGCGAGCAGCAGGTCGATGCGGCGCAGAAGCTCGTCGTCGGCTCCGGCAAGATCGGCGAGTAGTTCCGCGGCGTCGGCAACGCCGTAGAAGTCACGGACGATCAGCGCTCGCAAGGTGGGCAGGACCTCGGCGGTGTCGCCGGTGGCCGCCACGACGACGCGCGCCGCGAGCACTTGCCGGGCCCGTTCGGCGTAGCTGCGCGGGCACTCACCGGTGAGGTAGCCACG
>KL571380.1:22815-26376 GCA_000715855.1 Actinoplanes liguriensis
TAGCCACGGGCCGCCGGGACGGCGGGCATCAGGTCGGGGCCGGGATCCAGCAGCGGCACCCCGGTGATCATCCAGGGATCCCGGTGTGCCGCCTGCCGGCCCGCCAGCCCGTAGTCGACGGCAGCTGAGGCCGGCGGCTCGAACCAGCCGGCCAGGGCTGCGAGCAGCGGCTCGGGGTCACCGGTCACCCTGCGGATGGCGGCGGCCGCGTCGAGGTCACCGTCGGCGGCAAGCGGCCGCAGATGAGGTAGCGCCTCGGGGCCGGCATGGCCGATGCGGGCGAGCGCGCCGGCGGCGAGCGCCCCGGTCTGCGGGATCAGGGCGATCAGGTCGGGTACGGCGGCCGCGGCCCGCGGTCCCCAGATGGCGGGCAACTGAGCAAGGTGGTGGTGGGCGGGCAGGTGCCGGCGGACGGCGTCGAGAACTTCCGGGGTGTACGGCACCCAGCGCGGTTCCCTGATGAAGGCTCCCGGAGCCAGTTCGACCCAGCGCGGGTCGCCGAGCCGTTGAAGGGCTTCCCAGGCCTGCGACGCGGTGGTGATCCGCGATCGGCCCGTGGCGGCGGCGTGGCCGGTGGCCACCTTGACGAGATGATCGCGGTAGCGGCCGGCGATCGCGCCGGTCGTGCGCAGCGTGCTGATCACCTCGTCGCGGACACCCGGGTCCGGGTCCTCCACCAGCCGTGCGATCTGCGGGACCAGGCTCGCGGGCGCCGACCGGCGGCGCATCGAGCGTTCCGACACCGCGAAGACGGCGGCCCGGCGGGTGTCCGGCTCAGGGCTCAGGATGAGCGTGCCGACCAGGTCGGCGGCGGTCTCGTCGGTGGCGGACGCCAGCAGTTCGTCCACCGGTTCGCCCTGCGCCCACGCGTAGTGGAGTTCGACGCCCTCGTCGACCGCCGTGCTCAGCGCGGTCGTAGCACCGACGGGCAGCGGCACACCGGCACGGACCGCGGCGAGACCGGCCGCGTAGCGCTCGTCGGCGGTCCCGGTGAACGGGAATCGCGCGGAAGCCTGTTCCGGGTCGAGCTCGCCGAGCGCGAGCAGCAGCGACGCCCGTACTGCCGGATCGGTTTCGATGTCGAGGCGTTCGTGCAGGACCGTGACCGGGCCGCCGGTCCGGGCCACGACGTACGCCGTGGCGGCGCGCACCGGGGTCGTCGAACGGCGGCAGTGGCTGGGCGGCCACCGCGGCCCGGACCTCGTCGACCAGCTGGCCGCGGGCGTGCCGGGGGTCGGCGAGCATGCCGAGCAGCCAGGTGAACTCGTCGCGCCGGGCGGGCGCATCGCGGGCCAGACCGGCAAGGAACGGCACGGCCGCGACTGTCGCCGGGTAGAGAGTGCCCTGCGGGAAGATCCGGTCGCCGACCGCATCGACGTCAGCGTCGCGCAGCAGCCCCGGCAGATCGGCGGCGGAGCCCTCGGCGTGCTCCAGCGCCGCCCAGTCGATGTCGTCGATCACCGCCGCACCCTATCCACATGAGCCAAATCCCCGGCTCAGGTCACACCTCGGAGCGACACATAGAAGTTCTTGCCTTTCCAGCACGGGAAAGGACGCGGCGGCCTGAGATCAGAGAGCGGCGAATCCCGTACGCCAGGTGGGGTGTTGCGGCTGCCACTTCAGCTCGGTCCGGGCCAGGGTGTTGTCGGCGCCGCGTTCCCACGGGGCCCGGCCCTCGGCGACGGGCGGGGTGAGTGCGCCGACCGCCTGGGCGAAGACCGGAGCCCAGGCGGTGGCCGGGGCCGGCGAGTCGTCCACGATGTTGTAGGTGCCGGACGGCCAGTCCAGTGCCGCCACCGCGGCCCGCGCGGCATCTTCCACGTGCAGGAACGACGTGACCGCGTCGGTGGCGGTGAAGCCGCCCGAACGGAACAGGTCGCCGAAACGGTCATCCGGCCGGTACCACGTGCCGGGTCCGTAGAGGGCTCCGTAGCGCAGCACCACGTGCTCGTCCAGTTCAGCAGCCTGGGTCTCCAGGGCGTGCACGCCACCCACGGTCGACGCACGGGGTTCGGAAGCGGACAGGTCGAGCGGCGTCTCCTCGACCGCGGGGACGTCGCCCGGCTCGTAGGCCCAGGCGATGGACTGGGCGATCACCCGGCGTACCCCCGCGGATCCTGCCGTGTCGATCAGGTTGCGCGTGCCCTCGTGCCGGATCCGTGCATTGTCGGCGAGGTTCAGATCGCCCAGCGCGGTCAACTGGTGGATGACCACGTCGGGCGCGGCCCGCCACATCGCGGCGGACAGGGCGTCCCGGTCGTAGACGTCGACCTGGGCGGCGGTGGCGCCCTGGGCGGTGAGCGCTCGCACGCCGGCCGCGGTGCGGGTCGTCCCGGTCACCTGGTGGCCGTCGGCGAGCAGCAGGGGCACGAGCAGGCGGCCGACCGCACCGGTCGCCCCCGCGACGAAGATCCTCATGATCGTCACGTTATCCGGCGATCGGAGCGGCCGATCGGGCCAATTTCAGGCCGGTTGGTTGGGCCAATGCAGGACCCGGTCGAGGGCCTGTTCGAGGACGGCGAGCAGTGCGTCGCGGACCGACGTGCGGACCCGGGCGTCGAAGAGCACGACCGGGACCCGTTCGTTGACGGCCAGCGCCCAGCGGACCTGGGTGATGTCGTACGCGGTGTGCCCGTCGAACGTGTTCCTGTCTCTTATACACTCGGCTGGTAGCAGTCGTCGAGCCGGGAGCTGTCGGCGACCACGAGCGCCCCGAGCGCGCCGTTGACCATCGAGTCCCACATGAACCCGAACCGGTCCTGTCCCGGGGTGCCGAACAGGTACAGCTTGAGACTGCGGTCGATGGTCACGCAGCCGAAGTCCATGGCGACCGTGGTGGTGGTCTTGGAGCCTCCGGCGTGCGGCTTGTCGACGCCGACCGCGACCGAGGTCATCTCGGCCTCGGTGGTCAGCGGGGGGATCTCGGAGATCGATCGGACCGTGGTGGTCTTGCCGACGCCGAAGCCACCGGCCACGATGATCTTGACGGGGACCGGTGGGGCGTCAGGAGATCGCGCGAAGTCCATGCATCACTCGCATAATGGTGTCGGCGTTCAGCGGGTTGAGGGTGTCGGTGACGTGCACGTCGAGGTAACCCGCGGCACGCAGGTCGGCTACCAGGATCTTGGTGACGCCCAGGTGCAGGCGCAGCCGCGCGGAGATCTCGGCGACCGACATCGGCTGCACGCAGAGCGCGACCATCGCCTGCATCTCCGGGCCGAGCGACGCGAGCGGCGGCCGGCCCGTCCACGGCTCCTGTTTGCGCAGCGTCACCTGGGTCTCGACGTCGATCTCCGGGTCGGCGGCGTTGACCCGGCCCGCGGTGAGGACGAACGGGCGCAGCGTCGCGGTACGGTCGGCCGGGGGCGGCGCCGGCGGCCCGGGCGGCGCACCGCCGGGCGGGGGTTTCCGCAGGTAGGGAGGGATTCTCCCGATCGGCTCGCTCAACTCTGGACGGCGATCTTCAGTTCCGCGATCAGGCCCGGGGTGAGGGTCTCCTTCGCCCGGGTTCCGAACAGCGTCATCTCGTAGGCGACGGTGGCCAGGTTCGCCGAGCGGCTC
>KL571380.1:26601-27042 GCA_000715855.1 Actinoplanes liguriensis
CGACGACGCCGAGCGCCGAGCCCCGGCTGATCGACGTGACGACCAGGTAGCCGTCGGAGACGTCGACCACGACCCGGTTCAGCGCGCCGAGCCGGTACCACTCCCCCGCGCCGGCGGACAGGCTGATCATCCCGGAGACCACCGCCGCCAGCCGTTCCGGGTCGGCTTCGTCGCGCTTGGCCGACCGGGCCATCAGCAAGCCGTCCGACGAGACCACGACCGCTTCCTGGACGCCGGCCGTTCGCGTCACGAACGAACCGAGCAGCCAGTTGAACGTCTTCACCTCGGCGCTGAGGTCCGCGCCCCGGATGTCCAGCTCCATCGTGCTGCTCCCTCTTCACTGTCGGTTTCGCGGTGAGGTGTCGTGGAGCGCCTGCGTGACGCCCAGTTCGAACTGTTCGACGAGGCTGCGGGCCGCGTCCGGGTCTGTCTCTTATACAC
>KL571380.1:27262-27586 GCA_000715855.1 Actinoplanes liguriensis
GTCCGGGCGCCGCCGGTGGGCCGGCCGCGGTCTCCGCGGAGCGCACGCCCAGCTCGAATGCTTCTACGAAACCTTTCGCCGCCACGGCGTCGGCGACCGCCGGCACCTGGGTGGAGATCGCGGGCGCGGTGACGGGCGGGAGTTGCGCCCCGGGCACGCGCTGCCGAAGCCCGGGCGCCGCCGGGGCCTGGGCCGCGGCCCGTGCCGGTGCCGGAGCCGCGGCCGGTGCCGGAGCGGCCGGCTTTCCGAAACCGTTCCAGGTGTGCTGGTCACCCAGCGCCTGACTGGCCCGCGACACCGCCGCCCGCACGCTGGGCTGCGGCT
>KL571380.1:27850-29634 GCA_000715855.1 Actinoplanes liguriensis
GACCCGCGGTGCCGGTGAAGGAGCAGCAGCCCGCGGCGCCGGCGAAGGAGCAGCAGGCGGCAAAGGCGCGGGACTCGATGGCGCGGGCATCGGAGCAGCCACAGGCATCGGTGGCACGACCGCATCGCCGGCGATCAGCACCCCACTGATGCTCAGCTCGACGGTCACACCACCACCGGGCGTCGGCGTCAGCACGACCGCCAAATTGTGCCGCCGCGCCAGCCGGCCCACCACGAACAACCCCAAAACCTGCGTCGGTACGAGGTCAAGCCGCTCCCGCCGAGCGATCCGGGCGTTCTCCTCGGCGAGCCGTTCCGCCGGCATCCCGATCCCGTGGTCGGAGATGACGAGCCGCGCCCCGCCGGGAACGGCCCGGGCCTTGACGCTCACCCGGGTGTGCGGCGGCGAGAACGTGGTCGCGTTCTCCAGCAGCTCGCCGCAGATCAGCACCATGTCGCTGACGACCGCGGGCGCGAGCAGCAGGTCGAGCGGCACGTCCACGTCGACCCGGGTGTACTCCTCGATCTCGGCCAGTGCCAGCCGGGCCACGTCGTTGAGCCGTACCGGCAGGCGGTGGGTCTCCTCCCGTTCCGCGCCGGAGATCACCACGAGGCTGTCGGCGCTGCGGCGCAGGCGGTTGGAGATGTGGTCGAGGCGGTAGAGCTTGGCCAGCCGTTCCGGGCTGGTCTCCTCGTTCTCCAGTTCGTCGATCAGGCTGACCTGCCCGCCGACCAGGTTCTGGGTGCGCCGGCCGATGTGGCCGAACATCTCCGCGACGTTGCGCCGGCTGAGCACCTGCCGCTCGACGAGCTGCGACGCGGTGCTCTGGACCCGTTCGAAGACGCGGGCCAGGTCGCCGATCTCGTCCTCCGAGTCCAGGTCGAGGACCTCGAAGCTGACCGGTTCGATCGTTTCACTCTCGTCGTCGGCGATCCGCCGCAGCTCCGTCTCACCGGCCTCGGCGACCCGTTCGGCCGCCCTGCTGAGCTGGGTCAGGGGCACCGCGACGGCCCGGGCCACGACCGCGACCAGCACCAGGACGGCGAGCAGAATCATCAGGACAAGGGCACCGACGACGTACGCGATGGTCAGTTGTCGTTGTCTTTGCTGCGCGACCGCCGAGGTCACCTCGTCGGCCAGTCTCTTCTTGACGAAGCCGCCGAGAACGCTGAACGACCGGAGGGTGGGGAACAGTTTGGCGACCGGCAGCGCCGCCATCGTCCGGGCCGGGTCGGCGTCGAACTGCTCGTCGAACTTCTTGCCGAGCCGGTCCTGGAAGGCGGCCGCGACCAGGTCGTAAAGCGTCCGCTCGTCGCCGGTGGCAAATTCTTCGAAGCGATCGAGGTACGTGTCGTACTCCGCCCGCTCCTCGTGGTAGCGCACGAAGTGGGTCTGCACGTCGCCGCCCGCCATCGCGGCCAGCAGCGCGGTGCTCTCGGTGTTGGACTCGTCGAGGCGTAGCAGCGCGTCCAGCGCGATCAGCTGGCGGCCCGCGGAGGTGCCCGGGTCGGCCGTCTGCACCAGCCGGAACGAGCTGATCATCTCGTCGAGCAGCGGCGCGAACTCGTCGATCACCTGATCCGGCGTCGCGGTCCGGGCCCGGACCTTCTCCCGGAGCGTGGACAGTTTCGCGATCTGGTCGATCTGGGCGCGTACGTCGCCGGGCAGCGCGCTGCCGAGCTCGCGCTGCACGTCGCGGGCCCGGTCGGTGACCGCGGCCGTCTGCAGTTCGAGGTCGTCGCCGGTGACGACGCCGAGCAGGTAGCCGACCGAGAGCAGCCGCT
>KL571380.1:29822-30421 GCA_000715855.1 Actinoplanes liguriensis
TTAGCCGACCGAGAGCAGCCGCTCGCGCTGCATGTCCGCCAGCAGCGAGCCGACCCGTTCGGCGACCGTGGCGACCTCGTCGATGTCGTTGGCCTGTTCGCGGCGGTGACCAGGTCCCGGACCACCGGCAGGACCAGGCCGGCCATAGCCAGCAGCGGGATGATCACCAGCAGCGTCAGCTTGCCGCGGATGCGCAGGCGGCTGATGCGGAACCTAGTGAGAAGCACCGGCATGCTCCCGCCAGGTGTGCTCTGCGGGGACGACGGGCGGGGGCGCCGCCCGGCTCTCCCGGCGCCGCGCGGTCACGGCCAGGACCAGCGGCGCGAACGCGAGCAGGATCGCCACCGCGAACGCCGCGGCCGCGAGCAGCCGCCGCTGGTTCAGCGACGAGAGCCGGTCCTGCAATCCGATGTCGATCTGGTCGAGCAGCGCCGCGGACAGGTCGGCGGCCGCGACCTGCGTCTCGTCGCGGGCCTTGATCACCTGCTCCGGGTCGATCCTGCCCTCGCCGGAGGTCACCGGCGTCATCAGCGGCTGCAGGTTGTCGATCGCGCGGTTGAACCGGTCGAGTTTGCTCAGCAGCGCGCCGCCGAGGTTGT
>KL571380.1:30661-33083 GCA_000715855.1 Actinoplanes liguriensis
CCGCTGCCCTCGACGGCGAGCCGTACGTCGTCGGAGAGGTCCTGCGCGTTGCTCGCCACGTCCGAGCCCGCGGAGCTGATGTCGACCAGTGCCGCGGCCCGCTCGGTCGCGCTCGCCGCGGACACGCTGACCAGCAGGTTCGTGTAACGGGCGGCCGCCGCGATGCCTTCCGGGAGCTCCTGGGCCGCGCCGTCCTCGAGGTAGTAGAGGTCGGCCGCCGGGTCACGGATCAGCTTGGAGTTGTTGCGGACCTTGTCCATCAGGGCCAGCAGCAGGTCGTGGACGGTGCCGTAGGCGGCAATCACCGTCGCGGCGTCGCCGCTGGACGGCAGCGCTTCGATCTTGGTGCGTAGCCCGGCCCACCGGTCCTGGGTGCCGAGCTGGTCGCGCAGCTCGGTGTCGACCCGGGCGACGGTGTCGACCGCGCGGCTCAGCTCCGCCGGTTGCGCGGCCGCGCCGCTGACCGTGCCGGCCTCGGCGTTCGACAGCGCGATCTCCAGCGGGCCCAGCGCCTGGATGTACTTGACGCCGTCACGTTCGAGCGTGGCGAAATCCGACTCCTCGCCGGCCGACTGCCACACCATGGCGAACAGCACGGTCACCGACAGGGTCAGGACGATCGGAAGCAGCACCCGCGCCACGACGCCGAACGGGCGCCCACGCTGACGCTGACGCGACCCAGCACTCATCATCGCTCACTCTCTGGGACAGCGTCGAAAGTGCACGCGGGCGCTGTCCTCGAAATGCTCCGGCCTGGGAACCACACAGGATGGTCGGAGGAACATTACGACTGGAGAACAGCATTGAGTGACGTCGACTCGACCGATTGTCACAGCCGACCAGTCAGTAGTGGTAAGCATTCAGACAGTGGCGGGGCCCGGTGTCTTGCCAGGTGATCAAGTCAGGCGTATTTTCGCGCGCGACCTGCGCAAACACTGCTCGGTGGTCATCTCCGGATATGCGGGAATGGGTTGTACAAATAGGTCTCAGTACGGCGATCCGGCCCGGACGCCCGCCGCCACGGAAAGAGTCCCGGCCGCGGTGTCGATCGTCGCCCGGGCACCCAGCGGAACGGTGAGTTGACCATTGCCGTGCCCGATCCGCAAACCACCCAGAACCGGCACGCCCAGCCCGCCCAGCCGATCCTGCACCGCCTGGGCCGCGGTCCACTGCCCGCTCGTCACCGGCGCGTTGGTGAACTGCCCGACCGCCACGCCCGCGATCCGGCGCAGCGCGCCCGCGCGGATCAGGCTCGTCAGCATCCGGTCATAGCTGTACGGCGACTCGTCGGTGTCCTCGAACATCAGGATCGCCCCGCGCAGGTCGGGCAGATCCGGCGTGCCCAGACTGGCGTGCAGCATCGTCAGGTTGCCGCCGAGCAGCGTGCCGGTCGCGACGCCGGGCACCGACACCGCGGCGCTGGGCTCCGCCGGGTCGCTGGTCAGCACGATCGGATCGGTCGTCATGACCGCCCGGCGCAGTGACTCGATCTCGGCCGGGCCGGTGCGCGCATCGGTCCAGTTGACCATCGGGCCGTAGAAGCTGACCAGCCGATCACTGGTCCACAACCGGCCGCTGAGCACGGTCAGGTCGCTGAAGCCGACGAAGACGCGCGGGTCACGATGGACCGCGGCCAGGTCGAGCCCGTCGATGATGCGCTGCGTGCCGTAGCCGCCCCGGGCGGCGAAGACGCCCCGCACGCCCGGGTCGCGGAACGCCGCGTTGAGGTCCGCGAGCCGGTCCGCGTCGGTGCCGGCCAGGTAGCCGTACCGGTCGTAGAGGTGGGCGCCCTGCTCGACGACCAGGCCGAAGCTCTCCAGGATCTGGATGCCCCGGGCCAGCCGGCTGTCCGGCACGCCCGCCGGGGCGACCACCCGGACCCGGTCGCCGGGTCGCAGCGCCGGCGGCCGGACCACTCCGCGACCACCCGCCCGGGCCGGCGTCCCCGATGCGGCGGCAGCGCCCGCGGTGGCCACAGCAATGAGCGTACGGCGCGAGATCTTCACCCGCCCGACGTTGCCGCGACCGGGCGCCACCGTCAAGCCGATCGATGAAATCAGGCCGGAGATCCACTCGGCCGGGCACCGTAGCGCTCCCGGCACTCCTGCGGATCGGTGCAGGTGAAGACGGTTTTCCGCACGAGGTGCGAGACTATCGCCCACCCGCAAACCACCCCGCCGGTCAGCCGTCGGCGGTCTCGGCGGTGACGCGGTCGACGGTCTGGCGGCTCCAGGAGTGGAGGACCGCGGCCTGCTCGGGGGTGAGTGTCTCGAAGAAATACCGGTGGATGTTCCCGCCGTGGCCGACGATCGCGCTCTCCGCGGCGGCGCGGCCCTTCGCGGTCAGGCCGATCCCGATCCGGCGGGTGCTGGACTTGCCGGTGGCCGGGGCGACGAGGTCGCGGGCCTGCATCCGGGTCAGC
>KL571380.1:33309-35493 GCA_000715855.1 Actinoplanes liguriensis
CTGCATCCGGGTCAGCTGGTGCGCGACGCGGCTCTTGTCCCAGCCGAGTGACTCGGCGAGCTCGCCGACGCGCATCCGGCCGCCGGGCGCGCGGTGCAGCGTGACCAGGACGCTGAACTCGGCCTTCGAGATGCCGTGGTCGCGCTGCAGGCAGCGGTCCAGCTCCCGGGCGAGCAGGCGCTGCGCCTCCATCCAGGTGTGCCAGAGCTCCCATTCCTCGGGTTGCAGCGTGCGGGGCTCGACCATGCCGGAATCGTACCGGGCGCAGGAGTTGTCACGTCAACTCCGGAGCCATAGAGTTGTCGCGTCAACTTCAGTGGGCAACGGCAGGAGACAGCTCATGGAACGCACGGTCGTGGTCGTCGGCGGAGGTTTCGGCGGCACGCTGGTCGCCAAGTCCCTGGACGCGGAGGCGGACGTCACCCTGATCGACCCGCGGGAGGCGTTCGTCAACGCGGCCGCCTCGCTGCGGGCGCTGACCCGGCCGGACTGGGCGCCGCACGCCTTCTTCCCCTACGACACGCTGCTCGCACACGGCCGGGTGCTCCGTGACCGGGCCGTCTCGGTGGACCCGGCGGGCGTGACGCTCGCCTCGGGCGGGCGGGTCGAGGCCGAGTTCCTGGTGCTGGCCACCGGTTCCGGCTATCCGTATCCGGCCAAGCCGAACCCCGCGTCGACGAGCGTCGCCCGGCAACTGGACGATCTGCGCGCCACCCACAAGGAGCTGGCCGGCGCCGGCCGGGTGCTGATCCTCGGCGCCGGCCCGGTCGGGCTGGAGCTCGCCGGCGAGATCACCGAGGTCTGGCCGGACAAGCGGGTGGTCATCGTCGATCGCAACGCTCAGCTGCTTCCCGGCTTTCTTCCCGAGGTACGCGACGAGTTGCGCCACCACCTGGCCGAGCTCGGCATCGAGGTCCGGCTGGGCACCGGGCTGACCGGGCTGCCGCAGGTCGAGCCCGGTCGCGCCGGTCGTTTCGCGGCCACCACCGACCAGGGCGACGAGATCGTGGCGGACATCTGGTTCCGCGCGCACGGCGTCCGGGTCGACACCGGCTACCTGGCCGACGGCCGGCTCACGACGCTCACCGAGCAGGCGACGGTCCCGGTCACCGAGCGGCTCACCGTCCCCGGCCACGAGCACGTCTACGCGATCGGCGACATCGTCGCGCTCGCCGACCCCAAGATGGCCTCCTACGCGATGACGCAGGCCGAGGTCGTGGTCCGCAACATCCGGGCGCAGCTGGCCGGGGAGCAGCCGGACACCGTCCACGTCGTGACGCCCGACCGCAGGATCCTGCTCCCGCTCGGGACCCGGACCGGCGTCGGACAGCTCCCCACCCCGGACGGCGTCGCCGCGGCCACGCCGCAGACGGTCCAGGAACGCAAGGGCGCCGACCTGTTCACCGCCCGCTTCGCCGACCGGTTCAACCAACCCTGACGAAGATCAAACCGGTCACGGTCCCGGGTAGAGGCGGGCCAGCTCCTGGACGTGCTCGGTCAGGTGCCGGACCAGCTCCGGCGGGGCGACGGCCTGCGCGCCGGCGCCGAGCCGCAGCAGCAGCCACGCGGCGTGCGGGACGCTCTCCATCGGCATCGTGACCGCTCGGCGGCCGTCGGGACCGGGCGGTTCGAGCGTGGCCAGCACGAGCCGGGTGGCTTTCGGGCCGAGCACCCCGGGCAGCGCCGCGATCCCGTCCGCGGTCAGCCGGACGACGGCGACCTCACCGGTCTCGGCCCGCTCGTAGCGGTCGACGTGCTCCTCCCAGACCGCGCCCAGGTCGAAACCGTCCGGCCGGATGAAGTGCTCGGGCAGCGCCGTCAGCGCCACGATGGACGAGACCCGGTAAGTGCGGGCGCCGCTGCCACCGGCCGCCACCAGATACCAGACACCGGCCTTGAGGACCAGGCCGAGCGGCTCCAGTCGTCGGGTCACCTCGCCGGGCCGCGGTGACCAGCGGCGATACTGAACCTCGACCACCTGGTCCTGCCAGAGCGCCTCGGCCAGGGCGAGCAGGTGCGGCACCGCGTCCGGCTCCCGGTACCAGCCCGGCGTGTCCAGGTGGAACCGTTGCCGGATCCGGGTCGAGGCATCGCGGTACGGCGTGGGCAGCGCCGCCGTCAGCTTCAGCTCCGCGGCCGCGAGTTGAGCGCCCAGCCCCAGCTCTGTCTCTTATACACATCTCT
>KL571381.1:0-6314 GCA_000715855.1 Actinoplanes liguriensis
CCGGCCGGTGGCTCGATCACCGTGGCCGCCACCCTCGGCGAGAGCCTGAGCCGCCTGCTCGCGGCGGCCCGCGACAGCGGCGTGAACCTGTGCGGCAGTGGCTGGCGTGACCCGCAGGAGCAGATCGCGCTGCGCCGGCAGAACTGCGGCACCACCCCGTACGACATCTACGACAAGCCGTCCGGGAGCTGCCGCCCGCCGACCGCGAAGCCCGGCACCTCGATGCACGAGCAGGGGCTCGCCGTCGACTTCGTCAACTGCGACACGCACGCGACCGCGTGCTGGAAGTGGCTGAACGGGAACGCGGCCGGATACGGGCTGCGCAACCTGCCGGACGAGGCGTGGCACTGGTCGACGACGGGACACTGACCCGGGGGTGCATGCGGTCACTAGGGTGATCGCATGCGTCCGTGGGCCGACCTGGCTATTGCGCCCGTCTATCTGCTGATCCTGCTCGGCCTCGACCTCGCGATCCTGCCCGTGGCCACCACCTGGGTCCGGTCCGACGCCGACGCGATGGCCGGCGCGTTCGTGTGGTGCCTGCAGGTGATCGTGGTCGCTCTCCTCGCGACGCACACCGAGCGCGCTCCCCGGCTCGTCCCGCTGATCGCCGCCGTCGTCCTGAACGCCTTCCTGATGGGGGTCATCGCGATGGCCGTGTCGGTGTGGGTGCTCGGCGACGACGGGGAGCAGCGCCGGGCCACCGTGACCGAGGTGTTCGACAAGCACAGTGCACCGGCCACCTACACCCTCGCCGTCGACGGCGAGCCGATTCCCGGCCGGTTGGACGGCTGGCCCGGCGGCGGCACCGGGGCGATCGGCGACGAGGTGCTGGTGGTGCGGGACCCGGGTGGCCTGGTCGATCCGCGCCTGCCCGATGACCTGGCGGAGGCGGTGGAGACCGACATCAAGATCCTGATCCTGCCGCTCGCCGGCATCCTGGCCCTGCTCTGCCTCGCCACGGTCTGGCCGGCCCGAGCGCGGCCTCCCCGCGGGCGCAGGGCTACTACCGTGACCGCGTGACCGAGAATCTGCCGAACGTCCCCCAGGCGTACCAGCCACCGGTGAGCGTGCCGGTCGATCCCTATCAGCCGCCGCCCTCGTTCCCACCGCCGCGCCGCGGTCTCGGCCCGCTCGTCTTCGGTCTCGGGCTGGCGCTCGCGTTCGGGGTCGCGCTGGTGATCAGCCACGTCGGGCACAGCGGGCCGGAGTCCGCCGCGGTCCCCGCCGCCGCGCCGGTCGCCACCGCGCCCGCTCCCCTCGGCGGGCAGGAGCTCCCGGCGCTCCCGGCGAGCGCCGAGTCCACCCTGACGGACGCGACGGACGGCGCCTCGACCTCGATCCACTTCACCAACGAGACCGCCGGGCCGGTCACCGTGATGTGGCTCGACTACGACCACAAGCGGGTCAAGTACATGGACCTGGAGGCCGGCCAGGGGTACGACCAGCAGACGTACGCCGGCCATGTCTGGATCGTCACCCGCGCCGACGGCAGCGTGATCGCCCTTTACCAGGCCGTCACGACGCCCGCCACGGCGGTCGTTCGCTAGCCCAGGTCGGCGGGCAGCTCCCACAACGCGCGGGGCAGGCGCGCGTTGCCGGCGCTCCAGATCATCGTCAGGCGGGGCACGCCGTGCGGCGCCGACAGCGCGACCATCGGCTTCGACTGCTGGTTGAGCCCCTTCAGGCCGAAGAGCGCCACCTCGTGCTGCGGGGTGCGCCCGGCCGCGCGGCGCTCGTCCTGCCAGGTGCGGAACGCGTCGGCGAACCGCCACGGCGCGCAACCGGCCAGCTGGTCGTAGAGGCTGCGCACCCAGGTCTCGGTGTACCGCGCGTACGAGTAGCTGATCGGGAAACCGTCCAGCAGCGCGGCCAGATCGGGGTCGACCTCGACGCCGGAGAGCGTCAGCGCGTCCGCCAGCGCGTTCCGGTCGAGCAGCTCGGTGATCGGGCGCACCTGCTCGGCGGAGGGCGCCTGCCAGCGCTGCCGCGGCGTCGCGTCCCGCCCGGACACCCGCCACAGCCAGGGCAGCCGGTCCCACCGGTGGTCCTGGTTGACGTCGATGAGCGCCTCGACCCGGGCGACCAGCTCCCCGCCGTCGTTGCGGACGGAGAGCCACGGCCCGCGCTTGCCGAGCACGATCCCGTAGCCGGCCAGGGCGACGACGGCGCTGCGGGAGTACCGCCCGTTGCGGTCGCGCGGGAAGTGAAAGCACACCCGCGCGTGATCCAGATCGGTCAGGTCGGTCGCCAGCGCGGGCCGGAACTGGGCCGGGACCGCGGACTCGCCGACCTCCACGCGCACCCGGCCGGCCTCGGCGGCGGCGGTACGGGCGGCCAGCAGCTTGGCCCGCCGGGCGGCGCGGCGGGGGTCGGGCGGCGGCGGGGTGGCGCGCAGCGTGTCCCGGTAGCTGTGCCAGAGGCGGATCGCGTCGACCACGCCCTGCTCGGTGCCGACCAGCTGCCGCGGCGCCCACACCGCGCTGCCGTCGCCGGCCTCGTCGAGAGTGGTCACCTCGAAGTAGACGTCGCCGTCCAGGTCGTACTCCAGATCGACCTCGCGGACCCACAGGTGCGGGTCGGTCGATGATTCACCCGTGCGGTGCGCGCCGACGACGGTGACCTGCATGCTGCCCGGCCCGGACGGCTCGTCGACGACCAGGCCGGTCAGGCCGTCCGGGATCTGGCCGTAGAAGTCGTAGTACGGCGTGAGCTGGCCGAACGACGCCGGGATGCCGAGCTTGCGCAGCCGTCCGAGGACGCCGGCAAGCAGTCGCTGGCGCTGGTCACGGTGTCGGTCGAGGGGCGCGGACACGGGCGCCATCCTAGCGCCGAATCGCTCCGGGGACGATCGACGGGACTCGCTTCGCGTACTGCTGATATTCGGCTCCGAAGCGGGAACGCAGGTCCCGTTCCTCGAATCGGATACCGACCAGGATGTATGCCGTCGCGGAGATCGCGAAGAAAAGATGTCCCACGCTCATCGTCGGCGTCGCCCAGAATGCGATCGCCATGCCGAGCATCAGCGGGTGCCGGCACCAGCGATAGAACCAGCGCTCCCGGAATTCCGGCTCCCGGTATTCCACGCCGCGCAGCCGCTGGTACGCCTGCTTCAAGCCGAACAGATCCCAGTGGTCCACCATGTAGGTCGACGACACCGCCAGCGCCCAGCCGGCCGCGTAGACAATCCACACCAGCCCACTGACCTGCCAGATCAGGTGCGGAACCGGCTCCCACCAATAGAGGAGCGCCACCATCACCAGGCTCGACGCCAGCACGAACGTCGCGCGTTCGGCCGCTGCCGGAATCACTCGCGCCAATCGCTTCTTGAATCCGGCGCGAGCCATGATCGTGTGCTGCACCGCGAAAGCCAGCAACAGCGCGCCGTCGATCGAAAGGGCCAGCCACGCCGGTTGTGTGGCGGGATCGTCGACCGGACCGGTGAGGAAGAAGATCGACCAGACGGTGCTGGCCAGGAACGCCGCATAGGCGACGACGGCATAGCCGAGAACAATCATCAGCCCATTCTCAGCACGGCGAACCGGCGGGACAGGCGGGAAAATACCTCAGTTCGCGCCGCCGGTCGCCACGTACCAGGCGGCGATCTGCGACCGCGACCGGAAGTCCATCCGCAGCCGGATCCGCTCGACGTGCGCCTCCGCGGACCGTTCCGCGATGCCGAGCCGCTCGCCGATCTCCCGGTTCGTGCAGCCCGCGGCGATCAGCCCGGCGACCTCCCGCTGCCGCGCGGTCAGCGACGGCAGGGCGCCGCGCCGCCGGATCGGGAGGCCGAGAAACCGCCGGATCTCCCGGATCAAGGGCTCGGCATCACCCACGTACGGCAGGTGGGAGCGCCCCGGGATCACCACGAACCGCGCGTCCGGGATCCCGTCCGCCAGCCGGCGCCCCTGCTCGATCGGCGCGGCCCGGTCCCGTTCGCGATGCACCACCAGCGTCGGGGCGGCAATCCCACCCAAAAGATCAAGAACATCGATACGGTACGCCGTGAGCAGCATCGCCGCGGCCGTCTCCGCGCTCGCGGCCTCACGCTGGTACCGGGTGAACGCGGCCCGGGTCGGCCCGTCCGCGTCGGGCGCGAACACGTCCCCGAGCAGCCCCGACGCCAGCCCCCAGTGCTGTCGCACCAGCCCGAGCACGTGCGTCTGGATCTCCGGCGACGCCACGTCCGGCCCGTAGGCCCAGCCGCCGTAGAGCACCAGCTTCGACACGCTCGCGGGGTGCTGCGCCGCCCAGGCCGCCGCCACCGCCGCGCCACTGGAGATGCCCATCAGGTCGAACTGATCAATTCCGGTCGCATCGAGCACCGCTCGGAGCGCGTCGAGCTCGTGGGCCAGCGAGTGCTCCGGGGACGCGGCCGGCGTGGACAGGCCGCAGCCCGGTTTGTCGTACCGGATCAGCCTTCGCCCTTCGGAGAGCGCCTCGTAGAAGCCGCGCTCGGCGGGCAGCGCCCAACTCAGCTCGAGGTGGCTGAGCCAGCCGTTGACGTAGACGAGCGGTGGCCCGGCGCCGCTCACCGCGTAGGCGACCCGCGCCCCGCCCGGTGACACGGCATGCCCCACGCGCTGCCCCATTCGCCGATTCTATGAGAGACCCAGATCACGTCACATTCCGCCGGGCCGGACGGTCTTAGAGGTGTCAAGCCACCGAGAACGGCAAGGGGAACATCGTGAGCTCACGTCTGAACTACCAGGGCAGCGAGATCGGCACCAAGGTCTACAAGGGTCTCCTCGCCGCCAACAAGGCGGTGATGTCCTCGACGCTGCCGCACTCGATCGCGCACCTGGTCGAGATCCGCGCCAGCCAGATCAACGGGTGCGCGTTCTGTATCGACATGCACACCAAGGACGCCGTGCACGAGGGCGAGTCCCACCAGCGCCTGCACCTGGTCGCCGGCTGGCGCGAGGCCACCGTCTTCACCGAGGCCGAGCGGGTCGCGCTGGAGCTGGCCGAGCAGGGCACGCGCATCGCCGACGCGGCCGGCGGCGTCCCCGACGAGGTGTGGGCGAACGCGGTCAAGCACTTCGACGAGGACCAGCTCGCGGCGCTGGTGTCGCTGATCGCCCTGATCAACTCCTGGAACCGCCTGAACGTCATCCTCCAGAACCCGGCCGGCGACTACGTCCCCGGCCAGTACAGCTGACCTGCCACCCGGGCGCGGGACGGTCCCGGCCGTCCCGCCTCGTCCGCTCCTACCCGGGCCGGGCCGGTGAGTCCTGCGCCTCGATCGCCGCGTTCACGCAGCTCAGCAGGTCGTTCGCGGTGAACGGCTTGTGCAGGAGCACGGTGGCGCCGGCCCGGGTGACCCGGTCGTCGCCGGGCATCAGGATGCCGCTGATGCAGATGACCGGCAGGTGCTCGGTCGCCGGGTTGCCCCGGATCGCCGCACACAGCTCGAGGCCGTTCATCTCCGGCATGTCGACGTCGCTGATCACCAGGTCCGGGTCGTGGAACAGCACGGCCCGCCAGCCCTGCTCGCCGTCGCCGGCGGGGACCACACTGTGACCCGCCCGGCGCAGCAGGAGCAGCGAGATCTCACGGATGTCCGGGTCGTCCTCGGCTAGGACAATGGTCGCCACGCTCTGCTCCTTCCCGGGATGTCCGCCGCCTAACGTCCGACCTTCTACACGCTGATAGATTCACGCCGGCCCGGCGGCGGCCCGGAGACGGGCGGCCAGGATCGCGAGCTCGGCGCGCAGCTCGTCCGGGGTCTCGACGGTGAAGTCGTGGCCCAGGCCGGCGAGCATCCGGGCCATGCCGTCCAGGCGTTCGGCGCGGGCGGTCAGGCGGACGTCGCGGCCGGCCCGGGTGAGCGTGGCCGCGGTGGGCGGGATCTGACGGCGTACCTCGTCGAGCTCAGCATGCAGAAGGACCGACACCTCGTGCCGCCAGCCGCCCGTGGCCAGCCCGGCCGCCACCTGCGCCGCCGGATCGAAGCCGGCCGGGACCTCGAACGTGCCGTCCAGGATCACCGGGTCGGTGACACGGTCGAGCCGGAACGTGCGGACCGACGCGCGGGCGTGATCACGACCGGTCACGAACCATCTGCCGGCGTGGAAGACCAGCCCGTACGGATCCAGGCCGCGCCCGGCGGGCTCCGTCCCCGGCTTGGCGTAGGTGAACGTGACCGGGCGCCGCTCACGGGCCGCCGCCGCGAGCGTGAGCAGGGTGCCGGTGGCTGGGTTCGCCCCGGTCACCGGGCGGGTCGCGGCGAACTCCAGCGTCGAGAGCAGCGCGTCGGTCCGGGCGCGCAGGCCCGCCGGGAGGACGCGCTGGATCTTCGCGAGGGCGGTCTC
>KL571381.1:6618-10863 GCA_000715855.1 Actinoplanes liguriensis
GTGTATAAGAGACAGCCCCTCGACCGGGATCCCCAGGTCGGCCAGGTGGCCGGCGTAGCGCCGCACGGTCCGCTCGTCCACGCCGAGCCGCTCCGCGAGGTGGCCGACGGTGACACCCGCCGGGGCGGCCTGGAGCAACTCCAGGAGCGCGAGGACCTTACCCAGCGACTGTGGCATGGACCACAGGTTATACCGGGCGGAAGCTGCCCGGTATTCAACCTACCGTCGGTGGCATGACGACATATGTGCTGGTCCCGGGGTTCTGGCTGGGCGGTTGGGCGTGGGACGCGGTGGCTTCGACGATCCGGGCGCAGGGCCACGACGTACGGCAGATCTCGCCCGTCCTCGATCCGGGCACCGGGGTCGAGGACCACGTCCGGCAGCTCACCGGCGTCCTGGCCACGCTCGACGACGTGGTGCTGGTGGGGCACAGCTACGGCGGCATGGTGATCACCGCGGCCGCCGACCGGGTGCCGTCCCGGATCGCGCGGCTGGTCTACGTCGACTCGGGGCCGATGCCGGACGGGATGTCCCAGGCCGACTTCGACGGGTCGGCGCCGGTCGCGGTCGACGGCATGCTGCCGGTGCCGGACCAGGCGCCACCCGCGGCCGCCGGCTTCGACTGGGCGATCGTGCGCGAGCGCGGCCGCCCCCAGCCGGTCGCGACCGCCACCGATCCGGTGCGCCACGGGGACGGGTGGAAGGCCCTCCCCCGTACGGCAATCCTCTGCTCTTTCCCGGAGACGCAGCTGCGGGAGATGGGCGCGAACGTCCCCGCCTTCGGCCTGATGGTCGGCGACGAGTGGACCTACCACGAGCTTCCCACCGGCCACTGGCCGATGTTCTCGGAGCCCGCCGCCCTCGCCGCGCTGCTGCTCGGGACTCTCACCCACGAACGACGAGCACCGACCACCGCTGAGCGCCGTCGGGCGTGATCGTGACGGTCGCCCGGCCTCGGGGCTCGTCCTCCGCCTGGGCGCCCTGGATGTCCTGACCGTCGCACGAGATCGTGCCCGAACCCCGGCTGGAGCCCTCGATCTCGGTGGTGAAGACGAGCTGACCTCCGCCGATGCAGCTGACGTCGATCGCCAGGCTTCCGGTGTCCTTCGCCGTGCCGAGGGTCGCCTGCCAGGGGCCGGTCCGGTTCTCCAGGTGCGTGAGGACGTGCCCGGTATCCGGTTCGGCGATGGCCAGCAGCGAGGGTGACGGCGACGCCGACGGCGAGGGAGCGGCGCTCACCTCCGCTGCGGGGCGGTCGCTCCGGTCGCCGGTGCAGGCCGACAACGACACCGGGATCAGGGCAAGCGCCGTGATCCCGATACCGGCCCGCGCATGTCTTGCCATGATTCCCCCTGGTCAGTGTCGGCTTCGTCGATCATTCCGCATCGACGGAGTCTCTCTATCGTGGGCTGGTGGACTACGACGCTGAGTTGATCCGGTACGGGCGGGTGCTCCGGGAGGCGTGGGGGATCCGGCCCGCCGACCGGGTTCTGGACGTCGGGTGTGGCGGTGGCGGGACGACGCGGGAGGCGGGGCGGCTGGCGCCGGCGGGGAGCGCGGTCGGGATCGACGTGCGGGCGCTGCCGGCGGGCGGCGGGAACGTGACGTTCGTGCGGGGTGACGCGCAGACCCATCCGTTCCCCGCGGGCGCGTTCGACGTGGCGATCAGCCGGTTCGGGACGATGTTCTTCGCGGATCCGGTCGTGGCGTTCACCAACATCCGGCGGGCGCTGCGGCCCGGTGGGCGGCTGGTGATGCTCGTGTGGCAGGCCGCTTCGCGAAACGAATGGGACGTCACGATCCGGGCGGCGATCGGGGCGCCGCCCGCGCCGGAGGCGTTCTCGCTCGGCGAGCGCACGACAGTCGAGGGGATCCTGCGGGACGCGGGATTCACCGGCGTCGAGCTTCACGACGTACGGGAGGAAGTGTTCTACGGTTCTGATCCCGAATCCGCATTAACCTGGATCGGCGGCTTCAGCTGCACCGCCGGCTACCTCGACGAGCGCACGCTGCCGCGGCTGCGCGACGCCCTGGACGCCCACCGGACCGAACGGGGCATCTGGTTCGGCTCGCGGGCATGGCTCGTCACCGCGGTTGGCGGCGCGTAATCCGGGTAGCCCCTCGGGGTGGCTGAGATTACTTCTGAGGTTCTGATCGAGCGGCTCGCCGCCTGGGGCGTCGACACCGTGTTCGGGCTGCCCGGGGACGGGATCAACGGGATCATGGAGGGCCTGCGGCGGCACTCCGGCAAGGTCCGGTTCGTGCTCGTGCACCACGAGGAGGCGGCCGCGTTCATGGCGGTCGCGCACGCGAAGGCGACCGGGAAGATCGGCGTGTGCCTGGCGACGTCCGGGCCGGGCGGGATCCACCTGGCGAACGGGCTCTACGACGCGAAGCTCGACCACGTGCCGGTGCTCGCGATCACCGGGCTGCAGGAGAGCAGCGTGCTGGGCACCGCGTACCAGCAGGAGGTGGCGCTGGACCGGCTGTTCGAGGACGTGGCCGAGTACAACCAGGTGGTGATGAACCCGGCGCAGGTGCCGACGCTCGTGGACATCGCGATCCGGACCGCCTACGCGCGCCGGGGCGTCGCCCACCTGACCATCCCGAACGACATCCAGATCGCACCCGCGCACGAGGATCCCTATCAGAGCGTGGCCCCGGTGCGGCCGCCGGCGACGTCACCTGTCTACCTGTCGCCGCAGGTCCGGCCGCACGACGACGACCTGCGACGGGCGGCCGCGGTGCTGAACGCCGGCGAGAAGGTGGCGATCCTGGCCGGGATCGGCGCACGCGGGGCGGGAGCGCTGGTCGAGGAGGTCGCGGCGCGGCTGGACGCGCCGATCGTGAAGTCGCTGATGGGCAAGATGGTGGTGCCGGACGACTCGCCGTACGTGATCGGGGGTCTCGGTCTTCTCGGCACCAAGCCCAGCGAGGAGCTGATGGAGGAGGCCGACACGCTGCTCATGCTCGGCACCAACTTCCCCTACACCAAGTTCCTCCCCCAGCCGGGCGGCGCGAAGGTCGTCCAGATCGAGATCGACCCGATCCGGGCCGGCACCCGCATCCCGACCGATGTGCCGCTGGTCGGCGACGTCGCGACGACCCTGCGGGCGTTGCTGCCGCTTCTGGAACAGAACGACGGTTCACTTCTGCGGTCCTACCGGGAGAAGTTCGCGGACTGGCAGCACGCGATGGCCACGCTGGAGTCCGCCGAGCGGGACCCGATCGCACCGCAGTTCCTGGCCCACCAGCTCGACCTGCAGGCCGCCGACGACGCGGTGATGACCTGCGACTCCGGCACGATCGCGACCTGGGCGGCGCGGCACTGGCGGATCCGCGGCGGCCGGGAGTTCTATCTCTCCGGGACGCTGGCGACGATGGCGCCGGGCCTGCCCTACGCGCTGGCGGTCCAGCTCGCGTATCCGGAGCGGCAGGTGATCGCCTACGTCGGCGACGGCGGTTTCGCGATGCTGATGGCCGAGTTCCACACCGCGGTCCGCTACGGCCTGCCGGTCAAGGTCGTGATCAACAACAACAACTCGCTCGGCCAGATCCTGTGGGAGCAGATGGTGCTCGGCTATCCCGAACACGGGGTCCGCTTCGGGTCACCGCTGCCGGACTACGCCGGCTGGGCTTCCGGGTGCGGCGCTTTCGGCGTACGGGTCGACAAGCCCGGCGATCTGCCGAACGCGCTGGCCGAGGCGCTCGCCTACCCCGGCCCGGCCCTGCTCGACGTCGCGGTGAACCCGGACGAGCCGCCGCTGCCCGGCAAGGTCACCTACGAGCAGGCGAAGAAGTTCGCGGCGTCGTGGCTGAAGGGTCAGCCGCACAAGGCGTCGATCGCCACCACCCTGTTCAAGGACAAGATCCAGCAACTGCGCGGCTGAAGGCCTAGGCGCAGTTGTCCTTGATGTCGAGACCGTGGCCTGGGTCGAGCATGGTGTTCGGGTCCTCGGTCGGGCCGCTGCCGGCGTCCGCCGTGTAGCTGCCCGGCCGGAGCAGCCCCTTCCGCGCCGCCGCGCAGTCCATCCACGCCATGTAGGAGGTGGAGTCGCCGAGGTAGATCCCCTTGGCGCCCTTCGGGAACGTCCACACGATCTCGTCGTGCACGGCCGCGATCCGCGGATAGCCGCCCTGGAACGCGTACACCCACATGAAGTTGGTGGTGATTCGCAAAGAGCTGTCCACCGCGGCGAAGGTGACCGTGCCGCCGGCCCGCGGCTGCTCGGCGGCGTCCAGGAT
>KL571381.1:11053-12502 GCA_000715855.1 Actinoplanes liguriensis
GTCCAGGATCGCGGCCGGGTCGATCCAGGTCGCCACCGCCGAGAACCGGGTGTCCTGGAAGTACTTCGCGGTCTCGGCGCGGCTCTCCGGCGCGAGCATCCCGAGGAACGTGGCCGGGTCGTGGCCGACCAGCATCCGGTTGTCGAGCCGCGCGGCCACCATGGCGTCGCGCACCTTCCCGAGCGCGGCGCCCACCTCGGCCGCGGTGAACCCGGGCACCGCCTTCGCGGCCGGAAGCACGATGCCGGCCTCGCCCTTCGCGAAGGACTGGGCGGGCGTCCCCTGGAACGGACCGGCCGGCGCGGGAGGGGTCGTCGCGCTCCGCATCGGAGTCCCGGAGTAGGAGCTCTGCACGGGGTTCGCCGCCGCGTCACCGGATTCCCCGGTCCCGCCGCGATGGAGAACCGCGACCAGAACCAGCGCCGCCACGACGACGATGCCGACAATCTCCATCGGCCCGACGGCCCGCCTGCCCTGACTCATGAGCGTGGATCATAGGATCCCGCGCCGGCGCCCACCACACCGCTGCCGGCGCGGTAGCGTCGACGGGTGCGGATCCGGTTCTGTGTGCTCGGGCCGGTGAGCGCCGAGGAGCCCGACGGCCGCCCGGTCGCGCTGCGCGGGCCGATGCACCGCGCGGTGCTGGGCCGGCTCCTGGTCGCCCGGGGGCGCGTCGTCCCGGTCACCGATCTCGTCGACGACCTGTGGGTTTCGCCTCCGGCGCAGGCGATTGCGGCGGTACGGACCTTCGTCGCGGCCCTGCGTCGTGCGATCGAACCCGGCCGTGCCGCCCGCGAGCCGGCGCGACTGCTGGTGACCCGCGGGACCGGGTACGCGCTGGCGGCCGCGCCCGATCAGGTCGACGCGTGGCGCTTCGAGCAGACGGTCCGCCCGGCCGCGACCCTGGACGAGCTGGACGAGGCGCTGGGCTGGTGGCGCGGGCCCGCGTACGCGGACTTCCCGGACGCCGCCTGGCCGCGCGCCGACCGCGCCCGGCTCACCGAGTTGCGGCTCCGCGCGGTCGAGCTGCGGGCCGAGGCGCTGCTCGGGCTGGACCGGCCCGCCGACGCGGTGCCCGGCCTGGACGAGCACGTGACCGCGCATCCGTGGCGTGAGCCGGGCTGGCGGCTGCTCGCGCTGGCGCTCTACCGGGCGGGGCGGCAGGGGGACGCGCTCGCCGTGCTGCGCCGGGCCCGGGAGTTGCTCGCGGGGCAGCTCGGAGTGGAGCCGGGCGTCGAGTTGCGTACCCTCGAAATAGACATCCTCCGGCAGGAGCCCCGTCTCGACCGGTTGCCGGATTCGGTCTTCACGCACGCCGCCTCGGCCTACGAGAGGCTGGTGCCGAGCGGCTCCCGCAGGCGGCTGGAGTCCGCGGTCGGCCTGCTCCGGAACCTCGCGGTGACCGGCGCCGACGGCCTCGAGGCGGCCCGGGAGCCTGTCTCTTATACA
>KL571382.1:0-2669 GCA_000715855.1 Actinoplanes liguriensis
GACCACAGCGGAGCTAGGACATGAAGAATGTGAATTTGAGGTAAGCGCTAGCCGCAACTCGCCGGCTGGGGATCGCCGGCCAGGTTGAGGAGGGCGTCCTCGGTGGTGCCCGGCGCGGCCGCAGCCGATTCGGGCAGCGGGGCCACCGAGGACGCCGTGGGGGGAACGGTGGTGGGCTTGGCGGAGGCGGATTTTTTCGCCGTGGGGGCCGGCGAGGACTTGGTCGTGGTCTTGACCGTGGTGGATTTGCCGGAGACCGACGTGGACGTCTTCTGGACGACGCCCGGCTTCATCGCGATGCCGGAAACCGTCGTCGTGTTGCCGTAGACGTCGGTGATTTTCAGCTTGTACGGGCCGGAGCCGGCGCCGCTGTCGATCAGCCAGTAGTTGTAGTCCTCGCGGTGCGCGGACTTGAAACTGCCGCCCGAACCGGACACCTTCACCGATGACAGCAGGTTGGCGTGGTTGTCGATGCGCGCCGCGAACCAGTACTGCGACGCGCCCTCCTTGATCCGGACCGTGATCGGGCCGGGCACCGACGGGTTCTTGACCAGCTTGTACGTGATCGGGATGATGCCCGCCACCTCGCTGCCGATCTTCTTGAACGCGGTGCGGCTCAGGTCCAGGTGACCCGTGTCGCACTCGGGGCAGGAGTCGAAGACCTTGACGCGGACCGTGCCCTTGGGGCCGGTGACGTCGAGGTACGCCCCGCAGGAGGCGCCGTCGGCGTACTGGTCCGGGCCGAGCGCGACGAAGAGGTCGTCGGCGGGCGTCTCGAACGAGCAGTTCCCGGACGTGCCGGCCAGGTCGTAGAACGTTGCCTTGCCGGATTTCGTGCTGGTGCTCGGCGGCGCGGCGCACGCCGACCCACCGGTCTGCAGCAGCAGCGCCACGCCGATGATGCCGGCGAGGACAGCGGCGCCGCCGGCAGCGAGCCAACGGGTCGGGAACGGGCGTCGATGAGCACTCACGCTCAGCGATACTGGTGGGGCCGAGCGCTCCCGGCAAATCTTCTAAGACACTCCTAAGACACATGTACCGCTAATGAGTGCCGCGTCACTCCACCGGTGTCACCGTGTCGCCGAGCCGCAACACTCCGGTGCCACCGGCCGCGAGGTCCGGAATCAGGTTCACCGCGAACATCAGGCCGCCGTCGATCCGGCGATGCTTTCCCAGTACGTGCAGCGGCTGCCGCCCGGTCTCCCCGGACTCCTGGTCGATGGTGGTGACCCGGCATCGGGCGCAGTGCTTGGCGACCCGGAACGTCATCGCGCCGATCCGCAGGCGTTTGCCCAGCCAGCCGTCCTCCGCCCAGGCGGGAGCGCCCTCGACCACCAGGTTCGGCCGGAAACGGTGCATCGGCACGGGCTCCTCGCCCGCCTCGACCAGCCAGTCGTTGACCGCGGCCAGGGAAGCGGTGTTGGCCAGCAGCACCGGATAACCGTCGGCGAAGCTGACCCGGTCGTCCGGCGTGGCGAACTCCGGGATGGTGCGGCTGGTCGGATCGGACTGCCAGACCAGCCGCACGTCCCGGCCGAGGAACGCGCTGACCCACTCCGACTCGGCGACGCGCCCGGGGATCTCCGGCTTGTTGCGGAACACCCGGATGGCGACCTTCGCGCCGTCGGCCGGCTCGTCCAGCTCCAGGTCGGGCAGGTCCGGTGCGGACAGGCGCAGACCGCCCGGACGCGGACGGACGTGCAGCTGGGTCAGGCGCGGCGTGTCCCGCTGGGTGATGCCGACGCCCTCGTCGTTCACGATCATCCAGCGGCGATCGCCCCGGAAACCCCAGGGCTCGACATCGGCCTCGGCATGGTCCAGGCGGTGGCATCCCTTGACCGGATACGTGTGCAGCTCAGCGATCCGCATTCATCCAGCTTTTCACGTACGCGGGGTCAGCTCCCTTTCATGTTGCCGGAATAGGGTGGGCCGGTGATCACACGGATGTGGCGGGGATGGGTGCGCACCGACCAGGTCGAGGCGTACGTGGCGTACATCGAACGGACCGGCCTCTCGGCATACCGGGCGACCCCCGGCAACCTCGGGGCCCAGATGTGGACACGCGACCTCGGGGACGGCCGCTCCGAGGTGACCACGGTGAGCTGGTGGGCGTCGATCGACGTGATCCGCGGGTTCGCCGGGGAGGACATCGAGCGAGCGGTGTTCTATCCGGAGGACGACGCCTTCCTGATCGAGCGCGAGCACACCGTCACCCACCATCTCGTGGCCCGTGACTGCGGCTGATGCTGCTGTTGCTGGATCTGGACAACACGCTGATCGACCGGGACGCCGCGTTCCGGTCGGCGGGTGCGGCATTCCTCGCCTCGCACGGGCTGCCCGCCGGTGATCTCGACTGGCTGATGCGGGTCTGTCTCTTATACACATACGCGAGTGGCTACACGCCGCGGGACGAGGTCGCGGCGGCGCTGGTCGAGCGGTATGAGCTTCCGGTCGCGAGCGTTCAGCCGTTCCTGGACACCGGGGCGGCCGATCGGGTCACGCTGGCCGAGCCGGTCCGGGCCGCTCTGACCGACGCCCGCGCGGCCGGGTGGGCCCCGGTGATCGTCACCAACGGGCCGGTAGACCAGCAGACCGCGAAAATCCGCTACACCGGCCTGGACGACCTGGTCGACGGGTGGGTCATCTCCGAGGGGGTCGGCCACCGGAAG
>KL571382.1:2888-4518 GCA_000715855.1 Actinoplanes liguriensis
GATGTGTATAAGAGACAGATCGGCGACTCGGCGCACGCGGACATCGGCGGGGCGCACGCGCTGGGCCTGCCCTCGACGTGGATCTCCCTGGGCCGCCCCTGGCCCGAGACCGCGTTCCGTCCTACCCGCGTCGAGGCCGGTGCGGCGGCCGCGATTCGTCACCTCTGCTGAATCACTTTCCGCGGTTCGGGCGGTTCTAACCGGTACAGGTGGACTCGTGCGTCTAGCGGACTGAAAGATTTCATGCATAAGCTGTCGCCGTGAATGACGGAGTGGTCAGGACGGCGGAGCGTGTGCTCGACCTGTTCCAAGGCGCCCGCCTGACGCCCACCCAGCGGCGGATCGCGCACAGCCTGGTGGAGCATGCCGCCAAGGCGGCGTACCTGTCCGCCGCCGAGGTCGCCGAGTTGGCCGGGGTGAGTCAGCCGTCGGCGACCCGGTTCGCGATGGCGCTGGGCTACTCCGGATATCCGGCGCTGCGGCGGGAGCTGCGGGCCCTCGCGTCCGACGCCCCCGAGGAGCCGGCCGGCGAGAACTCGATGCAGGGGGCGGTGCTCGCCGAGGCCGACCACCTCCGGCGACTCGCCGAAGAGCTTCAACGGCCCGATGACGTACGGCGGGCGGCGGCGCTCCTCGCGGCGAGTCGTCCGTTGCCGGTGCTGGGGCTGCGTGCGGCGGCCCCGCTCGCGGCGTATTTCGGGTATTTCGCGGCGAAGGTCTTCCCGGACGTGCGAGTCCTGGACAGTGGGGGGACCGGCCTGCACGACCGGCTGGATCAGGCCCGCGCGGCCGGCGCCGGTGCGATGCTGGCGATCGTGCTGCCGCGCTACCCGCGCGAGTCGGTCGAGGCGGTCCGCGAGGCAAAGGCGTCCGGATGGGCGGTGGTCGCGATCACCGACTCCGCGGTCAGTCCGGTGTCCGACGACGCCGACGTGGTGCTGCCGGCCGCGGTGGGCACGCGGCTCGTGTTCGACCTGCACACCGGGCCGATGGCGATGGCCATGGTGCTGCTGGAGGCGATGTGCGACGCCGCGCCCGAGTCGGTGCAGCGTCGGCTGGAGGAGTTCGAGGCGTCAGCGGCTCGACGGAACATCTTCACGGCGTGATGGAGGAGATAATGTCCGAGATTCGTGCACCTCGCGGTACGTCGTACACCGCAATGGGGTGGCCGCAAGAGGCCGCCAAGCGAATGCTGCTCAACAACCTTGACCCGGATGTGGCCGAGCGGCCGGAAGATCTGGTGGTCTACGGCGGGACCGGCCGCGCCGCGCGGAACTGGCCGTCGTTCCACGCGATCGTCCGCGAGCTGGACACGCTGCGGGACGACGAGACGCTGCTCGTGCAATCCGGCAAGCCGGTCGGGGTGCTGCGCACGCACGAGTGGGCGCCGCGCGTGCTGATCGCGAACTCGAACCTGGTCGGCGACTGGGCCACCTGGCCGGAGTTCCGTCGCCTGGAGCAGCTCGGGCTGATGATGTACGGCCAGATGACGGCCGGCTCGTGGATCTACATCGGCACGCAGGGAATCCTGCAGGGCACGTACGAGACGTTCGCTGCCGTGGCGGCGAAGCGGTTCGGCGGGGACCTCGCCGGGACGTTGACGCTGACCGACGGGTGCGGCGGGATGGGC
>KL571382.1:4719-11028 GCA_000715855.1 Actinoplanes liguriensis
GCGCGCAGCCGCTGGCCGTGACCATGAACGGTGGCGTCTGCCTGATCGTGGACGTGGACCGGACCCGGTTGCAGCGTCGCGTCGACACGCGTTACCTGGACGTGATCGCCGACGACCTGGACGACGCGATCGCTCAGGCGCTGCGCGCGAAGGCCGACCGCAAGGCGATCTCCATCGGTGTCGTCGGCAACGCCGCGCTCGTCTTCCCGGAGCTGCTCACGCGCGGTGTCGAGATCGACATCGTGACCGACCAGACCAGTGCGCACGATCCGCTCTCCTACATCCCGGTCGGGGTGGAGGTCTCGGACGCCGCCGCCTTCGCGAGGGACAAGCCGGAGGAGTTCACCGACCGCGCCCGGGCCAGCATGGCGAAGCAGGTCGCCGCGATGGTCGGCTTCATGGACGCCGGCGCCGAGGTGTTCGACTACGGCAACTCGATCCGCGGCGAGGCGCAGCTGGCCGGGTACAACCGGGCGTTCGAGTTCCCCGGGTTCGTGCCGGCCTACATCCGGCCGCTCTTCGCCGAGGGCAAGGGCCCGTTCCGCTGGGCGGCGCTCTCCGGCGACCCGGCCGACATCGCCGCGACCGACCGCGCCGTGCTCGACCTCTTCCCGGAGAACGAGCCGCTCGCGCGGTGGATCCGGCTGGCCGGTGAGCGGGTCGCGTTCCAGGGGCTGCCGGCGCGGATCTGCTGGCTCGGCTACGGCGAGCGGGACAAGGCCGGTGTCCGCTTCAACGACATGGTGGCGCGCGGCGAGCTGAGCGCGCCGATCGTCATCGGGCGGGACCATCTCGACTCCGGGTCGGTGGCCTCGCCGTACCGGGAGACCGAGGCGATGCTCGACGGCTCCGACGCGATCGCCGACTGGCCACTGCTGAACGCGCTGGTCAACACGTCCTCCGGGGCGAGCTGGGTGTCGATCCACCACGGTGGCGGGGTGGGGATCGGGCGCAGCATCCACGCCGGTCAGGTCTGCGTCGCCGACGGGACCGCGCTGGCGGGGCAGAAGATCGAGCGGGTGCTGACCAATGACCCGGCGATGGGCGTGCTGCGTCACGTCGACGCCGGTTATGAGTCAGAGGCCGCTTCCGGCGTACGTGTTCCGATGCGCGATGAGTGACTTCGCGGCCCTGTGGGCGGAGATCGTGGCGGTCGGACGGGCCGCGGACGGCGGCTACCTCCGGTACGCCCTGACGCCGCCCGAGCTGACCCTGCGCGACTGGTTCCGGGCCCAGGCCGGCAAGCGCGGGATGACCGTGACCGAGGACGGCAACGGGAACCTGTTCGCCTGGTGCGGGGAGCCGTGGGCGCCGGGGACCGTGCTGACCGGCTCGCACTTCGACTCCGTGCCCGGCGGCGGGGGCTACGACGGGCCGCTCGGCATCGTCAGCGCCTTCCTCGCGCTGGACCGGCTGGAGTCGCCGCGGAACATCGCGATCGGGGCGTTCGTGGAGGAGGAGGGCGGGCGTTTCGGCGTGCCCTGCCTCGGCTCGCGGCTCATGACCGGCGTGATCCCGCCGTCCAAGGCGGCCGCTTTGAAGGATCGTGACGGGATCACCTTCGGCGAGGCGCTGGGAGCTCTGCCCACCGGACAGATCGACCAGATCTCCGGCCTGTCGGCATTTGTCGAGCTGCACATCGAGCAGGGCCGCGCGCTGGACGTCCCGGTGGGCGTGGGCAGCGCGATCTGGCCGCACGGGCGCTGGCGGATGGAGTTCGCCGGGGCCGGGGATCACGCCGGGACGACCCGGATGACCGATCGCCGGGATCCGATGCTGACCTTCGCGCACACCGTCCTCGCGGCGAACGAGGAGGCCCGGCTGATCGGGGCGCACGCCACCGTGGGACGGGTGGAGGCCGAGCCGAACGCGACCAACGCCATCCCGTCGATGGTCCGGGGCTGGCTGGACGCGCGGGCCGCGGACACCGGCACCCTGGATCGGCTGCTCGAGTCGGTGATCAAGCGGGCCACCGAGCGGGCCGGCCGGGACGGGACGGAGCTGTCCGTCGTCGCCGAGTCGGTCACCGACGAGGTCGCCTTCGACACCGAGCTGGCCCGGCGGTTGTCCGAGCTGCTCGGGGACGCGCCGATCCTGCCGACGGGCGCCGGTCATGACGCCGGGGTGTTCTCTGCGCACGTGCCGACGGCCATGCTCTTCGTCCGGAACCCGACCGGGGTGTCGCACGCCCCCGCCGAGGGCGCCTCCGACGAGGACTGCGAGGCGGGCGTCGAGGCCCTCGCCCGCGTCCTGGAGTCCCTGACGTGACCACCAGCCCCGCCCCCACCGCCGTGCGGGGTGACGTCAGCGTGTATCTCGCCGAGCACGCCTGGGTCGGCGGCCGGGTCGAGCGTGACGTCCGGATCGAGGTGGCCGGCGGAAGGATCTCCGCGATCACGACGAGCTCCGCGGACCGATCCGGCACCCGGCTCGCCGGGCTGGTGCTGCCGGGCCTGGCCAACGCCCACTCGCACGCCTTCCACCGCGCGCTCCGCGGGCGGACCCACGCCGGCCGCGGCAGCTTCTGGACCTGGCGCGACCTGATGTACCAGGTGGCCGGCCGCCTCGACCCGGACACCTACTTCGCGCTGGCCAAGGCCGTTTACGGCGAGATGGCGCTGGCCGGGATCACCTGCGTCGGCGAGTTCCACTACCTGCACCACGGGCCGGACGGCACGCCCTACGCCGACCCGAACGCGATGGGGCACGCCCTGACCGCGGCGGCCGCCGACGCCGGGATCCGGATCACGCTGCTCGACACCGTCTACCTGACCTCGGGCGTGGACGGGAAACCCCTCGAAGGCGTGCAGGTGCGCTTCGGCGACGGTGACTACGACGGCTGGGGCGCCCGCTTCGACCGGTTGCGCGGCGGCGAGCACGTGCGGATCGGGGCGGCCCTGCACTCGGTGCGAGCGGCCCCGCCGGACGGCATGGCGGCGTTCGCCGATCGGACCGATGGGCTGCCGGTCCACGTTCATCTCTCCGAGCAGCCCGCGGAGAACGAGCAGTGTCAGGCCGTGCACGGCTGCTCCCCCACCGAGCTGCTCCACTCCAGGGGCGTCTGGCGTCCCACGACCACCGCGGTTCATGCGACCCACCTGTCCGAGAACGATCGCCGGTTGCTGGCCGGCCGGTACGTCTGCTTCTGCCCGACCACCGAGCGGGATCTGGCCGACGGCATCGGACCGGCGCGGGCGCTCGCCGACGGGGGCGCGACGCTCACCCTCGGCAGTGACAGCCACGCAGTGATCGACCTCTTCGAGGAGGCGCGCGGCGTCGAACTGGACGAGCGGCTCGCCACCCGGCAGCGCGGGCACTTCGGCGCGGACGAGCTGATCGCGGCCGCGACCAAGGCCGGCCACGCGTCGCTGGGCTGGGCCGACGCCGGGGAGATCGCCGCCGGGCACCGGGCCGACCTGGTCGCGGTGTCGTTGTCCAGCGCCCGGACCGCGGGGATCGACCCGGCCGGGCTGGTCTTCGCGGCGACGGCGGCGGACGTGACGGACGTGATCGTGGACGGGCGGCCGGTGGTCACCGGCGGACGGCACCGCACGATCGACGTGCCGGAAGCGCTTCGGAAGGCAATTGCGGCGGTGCTCCCATGAGTTTGTTGATAACGAACATCGGCGAGCTGTTCACCAACGACTCGCACGGCCGGCATCTGCCGCACGACGCCGCGGTCGTGCTGGACGGCGAGAGGATCGCCTGGGTCGGCTCGGCCGCCGAAGCACCGGCCGCCGACCAGCGGATCGACGCGGACGGCGCGGCCGTGCTGCCCGGTTTCGTGGACAGTCACGCGCACCTGATGTTCGCCGGGGACCGGGCCGCCGAGTTCGGCGCCCGGATGGCCGGCGAGCCCTACACCGGCGGCGGGATCCGGACCACGGTCGGCGCCACCCGCGCGGCAACCGACGAGGAGCTGCGCCGGAACGCGCGCCGCCTGGTCGGGGAGGCGCTGCGGCAGGGCACGACGACGATCGAGATCAAATCCGGGTACGGCCTGAACGTCGCGGACGAGGCACGATCCCTGCGGATCGCGGCCGAACTGACGAGCGAGACGACCTTCCTCGGCGCGCACGTGGTGCCGGCCGAGTATCGGGACCGGCCGGACGACTACGTCGGCCTGGTCTGCGGACCCATGCTGGCCCTGGCGGCGCCGCACGCCAAATGGGTGGACGCGTTCGTCGAGCGGGGTGCGTTCGACGAGAATCAGGCCCGCACGATCCTGCTGGCCGGCAAGGAGATGGGCCTCGGCGTGCGGGTGCACGGCAACCAGCTCGGCCCGGGGCCCGGCGTGCAACTGGCCGTCGAGCTGGACGCGGCGAGCGTGGACCACTGCACCCACCTGAGCGACGCGGACGTGGACGCGCTCGCCTCCTCCCCGGTCGACTGCATGTGCCACGACGGCTGGGACCGGACCGTCGCCACGCTGCTGCCGGGTGCGGAGTTCTCCACGCGCTCGCCTTACCCGGACGCGCGGCGGCTCATCGACGCCGGAGCGGTGGTGGCGCTGGCCACCGACTGCAACCCGGGATCGTCCTACACCTCGTCGATGGCGTTCTGCATCGCCCTCGCCGTGCGCGAGATGCGGATGACCCCGGCCGAAGCCGTCCGGGCGGCGACCCTGGGCGGCGCACGGGCGCTGCGGCGCGACGACCTCGGCGTGATCCGCCCCGGCGCGCGCGCCGACCTGCTGATCCTGGACGCGCCGTCGCACCTGCACCTCGCCTACCGCCCCGGCGTCCCCCTGATCCGTGACGTGATTCACCACGGCCGCCTGGTCACAGCCCGAGCCGCCGGCCCCACCGCAACCACGGGCCGCACCGCAACCACCGGCCCCGGCCGCCCCACCAGCGCCGCCGGAACAACCGGGCACGACCGCGACCGCCCCACCGGCGCCGCTGAAACCACCAAGCACGACGGAGTGCCGCAATGACCGTGATCGTTCAGCCCACCGGGATCGAGCCCGCCGACGTCCTCGCCGTCGCACGCGAGAATGCCAAGGTCGAGCTCTCCCCCGCCGCCGTCGAGGCGATGGCCACCAGCCGCGCCATCGTGGACGGCATCGAAGCCTCCGGCCGGCCCGTCTACGGCGTGTCGACCGGCTTCGGCGCGCTCGCCAACACGTCGATCGAACCGGAACGCCGCGCCGAGCTGCAGCACGCGCTGATCCGCTCGCACGCCGCCGGGGTCGGCGCGCCGATGCCCCGCGAGGTGGTGCGGGCGATGATGCTGCTGCGGGTGCGCTCGCTCGCGATGGGCCGCTCCGGGGTGCGGCCGGTGCTCGCGCAGGGCCTGGTCGACCTGCTCAATCACGGCATCACCCCGTGGGTCCCGGAACACGGCTCGCTGGGCGCCTCCGGTGACCTGGCGCCCCTCGCCCACTGCGCGATCGTGCTGCTCGGCGAGGGCTGGGTGATGGGCAAGGACGGCGCCCGGATGGCCGCCGCCGAAGCCCTGCACGCGGCCGGCCTGCGCCCGCTGGAGCTGGCCGCCAAGGAGGGGCTGGCGCTGATCAACGGCACCGACGGGATGCTCGGCATGCTGCTGCTGTCCATCGCGGACGCGGCGCACCTGTTCACCATGGCGGACGTGACCGCCGCGCTGGCCACCGAGGCGATGCTCGGCTCGGAGCGGCCCTTCCTCCCCGAACTGCACGCGATCCGGCCGCACCCGGGACAGGCCGCCTCGGCCGCGAACATCCACCGGCTGCTGCAGGACTCCGCGATCATGGACTCGCACCGGGACGACCTGGCCCACGCGGTGCAGGACGCATATTCCATCCGGTGTGCGCCGCAGGTCGCCGGGGCGGCGCGGGACACGCTCGACTTCGTCCGCGTCACCGCCGCCCGGGAGCTCATCTCGGTCGTCGACAACCCGGTGGTGCTGCCGGACGGCCGGGTCGAGTCGACCGGCAACTTCCACGGCGCCCCGCTCGGTTTCGCCGCCGACTTCCTGGCGATCGCCGCGGCGGAGGTCGGCGCGATCGCCGAACGCCGGGTCGACCGTCTGCTGGACGTGACCCGCAGCCGTGAGCTGCCGCCCTTCCTCTCCCCCGACGCCGGGGTGAACTCGGGCCTGATGATCGCCCAATACACCGCGGCCGGCATCGTCGCCGAGAACCGCCGCCTGGCCGGCCCGGCCTCGGTCGACTCGCTGCCCACCAGCGGCATGCAGGAGGACCATGTCTCGATGGGCTGGGCCGCGACCAAGAAGCTCCGCACCGTCCTGGACAACCTCACCAGCCTCCTCGCCGTCGAGCTACTCGCCGCCGTGCGAGGCCTGCAACTGCGCGCCCCGATGACGCCC
>KL571382.1:11282-13341 GCA_000715855.1 Actinoplanes liguriensis
GGGCCGCGGTCGCCGCCCTCGAGCCCTTCGCCGGGCGGCCCGGCCCGGACGTCTTCCTGGCCCCGGTCCTGGAGCAGACCCGCGAGGTCATCGCCGGCCCCGCCCTGCGCGCGACGATCGAGGCCGCCATCAAGCCCCTGCTCTGACCTCGGTCGCGGGGGCGGAGGCCGGTCGGCACGGCGGCGGGCGGTGGATCGCGAACCGGGCCACGGGGTCGCGAAGGCGGAGAGCGGAAAGGCCGGCCGGCGGGATCCGCGGGCCGGCCGGAGCCGGCCCGAGAATCGAGCCGGTGTACCAGACGAACAAGCTCAGACGAGACCATGCGTCGATCGTGGACCCTGCCCCAAGGGCCGAGTCAAACCCGGCGGGCCCCCGATTTCGGAGGCCGCCGGGATCAGCGCGGCAGTTCCTTCGCGATGACCTTGGCCAGCTCCCGGAACGCCTTGCCCCGGTGGCTGATCGCATCCTTCTCGGCCGGGCTCAGCTCGGCATTGGTGCGATCCTGACCGTCCCCGACGAAGATCGGGTCGTAGCCGAAGCCACCCTCACCCCGCCGCGACCGCAGCAGCCGCCCGCTCTGCCGGCCCTCGACCAGGTGCTCCCGCCCGTTCGGCAGGACCAGGGCTGCGGCGCAGACGAACGACGCCCCGCGGTGCTCGTCGCCGACGTCGCCGATCTGGGCCAGCACCAGGTCCAGGTTGGCCGCGTCGTCGCCGTGCCCACCGGACCAGCGGGCGCTGAACACACCGGGCATCCCGTTGAGCGCGTTGACCGCCAGCCCGGAGTCGTCGGCGACGGTCGGCAGACCGGTGCGCTTGGCACCCTCCCGCGCCTTGATCAGCGCATTCTCACCGAAGGTGAGGCCGGTCTCGGGCACATCCGGGTAGCCCGGGAAGTCACCCAGGCCGACCAGCTCGATCTGACTCATGCCGAGCGCGGCGTCCAGGATGCGCTGCAACTCGACGAGCTTCTTCTTGTTCGCGGTGGCGAGAAGGAGACGGGCGCTCACGCCGTACCTCCGGAAAAGCTTTTGATCATGCTGCGAGGGCCTTCTGCTGCACGATCGCGAGCTCGGCACAACCGGCCAGACCGAGGTCGAGCATGGCGTCGAGCTGGGCGCGCTTGAAGACGCCGTTCTCCCCGGTGCCCTGGACCTCGACGAAGTCACCCGCGCCGGTGCAGACCACGTTCATGTCGACCTCGGCGGCGACGTCCTCCTCATAGGGAAGGTCCAGCCGCGCCTCGCCGTCGATGATCCCGACGCTGACCGCCTGGATCGAGGTGTGCAGCACCTTCTCCACCTTGCCGGCCAGCGCCTTGCGGCCGGCCAGCCAGGTGACGGCGTCGTGCAGCGCCACGTAGGCCCCGGTGATCGCCGCGGTGCGGGTGCCGCCGTCGGCCTGGAGCACGTCACAGTCCAGAACGATCGAGTTCTCCCCGAGCGCCTTGAGGTCGATGCAGGCCCGCAGGCTGCGGCCGATCAGGCGGGAGATCTCCTGCGTGCGCCCGCCGACCTTGCCCTTGACGCTCTCGCGGTCGCCACGGGTGTTGGTCGCGCGCGGGAGCATCGCGTATTCCGCGGTGAGCCAGCCCAGGCCGGAGCCCTTGCGCCACCGCGGCACCCCCTCGGTGACGCTCGCGGTGCAGAGCACTCGCGTGTTGCCGAACTCCACCAGCACCGACCCCTCGGGGTGGATGCTCCAATGCCGGGTCAGGGTCACCGGCCGCAGCTGGTCGGCCGTCCGGCCGTCGGGTCGCGCCATGACCCCAACCCTATGCGTAACGGGGTGCGCCCGCTTCGTCCGCCCCAGGCTCGCGTGTCGGCGGCGCCATCGGACGCGGCCGCGGAACCGCCGGACGGATCAGCGACGGGGCCACCTCGGCGCCGTGCGCGTGCAGGAAACCCTCGACGGCCCGGGGCCAGCCATAGCGCTCGGCGCGGGCGCGGGACAGTGTCCGCCACTCGTCGCGGGGGCGCTGGAGCAGCTGGGAGACGCCCTCGGCGAACGCCTCGGCGGTGCCCGCCACCGCGATCCCGGCCTCGCCGATCACCTCGGGC
>KL571382.1:13534-14264 GCA_000715855.1 Actinoplanes liguriensis
CTCGCCGATCACCTCGGGCAGCGCGCTCTGCTCGTCGACCACGACCGGGGTGCCGCAGGCCAGCGCCTCCAGGGCGGAGAGGCCGAACGTCTCCACGGGGCCCGGCGCGACGACGACGTCGGCCGAGGCGAGCAGCGCGGCGACAGCTTTGCGGTCGGAGATGTGCCCGGCGAAACGTACGGGCAGCCGGGCGGCCCGATAGGCCAGCGACGTCCGCCTGGTGCCGTCTCCCGCCACCACGAGCACGGCCGGCACCTTGCCGTTGCGCAGCACGGCCAGCGCGTCCACGGCCAGCTCGGGCCGTTTCGCCGCGGAGAGCCGGCTCGCGAAGACGATCAGCAGCTCCTCGGGCCGGGCGTAACGGGAGCGCACCGCGATGTCCATCCGCCGCGGGTGGAACATGTCCAGGTCGACGCCGAGCGGCACCTCGACCAGGTTCGGCACGCCCAGCCGGCGGAACTCGGCGGCGGCGAACGCGGTGGTGCTGACAATCGTGTCGAAGGCCTCCGCGGTACGCCTGTTCAGCCGGTCGGCCAGCGCGTCGCGTTTCGGCATGCCCCACACGCCGAGCAGGCCGGCGAGGCTCTCGTGCGAGACCATCATCGACCGGACCCCGCGCTGCCGGGCCCAGGTGCCGGTCCAGCGCAGCGTGGTGCGGTCGGAGACCTCGATCCGGTCCGGCTCGAGGCTGTCCAGCAGCTTGATCAGCTCGCGCCGGCCGGCCAGCACG
>KL571382.1:14525-16145 GCA_000715855.1 Actinoplanes liguriensis
CGCGCTGGGCAGCGTGATCACCCGGCCCTGCGGGACCTGCTGGTCGTCGAACTTGCGCCCCGGAATGATCAGGACCGCCTCGTGGCCGGCCGCCTGGTAGCCCTTACCGAGCTCGCGCAGGGTGGTCCGCAGGCCGCCGGTATGCACCGTGACGAAGTTGGCCAGGCGAACGATGCGCATCCAACAACTCCAAGGTCACGACACGAGGTGCACCGGTGAAAGCCGATCCCACCCCCGTACCGGCTCAGAGATCGTATCTGGCACCCGGGCGGACGACTTCGACCGGTCCCGCGTAAGCGGCCCCGGCCGCCTCGACGATAGCCGCCTCACTGGCCCACGCCGGAACGAGATGAGTCAGGAGCAGCTTGGCGACGTCCGCCTTCGTCGCCGCCTCGCCCGCCTCGCCGCCGGTGAGGTGCAGGTCGGGCGGGTTCTCCACACCGTCCATGTAGCTGGCTTCGCAGAGGAACAGGTCGGCGCCGGCGGCCAGGCGCAGCAACGCCTCGCAGGGCGCGGTGTCCGACGAGTAGGCAATCGCGCGTCCGTTGTGCTCGACCCGGACCCCGTACGTCTCCACGGGATGGTTCACACGATCGACGGTCACCGTCAGCGGGCCGATCGGGAACGTGCCCGGCTGAAGCCCGTAGAACGTGTAGACGTCGTCCACCGGCTCGCCCTCGGCGCTGTAGGCGGCGGCGATGCGCTCGGCCGCGCCCAGCGGGGCGTAGACCGGCAGCGGCGTCAGCGGGCCGGCCGGGTCGTAGCGGCGGACCACCACATAGGTACACGCGTCCAACATGTGGTCGCAGTGCAGATGGGTGAGCAGGATGGCGTCGACCGCCCGCATGTCCGAATACCGCTGGAGGGCGGAGAGCGAACCCGAGCCGAAGTCGATCAGCAGCCGGAATCCCTCGGCTTCCACGAGATAGGCCGAACAAGCCGACTCGGGGCCGGGGAAACTGCCGGCACAACCGAGAACGGTTAGTCGCATGCGGGTCCCTCTGACTCACACTGGGTCGGCCACATTTGGGTCGTCCACGCCCCGCCCGACCGGTCCGCGCTGGACTTGTCAGACCAGTCAATCACGGAGCGAAGCGTACGCGCTGACCACTGCCTGACGTAAACAACTGATCGATTTGTCGCTAAATCGACAACGCACATCACAGCCACTGTGACCTGGGTCGTCACATTTCCACCGTCACGTCCGGTAAGCCCTCCGCGTTGCTCTCAGTGAGGGCTTGAAAACGATCTGATGGAGGCGACGTGACCGCGGTCGAGCCGACCCGCATCTCCCGCAGCGCGGTACCCGAAATCATGCCCTTCGAACCCTCGTGGGACGAAGATCCTGCGGTATTTCGATTTCCCACCGAAGATGATCCGGCGCCCGGCACGGGGCGAGTCCTGGCGATGGCGGTCTATTCCGGGATGCTCGGACTGACCGGCGTCGGAGTGGGCCTCTACGCGATCGTGGCGGTGCTCAGCGGAGCGCCCGGCTGGTACCTTCCGGCGCTCGCGATGCTGACCATGTTCAGCGTGGGGCTGGTGGTCGGCGCGTTCCTCGCCGTCCACCAGCGCACCCTGCCGTGGATCCTGCTGGCCGCCGCCGCGCCGCCGATGGCC
>KL571382.1:16391-19640 GCA_000715855.1 Actinoplanes liguriensis
GGGCCACGCCGCAGCCCTGGGTGATCGGCAGGACAGGCACCTACGCCCAGAGCTGGCCTTCGAGGGCCTCTTCCGCGTCGTTGAGCGTGCCGCCGTAGGCGCCGGTCGACAGATACTTCCAGCCGCCGTCGGCGATCACGAACGCCACATCCGCCCGCCGGCCGGCCTTGACCGCCTCGTGCGCCACGGCCAGCGCGGCGTGCAGGATCGCGCCGCTGGAGAAGCCGGCGAAGATCCCCTCGACCTCGACGAGCTGACGGGTCCGCAGCACGGCGTCGCGGGTGCCGACGGAGAACCGGCGGGTCAGGACGCTGGCGTCGTACAGCTCGGGAACGTACCCCTCGTCGATGTTGCGCAGCCCGTAGACGAGCTCGCCGTAGCGCGGTTCCGCGGCGATGATCTGGATGCCGTCGACCTTCTCCCGCAGGAAACGGCCGGTGCCCATCAAGGTGCCGGTGGTGCCGAGCCCCGCCACGAAGTGCGTGATCGTGGGCAGGTCGTGCAACAACTCGGGACCGGTGGTCTCGAAATGTGCACGGGCGTTCGCCGGATTCCCGTACTGAAAAAGCATTTTCCAATCGGGATGCTCGGCGGCGATCTGCTTGGCGGTCGCCACCGCCTGGTTCGAACCGCCGGCGGCGGGCGAGAAGATGATCTCCGCGCCATACATCCGCAGCATCTGGGTGCGCTCGGCCGAGACGTTCTCCGGCATCACGCAGACCAGCCGATAACCGCGCAGCTTCGCCACCATCGCCAGGGCGATCCCGGTGTTCCCGCTGGTCGGCTCGAGGATCGTGTCGCCCGGGCGCAGATGCCCGGACTCTTCGGCGTCGCGCACCATGTAGAGCGCGGCCCGATCCTTGATGCTGCCGGTGGGGTTGCGGTCCTCCAGCTTGGCCCATAGACGCACCGGAGGTGCCCCTTCGGGCACCACCGGGGAGAGGCGGGGCAGGCCGACCAGCGGTGTGCCCCCGCACGCGTCCAACAGGCTCTCGAAACGAGCCATCAGAAAAACCAGCCTTCGGTACGTCGTGAATGCGGCTTCGCTCAACCACGTTCAACCAGCGGCCCGCGCTCAGCCGCGTTCAACCGGCGGCCTTTGCTCGACCGCGGTCAACCAGCGGCTTTCGCTAGGCCGCGTTCGACTAGCGACCCAGCAGCGCGGCGGCGGCCGCGAAGCCCAGAGCGCCGCCCGCGACAGCCGGAAGGATGGTGATCGAGTCACCGTCGTTCAGCTTCGCGTCGAGCGCGCCGAGGAAGCGCACGTCCTCGTCGTTGACGTAGATGTTCACGAACCGGTGCAGGCCACCCTCGGGGGTGATCAGCCGGCCCTTGATGCCCTTGTGCTTGGTGTCCAGGTCGTCGATCAGGGCGGAGAGGCTGTCGCCGGCGCCCTCGACGATCTTCGAGCCGCCGGTGTAGTTGCGCAGGATGGTGGGGACGCGGACTTCGATAGCCATGGTTGTCATGCTCCTTGAAAGTCGAAATGCGGGCAGGCAGTCGGGAGGTCGGGGTCTAGAGGACCCGGCGACACTCGTAGAACACCGACGCCGGGCTCTGCCCGAACATGTACGACTGCACGGCACTCACCTTCACGACTTCACCGTCGCATCCACGATGTTGACCTCTTCTTCGGTCACCACACCGTCCAGAATACGGAACGAGCGGATCTCCTCGGAATCGGGCTCACGGGTCGAGACGAGCAGATAGTGCGCGTTCGGCTCGCCGGCGAAGGAGATGTCGGTGCGCGACGGATACGCCTCGGTCGCGGTGTGCGAGTGGTAGATGACCACCGGCTCCTCGTCCTTGTCGTCCATCTCGCGCCACACCCGCAGGTGCTCCATCGAGTCGAACTCGTAGAACGTCATCGACCGGGCCGCATTGTCCATCGGGATGTGCCGCGCCGGCACGTCGCTGCCGATCGGCCCGGCGACGACGCCACAGGCCTCGTCCGGGTGATCCCGGCGGGCATGGGCGACGATCGCGCGCACGATCGAACTGTCGATGGTCAGCACGGCGTTCACATTACCGAAGTATTTCGCCACTCCGCGCGTGGCGAGGCACACACTCGGTGGCCTTACTTGATCTCCGGCAGCGCGTTGAGCAACGACTCCTGCAGGTAGCCGAGGTAGGCGTAGACGGAGAGCTGGAACACCCGGCTGGAGCCCGGATCCTCCAGCACCGCGTCGTCCAGCTCCTCGGCCAGATCCGTGTCGGCCTGGATGTCGAGGCGGGTGCCCATCGCCAGCCGTGCGTCGTTGATCGCCCGCAGCCAAGCCTCGGCGGCCTCGCCGTCCAGGCGGACCTCGCCCTCGCCCTCGTCGGGCAGCGCCGCGAGGATCGCACCGGCCTGATCGATCTTGGCGGTCTTCAGGTCGCCCTCGGTGTACAGCCGGAACTCACTCGAGTCGTCCGGCCGATCCGGGTAGATGTCCGGGAAGAGACGGCTCACCACCGGATCGGTGTGATCCATCCCGTCGGTCAGCAGACCCACCACCTCGGCGGCCACTTTCCGCAGGACACGCACCTCATCGTGTGCGAACGTGGCCACACACTGACCGCCGCTGCGTCGGAACATGCTCTTCCCCACCCGCTTTGTCAGGCTCGGTCCACAGTTGCCCAAAGACCGTATCCGTGCAGTTGGTTGGCGTCCATCTCCATGCGTTCCCGGGCACCGATGGAAACCACCGCCTTGCCCTTGGTGTGCACGTCCATCATCAGCTTTTCGGCCTTGTCCTTGTTATATCCGAAGAGCTTCTGGAAGACCCACGTCACGTACGACATGAGATTGACCGGATCGTCCCAGACGATGGTCACCCAAGGCCGGTCTTCGGCTGGGACTTCTTCGATCTCCGGCGTCTCGACGGGAGCAACCTGAGGCAACGCCATGCCCCCATGGTGCCACCGGATCCGCCGGATCTGTGAACCGGAGCACCGAACCGCAGGTCGCGACGCCGCCCAGGAGCACGCATTAGGGTAGGTGCCGTGAATACGACAGGGCCGGCTCTGCTCACCGACCACTACGAGCTGACCATGATCAGCGCCGCGCTGAAGGACGGCACCGCCGACCGCCAGTGCGTCTTCGAGGTGTTCGCCCGCAGGCTCCCGACCGGCCGGCGCTACGGTGTGATGGCCGGCACCGACCGGCTGGTCGACATGATCAGCGGTTTCCGGTTCGACCCGGCCGAGATCGACTTCCTGCGCACGGCCGGCGTGGTCGACCAGCCGACCGCCGACTGGCTGGGCCGC
>KL571382.1:19839-23417 GCA_000715855.1 Actinoplanes liguriensis
GCTACCGGTTCACCGGCGACATCGAGGGGTACGCGGAGGGCGAGCTGTTCTTCCCCGGCTCCCCGATCATGACCGTGAGCGGGAAGTTCGCCGAGTGCGTGGTGCTCGAGACGCTGATCCTGTCGGTGCTCAACCACGACTGTGCGATCGCCGCCGCCGCCGCGCGGATGGTCACCGCCGCCCGCGGCCGGCCGATCATCGAGATGGGCTCCCGGCGCACCCACGAGCAGGCCGCCGTCGCCGCCTCGCGGGCCGCCTACCTGGCCGGGTTCGCCTCCACGTCGAACCTGGCGGCCGGTCGCGCCTACGGGATCCCGACCACCGGCACGTCGGCGCACGCGTTCACGCTGCTGCACGACGACGAGCCCACCGCGTTCGCCTCGCAGGTGGCCGCGCTCGGCAAGAACACCACTCTTCTGGTCGACACGTACGACATCAGCCAGGGCATCCGGAACGCGATCGCGGTCGCCGGGCCGGACCTGCGCGCCGTCCGGATCGACTCCGGCGACCTGTCCGTGCTCGCCGGCCACTCCCGTGAGCTGCTCGACTCGCTCGGCGCAACGGAGACCAAGATCATCGTCTCGGGCGACATGGACGAGTACTCGATCGCCACCCTCGCCGCCGAGCCCGTCGACATGTACGGGGCCGGCACCGCGGTCGTCACCGGCTCCGGCGCGCCCACCGCCGGCCTGGTCTACAAGCTGGTCGAGGTCGCCGGCCGCCCGGTCGTCAAGCGCTCCGAGAACAAGGCGACCGTCGGCGGCCGCAAGACCGCGGTCCGCCGGCACAAGCCCACCGGCACCGCCACCGAGGAGATCATCGTCTCCCAGGGCGTGCCCGACCACCAAGCCAACGACCGGCTGCTGCAGCGCGCCTACATCGTCGACGGTGAGCCGCAGGCCCGCCCGAGCCTGCAGGAGTCCCGCGACCACCTCCGGCAGTGCCTGATCTCCATCCCGTGGGAGGGCCTCAAGCTCTCCGCGGGCGACCCGGCCATCCCCGTCGTCATCATTCCCACCGCTTAGGGGCTCTCCATGTCACGCGCGCTGATCATCGTGGACGTGCAGAACGACTTCTGCGAGGGCGGCTCACTGCCGGTCGCCGGCGGCGCCGCGGTCGCCAAGGGCATCTCGCTGGTGCTCGACAGGGCCGGTGACCGCTGGGATCACGTGGTCGCCACCAAGGACTACCACGTCGACCCCGGTGCGCACTTCAGCGACCATCCGGACTACGTCGACACCTGGCCGGCGCACTGCGTGGTCGGCTCCTCCGGCGCCGATTTCCACCCCGAGCTGATCACCGACCGGATCGAGGCGATCTTCCACAAGGGCGCCCACCAGGCGGCCTACTCCGGCTTCGAGGGCCGGACCGAGCAGGGCGAAACCCTCGCCGGGTGGCTGCGGGGCAAGGGGGTCACCGACGTCGAGGTCGTCGGCATCGCAACAGACCATTGCGTACGAGCGACCGCGCTCGACGCGGCCACGGAAGGCTTCGCGACGACCGTGCTGCTGGAACTGACCGCGGGCGTGGCGAAGGCGACCACCGAGGCGGCTCTCGAACAGTTCCGTGCGGCGTCCGTCGACACCACCGGGACACCGGTTGTCGACCCCGCCTGAGCTCGCCGACCGCCCCTCGTCGGTGATCCGGCCGTTCGCCGAACCCGACTGGGAACAGGTGTGGCCGATCGTGCGGGAGGTCGTGCGGGCCGGGGACACGTACACGTACGACCCGGCGATGAGTGAGGCGGACGCTCGGGGCATCTGGGTGGAGTCGCCGCCGGGCCTCACCGTCGTCGCGTCTCACGACCGCGTAGCCGGGACTGCCAAGATGGGGCCCAACAAGGCTGGGCCCGGTGCTCACGTCGCCACCGCGAGCTTCATGGTCGCGGCCGACAGCCGTGGGCAGGGCATCGGCGCGGCCCTCTGTCGCTTCGCGATCGACTGGGCGAGGGCTCAGGGGTACGCCGGGATCCAGTTCAACGCCGTCGCCGAGTCGAACGTCGCTGCCGTGACCGTTTACCGCCGTCTAGGCTTCAAGATCATCGGGACCGTGCCGCGGGCGTTCGAACACCCCACGCTCGGGCGGGTCGGGCTGCACGTGATGTACCTGGAGTTCTGATGGGCTTTCTGATCCTGCACGGCTGGCAGAACCGCCGGCCGCCCGCACACTGGCAGCACTGGCTGGCCGGGCAGCTGACCGATCTCGGTCATCAGGTCGACTACCCGCAACTGCCCGACCCCGACGAGCCGGACCTCGACCGATGGTTGGACGAGCTGGAGACCCGGATCCGCGGCCTCGACGGGCCACGAACGGTGATCGGCCACAGCCTCGGCTGCCTGCTCTGGCTGAACGGGGTGGCCCGCGGCCGGGTCCCCGAACCGGTCGACCGGGTGCTGCTGGTGGCGCCGCCGTCGACGTCGGTGCTGCGGTCACTTCCGGCGATCTCCGCTTTCGCCGCGCCCGCGCTGACCCCGGCCGACGTCGCGGCGGCAGCGGGTCACACGCGTCTGGTGGCGTCCGACGACGATCCGTACGCGCCGGAGAGCGCCGCCGAGGACTACGGCAAGCCGCTGGGGCTGGATACGGACCTGCTGGCGGGCGGTGGTCATCTCAACCACCAGTCCGGGTACGGCCCTTGGCCGTCGGTGCTCACATGGGCACTCAGCGCCGATCCCGCCGTGCGCATCACCCGCTGACCACCCCGGCCCTATAACCACCGTCAGCCCAGCTCTTGCCCCCACCGTGGTAATTCCCGCCCATAACCACCACCACGCCCAGCCGGCTGCGAGCCTCGGCTGGCCCCCACCGTGGTAATCGGGGCGCCATAACCACTGTCAGGGCCAGCCGGTTGCTTTCGGCCGGCCCTGACAGTGCTGAAGCAGTCCTCGCGGGCGGCTAGCGAACGATGTCGGCCAGCAGCTCGATCTGGGCGGGGTCGTCGCCGTAGCAGTAGAAGATCAGCTCGTCGGCGCCGAACTCCCGGTACGCCGCAATCGTCTCGGCGATCTGGGCCGGATCGGTCAACGGCGCGCCCCAGCCGGGCCGGCCGGTGAAGGCGTAGTAGTCGGCCACCGCCGAGTGTCCGCGCTCGATCGACTCGGGGCTCCCGACCGCGGCGTTGATCTGGCAGACAAGGCGGGGCCGGCCCGCGCGGCCCGATTCAGCCCACTGCTCATTCACGGTACGAACGAGGCCACCCGCCCACGCCAGCGGCGCCGCACAGATGAACCCGTCCGCGAACCGCGCCACCCGGCGCAGGGCCTCCGGAGCGAACCCTCCGATCAGAATCGGCGGCCCACCGGCGTTGAGCGGCCGGGGCCCGATCCCCGCAGTCGCCGCCGAATCCGAACGCCCGAGCCCCCAGTCCGCTTCCACGTGCCCAAGCCCCTGATCCTTCTCAGCACGCCCGCGCCCCCGGCCCGCTTCCACGTACCCAAGCCCCTGATCCGTCTCAGCACGCCCGCGCCCCCGGTCGGCCTCTGCGCGTCCAAGCCCCCGATCCAATTCCGTATGGGCGGGCGCTTGGTCCGCCTTCACCTCACAGCCACCCGCGGTCGGCGGAGCTGACTCATCGGTGG
>KL571382.1:23611-24344 GCA_000715855.1 Actinoplanes liguriensis
TGTGTATAAGAGACAGCCGTAGGGCTCGCCCCGCCAGATCTTCCGCAGGTCGGCGAGTTGGGCGTCGAGGATTCGCCCTCGACGGTTGAGGGGTACGCCGGCTGCCGCATGATCGTCTTCCCGGCCGCCGACGCCGATGCCGAGGACGAAGCGGCCCGCCGACATCCGGTCCAGGGTGGCGACCTGTTTGGCCAGCAGCGCGGTGGACCGCAGCGGTCCGAGCAGCACCTCGGTCTGCAGCCGGATCCGAGTGGTGGCACCGGCCAGCACGGCGAGGGCGGTCAGCGGTTCCGGATTTTCGTAGGCCAGCCGATCCAGCAGAGCCACCGTGGCGAACCGGTGCTCCTCCGCGAGCCGGGCCCATTCGAGCAGCCGGGCGGGGTCGTTGACGGGCAGGCCGAGGCCGAATTCCATGAAAGATCTCCTCCGAAAGCAGGTAGCAACGACTGACGTCGCCACCTCCTCCCCGCTCATGGCGAGGTCCCCCGGCCCGTCTGCGACATGTATCCAAGGCCCGAAGATTCGGAGTTCCCGGCAAAGCTACCCGACCCGCCTGCCCCTCCCGCAACCCATTTCACGCCCACCCAACACCAGAAAACAGACCGGCCCGAGAGGTCAGAAACCTCCCGGGCCAGCACAGCACCAGACATCAAACCCACCGGACCCGGCCGCCCGCAGCAAGAAAAGCCGGGGGCAGCCCGAAGGCGGCAGCCCGAAGGCGGCAGCCCGAAGG
>KL571383.1:0-6274 GCA_000715855.1 Actinoplanes liguriensis
CTCCGACGCCGACGGCTCCTCCGCCGGGGCGCTGGTCTGCGGCGGCGTCGTCGGCGGGGTGGTCGGTTTCGGCTGGAAGTCCTGCTCGACCGGGGTGGGGTCGTCGGTGGTCGGCATCGGGTCGAACGCCACCCAGCCCAGGCCGTCGAAGAGCACCTCGGGCCAGGCGACCGCGTCCCCGCCGGTGACCTCGCCGCCGGCGGCCGGCGCGTCGAACCCGACGACCACCCGGCTGGGCAGGCCGGTCAGCCGGGCGAGCAGCGCGAACGACGCCGCGAACTGCTCCGACGTGCCCTCCTGCCCGCCCTGGCCGCGCGGCCCGAACAGGAAGTAGGCGAGGTTCGGATAGGCGTGCCCGCTCGGCGCGTCCGCGGTCTCCCGGTAGTGCTCGGCGAGGAACTCCTGGATCGCCAGCGCCCGGTCGTACGACCCGCCGTTGCCGTCCGCGAGGTGCTCGGCGAGCCGCGTGATGGACTCCGGCACGCCCTCGCCGCGAGCCAGGTAACGCACCACCGCGTCGCCGGACGGGGACTGCGCGCCGGGCAGCATGTTCAGGTCGGGCGTCTGCACGCGCGAGGTCACCGTGTAGACGAGTCCGCTGGTCAGGCCCTCGGGGCGGATCAGGGTGCCGGTGCTCGCGTCGTACGCCACCCGCGCGCCGGACACCGCGGTGGGCGTGGCGACCGCCGGGAGGAGGCGGCCGGTCAGCCCCTCGACGGTGACCTGCTGGCGTACCTCGGCGATGTCGGCGCCCGCCAGGGCGGGCTGTTCGGGGAGCACCCGGCCGGCGTTGCGGTAGACGCCGCCGACCTTCCAGGTCACGCCGTCGTAGTCGGAGAGCACCGCGAGCCGCACCTTGACCGTTTTCGCCTTACCGGCCGGCGGGGTCGCCGGCTGATACGCGAAGAGCCGCTGTTTCGGCGCGAGCATCCAGCCGGAGATCCGGTTCAGCGGGCTCTCGTCCAGGCTGTCGACCTGCGGCGGCTCGACATACTGCCGGGGGTCGACCGGCGCCGCGCCGACCTGCCCGCTGATCCACGGGCCGACGACCGCGGCCAGCCCGATCACCGCGACCAGGCCCGCCGCGCTGCCGGCCAGCGCCCGGTTGTTGCGGGGCGTCTCGGCGGACGGGGCCGCCCGCGGGACCGAGATCGCGAGGGCGATCACCACGAGCGCGACGAACCCGAGCGTCGGCCCGGCCGCGGCGCCCTCGTTCGGCCCGATCACGTACAGCGCGCCGACGTAGAGCCCGACCGGCGTCACCGTGCCGAGCAGCACCCGCCGGGCGCGCACGCCGACCTCGACCGCGGCCAGCCCGGCGAGCCAGGTGGCGATCACCGGCACGACCACGGTGTCCGGTGTGGATTCGACCGGGATCATCGCGGTGAGCAGCCGTGGGATGCCGTTGACCAGGGCATCCCGGACCATGGTGGCGAACGGGGTGGTCACCGCGGCATGCCCGGCGGCAATTCTCAGACCGATGCCGACGTACGCGACGAGCAGCACCGTGGAGACCGGAGCCGCGCTCCAGGACGGCAGCCGGCGGGTCGCCAGCCCGGCCCCGATCGAGCCGATCGCGGCACCCGCGACGAGCTGGAACAGCAGCGCGTCGGCGTAGATCCGGCCGAGCACCAGCCCGGCGAGGGCCAGCATGCCGGCGAGCGCGGCGGCGACGACGTACGGCCGGGCCTTCACCATCCGCGGACCCCGTCCCACGCGCCGGCGAACTCGGCGCCGTCGGCCGCCTCGATGACGATCAGCCGGTCGCCGCCGGAGACCGGAGCGCCGTCACGATCGCCGAAGAGAGCGGCGAGCACCACCGGGTACGTCCCCCGCAGCGAGCTCACCGTGCCCAGGTCACCGCGGCCGCCGGGCCCGGTCAGGAACACCAGGGTGTCGCCGAGCCGCTGGGCCCGCAGCCGGCGCAGGGTCGCGTCGAGGTCCCCGGCGACCAGGGCGGCCTCGGTCAGCACGTCCAGGTAGGGCCCGGTCGCCACGGCGTGCCGCGGCGGCGACGATCGACGCGGCCGCCTCGCACGCCGACTCGAACGCCTCCGGATCCGGGTAGGCGCTCGCCCGATCGTCGAGCAGCACCACGATCGTCGGCTCGGAGGTGTCCAGCTGCTCGCGGACCATCAGCTCGCCGACCTTGGCCGAGCTGCGCCAGTGCACGCGCCGCAGCTCGTCGCCGATCACGTACTCGCGCAGCGCGTCGAAGGTGATCGTGCCCTGCGGGACCTTGTCGATACGCCCGTCGAGGCTGCGCGCCATGCCGGCCGGCACCGCCCGCAACAGGTGGATCCTCGGGTGCACCCAGACCTGCGCCACCTCGCCGTACGTCCGGTTCAGGGTGACCAGGCCGAGCGGGTCGCCCCGGGTGACCCGCAGCGGGCCGATCGGCACGATGCCGCGGCGGCTGGTCGGCACCGGGTACTCCACGGTGGTGTCCATGCCGGGCCGCAGGCGCAGCAGCGGGACCGGCACGCTCGTCCCGCCGCAGCGGTCGCTCGCGATCATGCTGGCGGCGCGCATCCGGCTGGCGTTGCTCACGGTGAGCCGCATCTGCGCGGGCTCGCCGCGGGCGACCCGGTCGGGCTCGGCGACCCGCTCGACGCCGAGCCGCGGGCGCCAGTAGGCGAAGGCCACCGCGCAGGCGACCGCGACCAGGGCGGCCGCGCCGAGCAGGGCCAGATCCGGGTAGCCGTAGGCGAACCCCGCGGTCAGCAGGGCAGCCGCCGCGGCCAGCAGGCCGATGCCGCGAGCGGTCACGCGCTCGCCGGCAGCGGCACCGGCACCGAGTTGATGGCGTCGGCGAGCACCTCGGTCGCGGTCACGCCCCGCAGCTGGGCGTCCGCCGACAGCAGCACGCGGTGCGCGAAGACCGGCTCGACGAGGGCCTTCAGGTCCTCCGGCAGGACGTAGCCGCGTCCGTTGATCAGGGCGTAGGCGCAGGCCGCGCGGGTCAGCGCGATCACGCCGCGGGGGCTGACGCCGACCCGGACCTGCGGGTGGTTGCGGGTCGCGGCGGCGAGACGCACCGCGTACGCGTAAAGGGGGTCGGCGACGTGCACCTGCAGCGCCATCTTGACCATCTCGCCGACGGTGTTGGTGTCGGTGACCGGCTCGAGCGAGTCGGGCGAACGGTTCGCGGCGCCGCGCAGCACCTCGATCTCGACCTCCTCGTCCGGGTAGCCGACGCTCAGCTTGACCAGGAAGCGGTCGAGCTGGGCCTCGGGCAGCCGGTACGTCCCGTCCATCTCGACCGGGTTCTGCGTGGCGACCACGAGGAACGGCTGCGGCACCGGGTGCGGCACGCCGTCGACGGTGACCCGGCGCTCCTCCATCACCTCGAGCAGCGCCGACTGGGTCTTCGGCGACGCCCGGTTGATCTCGTCGGCGATCACGATGTTCGCGAAGACCGGCCCCGGGTGGAACTCGAACGCCCGGCTCGCCTGGTTGAAGATCGTGACGCCGGAGACGTCCGAGGGCAGCAGGTCGGGCGTGAACTGGATGCGCCGCCACTGCCCTCGGATCGACGCGGCGAGGGCACGCGCGAGGGTGGTCTTGCCAACGCCGGGCACGTCCTCCAGCAGGACGTGGCCCTGGGCGAACAGCGCGGTCAGCGCCAGCCGGACCACCTCCGGCTTGCCCAGCACGATCGAGCCGATCCGGTCGGCGAGCTCGGCGGCGACCTGGGCGAAGCCGGAGACGTAGGACGGCGGCAGCGGTTCGGGTGTCACGTGGTCCTCATCAGCAGGTGGGCAGGTTGTCCAGGTCGTCGTTGCCGTCCAGGTTCAACCATGCCCAGGGAATGTACGGCTTGCCCCCGTCATAGGCGATCTGGATCCACCAGGTGCTCTTCTTGTGGTCGTTGTAGACGTAGGAGTCCACGCTGTCGCCGGCCTTCTTGCAGTACGTCTTGAGCCGCGTGCCGTTCTTGACCCAGCCCGCCTGCTGGCTGTTGACCTGCTGGGTGATCTTGAAGATCTCGTTGCCGTTGCGACCGTCGACGTCCGCGTCGCAGTACGTCTTCTGGTCGCCGCTGTCACCATTGATGCAGGTCGCGGTGCCGTACAGATCCGCAGTCGTGCCTGTCGCGTTCTTGGTGACCGAACCGGCCGCGTTCTTCGCCGTGATCTTCAAGGTGTACGCGGTGCTCGGCTTCAGCTTGGTGGCCTTGAGGTCGGTGCAACTGCCGTCCGCGCCGGTCCCGCCGGAAACGGTCAGCGAGCAGGACGCCGTGCCGCCGCCCGGGTCCACGCTGAGCCCGACGCTCGCGGTGTTGAACGTGGTGTCCACCCCGGTGACCGTGATCGTCGGCTGGGCGACCGTGCGCGCGGTCGCCGTCGCCGGGTCGCTCTCGCCGCCCTCGTTCACCGCGACGACCTGCACCTGCACGTTCTCCCCGGTGCCGAAGCCGTCCAGCGTGGCGGAGGTCGCGTCGGTCACGTCGACGCTCTTGTCGCCGGCCTTCACCACGTACTTGCTGATGGCCCGGCCGTTGTCGGCCGGAGCGGACCAGGTGACCTTGATCGCGCCGGCCTTGTCGGTGACCGTGGTGGCCGCGACGTTCTCCGGCTTCTCCGGCTTGGTGAACGGCACCACGCTGTTGCTGACCGCGGACGCCTTCGACCCGGCGCCCCGCTCGTTGACCGAGACCACCGTGAACGCGTACTGCTTGCCGTAGTCCAACCGCCCGGCGGCGATGGTCATCGAAGCGCCCTTGGCGTCACCGATCGGCGCGTTGCCGCCCTCGGTCACCCCGGTCACCGTGTAGTGGTCGATCGCCAGGCCCTGCCCGTTCGCGGCCGGCCAGGTCACCACCACCGTGCCGTCCGCCTTCGCCTCCGCGACCGGTGTGCCCGGCGGGTCCGGCACCTCGGAGGTCGGCTTGACCGGGTTGCTCTCCCGCTCCGGACCGGCGCCCTTCGCGTTCACCGCGTGGACCTTGAACGTGTACGTCTCACCGTTCGTCAGCCCGGTCACGGTCAGCGCACGCTGATCCGCGCCGACGTCGAAGCTCTGGTCGTTGCCGGTCACCACGTACTTCGAGATCTCGGCGCCGTTGTCGGCCGCCGCCTGCCAGGTGACCCGGGCCTCGGCGTTGCCGGCCGCGGCCCGCACGTTGCGCGGCGCGCCCGGCTTGGCGACCACCGGCTTGTTCGGCTTCTTCTTCGGCGGGACGACCGGCGGCGTCTTCACCGGGGGCGGGTCGCCGCCGAGGACGTCATCCGCGTACTTGTCGACCGGGCGGACCCCGTGCTGGTTGTCCACCACCTGCGCGACCGGCGAGCCGGGTGCGTTGATGAACAGGTAGTTCTCCCGGACGTCGAGCTCCAGCGAGCCGCCCGGCTTGTCGAAGGTGATCGGCTTCTGCTGCTGGCCGGACTGGTCGTAGACGTGCACGGTGCCGCCGTCCGCGTCCGCCGCGTAGTAGAAGCCCTCCCACGCGACCGCCGCCTGCAACTGCGAGCTGCCGCCGGGGACGGTGAACTTCGCCTTGATGGCCCCCTGCGGGTCGACGCCGATGACCTGGCGCGTCTCCGGCACGGTGACCGCGACGGTGCTGCCGTCGGTGTGCGGCGCCAGGATGCCCGGGCCGGTCAGCGGCAGCGTGGTGTGCGTGGTCGGGGTGTCGCCGACGCGGAACAACTCGTTCGTCGTCCGGTCGAGGACCGCGATGCCGTCGTCCAGAGTGGTCACCCGGAAGTCGTGGCTGGCGCCGCCGACCTGCTCGGTGCGCACGCGCTGCGGGTCACCGGTCGTGCCGGTGGTGGACGCCGGGACCGGCGAGATCGCGGTGGCCGTGCCCTCGCTGGGCGCCACGATCCACAGCCGGCCCTTGCCGTCGAAGGCGCCACCGGTGATGCCCGGCGGGAAGCTGACCGCCTGCCCGATCGCCTGCAGGCTCTTCGGATCGACCTGCTGCACCTTGCCCTGCACCGAGTCGATGATGAACGCCGAGTTGTCGTGCAGCGCGACGCTCACCCCGATGCCCGGGGTCAGCTGCTGGTTCCAGAACGCCTGCAGATCGGTGAGGTCCATCGAGCCGATCGCGCCGGTGTTGACGTCGCGCAGGATGACGAACCGGTCGGACTGGCTGACCTCCAGGCTGTGCCCGCGGGCCTGCCCGACGTCCACCCGGGTGTCGATCTTCGCGGTGACGCCGTTGACCCGGGACACCTCGCCCTTGCCCTTGCTCCACACCCAGGAAGCCGCATCGAAGCTGGCCACCGCCTGGTCGGCTTTACCGAGGCCGAGCACGGTGAAGCCG
>KL571383.1:6521-8221 GCA_000715855.1 Actinoplanes liguriensis
GAGGCCGAGCACGGTGAAGCCGAGGCCGGTGGCGAGCGCCAGCACCGTACCCATCGTGACCAGATAGCCACGACTGGGTAGCCGACGCTTCCGAGCACCCTCCGGCGCGGCGTCTGTGCTGCTCACAGCGGCTGTCCTCCCCGTTTACGAAACCTGGCGTGCCAAGGACGCAGGCCACCATACCGGGATCGCGGCAGGCGTCGATACCCACCGTTCCCGTCTGTGGACAGCCAGCTAGATCACTTCTTGCCCCGATCGGTGCAGACCTGTGGCGAAGTGGCGAACTTGTCAGTCGCATAAACGGCCACCACGGCGAAGCAGTAATCGAGTGACGGGCTGAGTCCCTCGATGCGTCGCGAGGTCTGTCCGGGCCCCACCGTGCTGACCGGTTTCAACTGCTCACCCGGGTGCGCCATGGTGACCATGAAGCTCACCGAGGAGTCCGTCGGATCGCTCCAGGTGACGTCGATCTTGCTGCCCAGGTCGGTCAGCTTCACGTCGCCGGGGGGCGCTCCGGCGAGCGTCGGCGATCCCGGCGAGGTGTTGTCGTCATCACCCTTGCGAGTGCCCTGCGCCAGCGTGAAGACCAGCGCGGCAACCGCGACGACGGCCGCGAGAGTGGCGGCGATCACGGCGAAGAGCGCCATGCCTCGCTTGCGGTTACTACTTTTCCCGTACGTCGTGAGCACGCCCGCGGTGATGTCCCGCGCCGGGGTGGGAGCGGGGCCGCCCTGCCAGGTGCCGTCGGCGCCCTGGTGATAGACGCCGGGCTGGTGGGCGGCTTGTTGTTGCTGGTGTTGCTCATGTTGCTGCTGTTGCTGATAGACGCCCGGGTGCGTGGCCTGCTGGTAGCCGGCCTGCCGGTACTCGCCCTGCTGGTGGTCCATCGGCGTGACGTCCTGCGGGCCGAAGACGCCGGGGGTTCCGGACTCGGGCAGGTAGACGGTGGGCTGACGGGTGTCGGGGGTGGGATCGGTCTCGCCCGGCCAGCGGTTGAAGTCGGGCCAGGCGGTGAAAGCATCGTCCGCGGCCGGCTCGGACGCCACCGGGTCGGATACCGCCGGGAACTGAGTGGTCACATCGGCGGCGGGGCTTCGGGCCGGCTCGGGCGCGGCTTCCGGGCGCGCGGGCGTGACGGGTGCGTCCGGCGTGACGGGCGTGACGGGCGTGACGGGCGTGACCGGCGTGACCGATTCTGTTCGCTCGGCGGGGGCGGGCTCACGACGTACCGGGAAATCGATCTGAGCCGGAACCGGATCGCCCAGAGTGATCAAATCCGGTCGTGCCTCCGGCGCGGGCGTCGGATCCGTCCGCAGCGGCATGACCACCGGGTCGGGGCGGTGGACGACCACGGAATCGTTCGAGCCGCGGTGGAAGAGAGCCGGCGGGGCCTCGGTCTCCGGAACCCCGAAGACACCCGGCTTGACCTGCTGAAACGGCGTCTCGGCAGGCTCCTTCGCGGTCCAGGGCGCGGGACCCCAGGGCGACTCCGGCCGGGGCGTGTCCTGCGTCTCCTTGTTCGCCGCGTTTTCCCCGCTTTCCGCCCGCGGATTCTCTGCGCTCTCCGTCTGCGGACGCCGGGTGGTGCTGTCCTGCTTCGGCGGCGGGAAACTCAGTGCGCTCGGCGGCGGAAGCAGACCGAACGGGCTCGGCGGGGCCGGCGTCTCGTTCCGGACCTGCGGCTCCGGCTGGCGCTGCCC
>KL571383.1:8439-10139 GCA_000715855.1 Actinoplanes liguriensis
TCCCCCCGCCGCGCTCTCCTGCGGCTGACCGGGCGCCTGCGCCCACGGGTTTCCCTGACGCGGGCCGCTCAACTCCGGACCGCCCTGGCCCGGCGCGACCAGCGGCTCACTGGCCTGCGGCGGCGCGGTACGCGGCGGACCGACCTGAGCGGGCGCGGTCGACACCGGGTTGGCCTGCGGCGCAGTGGTCGTTGGCGGGCTGACCGGCGGCGTGGCAGACGGTGGACTGACCCGGGGCGGCGCGGCCTGCGGCGGGGTGACCCAAGGTACCGCTGCCGGTGGCGGGCCGACCTGGGCGGGCGTGGTCGGTGGGGCACTGACCTGGGCGGGCGTGGTCGGTGGCGGGCCGGCTTGGGGTGGCGCCAGCGGGGACGGGCTGTTCTGCCACGGTGCCGATGGCGGATTCAGCGGCTGCTCCGGGGCGGCGGACGGCCGACTGATCTGCGGGGGCGGCGGCAGTTGGGGCCAGAGGACGGTCGGGTGATTGTCCGGCGGCAGGTCCGGCTGCGACGGCGGGCCACTCTGCGGCATCTGATGTGCGGGCTCGATCCGTACCGCCGAAGTCGGATCTTGTCCGAGATAGGCCTGAGCGCGAACCACCGCCCAGTGCCCCGGCCCCAGCATCATCGGCCCGAAGTCCGCCACCCGCCCGAACGCGACCCTCGCCTCGTCCCGGTCCCCCAACTCCTCGGCGAGCACCCCGAGGTCATAGGAGATCTGCAGCATCAGCGGGTCATCGTCCCCAAGACTGAACTGCCCCGCCTCATGCGCCGCCTCCAGCACCAGCTTCGCCGCCGCCGCGTTGCCCGCCTGGTGATGCAGCGAAGCAAGCTCCCGTTGCGTGGCAAGAACGTCCGGATGATCCTGACTGAGACTCGCCTGACCGATTTCGATCGCACGTTCCAGGAGCACGGCCGCCCCCGCCAGATCACCAGCGGCAACCAGCGAGTGCGCCCTTTCCAGGGCCGGAGTCAGCGGGGAGGGGTGGGACACCCCGCCATGCTGCCCGCTACGCCCCCGCAAAACCAGGCCAGATCCCCGTTCGCCCGCATACGCCCCGCAATGTCCGCTCCCCCACCCCTCCTGCAGCCCCTCCCCGGCACCGTGTACTGTTCTCACCTGTGCGGCCGACAAGGCAGCCGAAACCCCCCGGCAAACACTGGGGGAACGGGTGCCGCTAAGCTGTGCGAGCAGGTCCGGGTGGCGGAATGGCAGACGCGCTAGCTTGAGGTGCTAGTGCCCTTTATCGGGCGTGGGGGTTCAAGTCCCCCTCCGGACACAAACGTATAGCACTCGTGCGACGTATGGGGATCGTGTGTTCAGTATCGTCTGAGCACACGGTCCCTATTCTTTTCTCACTCCCTGTAGCCGTCGCGGTGTCGCGGGGGTGCAGGTCATGAGTACTGCTTCGCTGGCTCCGGTGATCCTGCCCGTGGTGGTGCCGGACCGAAGGACGCCTTCTCGTCTCCGTGGCGGCCCGCTCGCTCAACAGCGTGGGACCGCGAGGTCGTCACGGTCAACGGCTTCTACCGGTGGGCGGTGCGGGCGGGCTACGCAGCGGTGAACCCGCTGGTCCAGCGGCTGAGTCGCTCGCGGCACCGGAACGGACGTACCGCTGATCCTGCATCGGACGGCGGGCGGGTGGCGGACCGAGAGCAGCACGGCCGGGTCGGAGGTCACCGAGATCGTCGCGTCGAAAG
>KL571383.1:10379-12094 GCA_000715855.1 Actinoplanes liguriensis
GGTGACCGAGATCGTCGCGTCGAAGGCCGGTGTGTGGACGTTCGGCTACCGGAGCACGGTGACCGGGCTCAAGTCCGGCCACGTCGAGCGCTGGACCGGGCAGGGCTTCAAGACCGACGACTCGGTCGTGGCGCCGGGCGGGCCGAGCGGGCCGATCCATCCGCAGGGGGAGATCGCGTCGGCGACCCCGCTGGCCGGCGCGGCCGGTGACCCGGCGGGCACGGTGCTCTGGGCCGTGGGCTGGCAGGCCGGGCCGCCCCGCTCCCCGAACGTCCTCTACCGCTTCTGAGAACCGCCGTCGGCGTCTTCCGAAAAGCGCCGTCGGCGTCTTTTGAGAAGCGCCGTCGGCATCCGGACACGACCTGCCGGATAACGGACGTCCGGGGCACGGCCGGGATGCAGAATGAGCCGACAGGCATGGTGCCCGGCGGGGTCCTCGACTCGGGCACACCTGTCGCAGGGGGCAAATGTGCGCCGACAGGGGACAATTCTGCATCCGTCCGACCGTGGCCCGATCGCCTCGGACGCGGTCCTCGCCGTGATCTCCGAGGCCTACGTGGCGGTCACCGTCGACGGCCGGATCCTGGACTGGAACCCCGCGGCGGAGGCGACCTTCGGCTGGAACCGGCAGGAGGCGTACGGATCCGACATCGTCCGGCTGATCATTCCGGAACGCCACCGTGCCACGTATCGAACCGCGCTGCGAGGGCTGGCCGAGGGCGACCCGGCCCGGCTCCTGCAGCGCCGGCTGCAGCTGACCGCGGTCCATCGGGACGGGTTCGAGCTCCCCGTCGAGACCGCCCTCACCCTCACCGGCAGCGGCCCCGGCCAGATCGTCCACGCACTCGCCCACGACGTGTCGGCCGCGCTGCGCGGCAACCGGTTCACCATGGTCGAGGCGGCCGTCTCCAGAGGCCTGGCCGAGGCTCCGACCTGCGACAACGCCGCAACCCGGGTGGTCGAGGCGCTGGGGAACAGGATGGGCTGGCCGGTCTCCGAACTGTGGCTGATCGACGAGCAACGGCAGACCCTGACCTGCGCCGCCCGTCACAACCGCGCACACCGGGACCTGTCCCACTTCGCCGTCGGCGAGCTGGAGCCGGGAACCGGCCTGCCCGGTACGGTGTGCCGGACCGGACGGGCCCGGTGGATCTCGGACGTCACCTCGGACACCACCTCGCCGCGCAGCCGGGCGGCGGCCCGCGCCGGGCTCCGCGTCGCGGTCGGCGTGCCGATCCGATCCGGGGCGCGGACACTCGGCGCGCTCTGCGTCTACGGCGACCGGGCCGAAAGTCCCGAGAAAACCCTGATCAGCCTGCTCAGCGGGCTCGCCGTGCACGTCGGGCAGTACCTGGAACGGCGCCGCGCCGAGGAGCTCGCCATCGATCTGGCGCGCACCAAGGACGAGTTCCTCTCGATGGTCACCCATGAGCTCCGCAATCCGCTCGCCATCATCCTCGGCACGGTCGACCTGCTCGACGACGACCTCGACCCGGCGGAACGACGCCACCACGTACGGACCATCGGCAGATGCGCTGAGCGTCTCAGCATGATGACCAACGACCTGCTCGACCTGGCCCGCCTGGAATCCGGGACCCTGCACGTCGAGATCGCGCCGCTGGACCTGGCCGAACTGCTCACCGAGAGCATCGCCGACACCGCGGTCACCGCCGAGGCCAAACGTCTGACGGTGCGGGCGGAGCTACCGCCGCGGC
>KL571383.1:12248-12826 GCA_000715855.1 Actinoplanes liguriensis
TTGCCAGCCCGCTCAGAGATGTGTATAAGAGACAGGGCTCCAGCAGGTGGCCGAGAACCTGCTGTCCAACGCCATGAAATACACCCCGGAGGGTGGCGCCGTCACGGTCCGGGCCGGCCCGGACACGGCCGCGCCGGGGTGGATCACCTGGACGGTCAGCGACACCGGCATCGGGATCCCGGCCGCGGAACGGCCCCGCCTCTTCCGCCGCTTCTACCGTGCCTCGACAGCCGTGCAGGCACGGATCCCCGGCACCGGACTCGGTCTGGTGATCACCCGGACCATCGTCGAACGGCACCGCGGCACGATCGCGGTGGCGGACGGCAGCGGCCCCGGCACGACCTTCGTGATCCGGCTGCCCTGCGAGCCCTCCCTCCACCACTGAACGGTCCGGGCCGGCCCCGCCCGAAAGCCCAGCGTCCGCCGGGACGTCACGGCTGGTCGCTGAGCCACCCCTGCTTCGCCGCCAGCACCGCGATCTGGAAGCGGGTCCGGGCGCCGAGCAGCGAGGCCGCGTCGCTGATGTGCTGCTGCACGGTACGGCGGCTCACGGCGAGGATCCGGGCGATCGTCTCGTC
>KL571383.1:13079-14131 GCA_000715855.1 Actinoplanes liguriensis
GTGTGGTCTCGTGAGCGACACCGGCTCGGCGCGCTCCCACACGCTCTCGAAGAGTGCGACCAGCGCCGCCACCAGTGCGGGCGAACGCACCACCAACGAACCCGACGACGGGCGGTCTCCCCGGATCGGCAGCAGCGCGGCCGCCCGGTCGAAGATCACCAGCTTCACCGGGATCCACGACGTCAGCCGCAGCTTGCCGCCCTGTCCCGCCCCACGCCGGGCCGTCCGGAGCGAGACCGCGTCGGTGAAGCCGTCCGTCTCGTACACCGATCGCATCCGCACCTCGGGAGAGATCTCGACCGCCCCGGCGGACGCCGGCGTACCTGTCACATACGGCGGCTTCGCGAGATGCAGCACCTCGGACGAGCACTCCGCCAGCAGCTGGCGATAGCGCACCGGAACCTCGTCCCCGCTCCTCAGCACCTCCATGACATCGGTGGCGTGCGGCCCGGACACCGTCTCGTGTGCTTCGTAGAGCCGCTCCGCGAGATCCTCGACCCGGGCGAGCTCGGCCCGCCGCCGGGCGAGCAGGGCGCCGAGCGACGGTCGCGGCGGCGCGGCCACCCAGCGCGGCACGGTGCCGGCGATCCGTGAGGCCAGGGCCGAGTCCGTGAGGTGCCGCAGCGCTCGTTCCGCCGCGGACGGTGACACCCCGGCCGCGGACGCCACCTCGTCGCGATCCGCCGATCGCACGGCGACCAGGTGCTCCAGCACCCGGCCGGCCAGTGGATCGAGCCCCGTCGCCGACCACGGAATATCCACTTCGTCCATACGCTCGCGCATCCCCCCGATCCGAGAATGCGCGGGGTGCCGCCCGCTCCGATGAATCGGCGATTACGGATCTGTAAGAACTGCCGAACCTCGCATCATCGATCGACCTTTCTCACTTGCGCAGGTGCACAAGATCGTTCTTGTGGCGCCCGCCGGCATCGGGGTGAGGTGAGTGCACCGGTGCGGAGAACAGCCGGCCGGAAGCTGGACCATGCCCATCACCCGCAGGAGCCACAGTTGCGCAGACCCAGGGCACTACCCACCATCGCCGTGCTGGCGGC
>KL571383.1:14341-15067 GCA_000715855.1 Actinoplanes liguriensis
GCAGCCGTCGTCCTCGGAACCACCGCCCAGGCCGCGAACGCGGCGCCCGCGTCGCCGGACGGCACGACCGTCCCGGTCACCGAGGCGCCCGCCACGGACACCCCCACGCTCGTGGAGGATGTGGCCGACCCGGTCGACGCCGCGATCGCACCGGACAAGGCCGCCAAGGCCCACCTCGCGGGCCACAAGGACCGTTACCGGATCAGCGATCCGGCCGGCACGCTCACCACCGCGAGCGTCGAGACGGAGGGCGAACGGGAGACGGTCCGCCTGGACCAGAAGTACAAGGGCCTGCCCGTGTTCGGTGCGCAGTACGTGGTGCGCACGGAGAAGACCGCGGGCAAGCGCACCGTGACCGGGACGTCGGGCACGTACTTCACCGACCTGGACGTCGACACGACCGTCACCTCGATCCCCGCCTCGCTTGCGATCTCCCGGGCGGTCGAGGAGGTGCGCAGGAGCCTGCACCCCGGCGCGGCCGTCGTGCCCTCCGCCCCGCGCCCCGGCCAGACCCCCGACCTCGTCGGCACCGACCAGGGGCTCCTCGTCATGCCGACCGGCACCGGCGTGCTCGCACGGCGCATCCTGGTCAGCGGCAAGGACAGCGTCACCGGCCGGCCCGTGGTCCGCGACGTGTACGTGGGCGCGACGACCGGGGTGGCGCTGCTCAGCGTCAGCCGGATCAAGTCCTTCGCCACCGACCAGCAGGCCGCCGCCCTCGCCGCC
>KL571383.1:15279-18513 GCA_000715855.1 Actinoplanes liguriensis
CCCCGCCGCGCCGCGGTCCACGACGGCAACCGGTCAGGCGGGCACCGGCACGGCGGGGATCGTCGGCCAGGGCACCACCCTGCACGGCGCCACCGTGTCGCTCCCGCTCGTGGAGTCCGGCACCGGCTCGTACCTCATGAACGACCAGAGCCACAAGAGCACGAGCGGCTCGACGGTCCCGATCACCACCTGGGACGCCCGGGGCTGGGACTACTACAACCTGATGGGCGGCGAATGGCCGGAGGGCCTGGCGCCGTTCGCCTCCCCGTCGACAACGCTCGGCGCCGACCTGACCGACGCCGGTGCGGTGGACGCCGCCTGGGACGCCGCGAAGGTGTTCGAGTGGTACCAGGCGAAGCTCGGGCGCAACAGCCTCGACGACGCGGGCATGGCGATCAACTCGATCGTGGGGATCACCTACGGCGGATACCCGTGGGTGAACGCGTACTGGGACGGCACCCGCATGGTGTACGGCACCGGCGACGACGAATACCTGCCCCTGGCCGCCGACCCGGACGTCGTCGGCCATGAGATGACGCACGGCGTGGTCGAGCACACCGCGAGCCTCGTCTACGCGGGACAGCCGGGCGCGCTCAACGAGGCGCTCGCCGACTACTTCGGCAACGCCATCGACGTCGACGCGTCGGGCACCTCGATGTCCGACCCGCAGGCGAGCCTGCTCGGCGGTGACCTCTGCCGGACGCTCGCTCCCAGCCAGTGTGCCCTGCGCGACCTCGACGACGGCGCCACCACGGCCGACTTCCAGCACCTCATCGACACGCCGTCGATGGACGACGGCGGCGTACACCTCAACTCGACGATCGTCTCCGGTGCGCTCTGGGACCTGCGCCAGAAGCTCGGCAAGACGGTCGCCGACCGGATCGTCTACCGCGCGCTCACCGACTACCTGACGCCGATGTCCGACTTCGTCGACGCCCGCGACGCGGTGCTCGCGTCGGCCAGGTCGTACCGCCTGAACAAGAACGACCTCCGGGTGGTCCAGACCGCGTTCGACTCGCGCGGGATCACCGCGAAATGGAAGGCGAGCCTGTACGGCAAGGGCACCGGCGTCCTGATCGACCGGCTCAACACCGGGATGTACGCCGACATGAAGGCCGGTGTGGGCGGCGGCTGGTTCGCCGTGCCGCGATCGGACGCGAACCGCACCGAGCCGACGTCGATCTGGGTGGGCCGCACCGACGGCAAGGGCACGCCGTACCGGATCTCCCCGGACGACGGCAGCATCAACGGCTTCGCGCACACCGACGGCAAGCGCGTCGTGTGGCTGTCGATAACGGCGGACCCCGAATCGCCGAGCTGGGAGACCGATCGCATCCTGTCGGCACCCATCGGCGGCGGTCACGTCAAGGAGCTCTACCGCACCCCGGCACGCATCGACGGCCTGGGCTTCGACGGCGACGTCGTCGCGTGGAGCCAGTACGACGAGAGCCAGGGATACCTCGACGTCGTGCACTACCTGCAGGGCAGCTCGCCGGCCGTGCGGACCATCGACCACCCGGACTGGTTCGGGAACGCGACGGCGCCGAGCGTCAAGGGCGGGAAGATCTCCTACGTACGCTATGACATCTACCAGCAGGCCGACGCCAACGGTCAATGGTGGTCGCTGGGCGCCGAGGTCTACGACCTCAAGACCGGGCAGCGGACCTACGCCGGAGGTGATGCCGGTGCCGAGACGATGAGCTACCCCGACCTGTCCCGTACCGGTGTCGCCTGGAGAACCGACCGCGACTACGGCACGATCGTCGACGGCCAGTGGAGCCAGGGGGCCTACTACGACTCCGTACGGCTCTTCGACTTCACCACGCGCACCAGCCACCTGCTGTTCGAGGAGAACTCGCCGGAGGCGATCCGCGCGGACACCCTCGCGTTGTCCGACACCACCCTCACCGTCACCGAGGAGGCGCCGGTGGCCGCTTGGATCGCGACCGGCGGCTACCCGGACAACTCGCTCAACCCCAAGCTCAAGCAGTACACCTTCCAGGGCAGGTACCTGGGCCCGGCCTCGTGCAGCCCGGGCGCGCAGATGTACGCCACCGCGATGACCGGCCGCGAGGTGGTCTACATGGACTCGTCGGCATCCGGTTTCGGCCTGGCCCACGCGACCGGAGCCAAGTCCTGCAAGTGATCCCCTCCTGAAAGGCGCGGCGCGCTGGGACCTCTCATCCGGGAGGTCCCAGCGCGGCCGGAGATCGACATTGTTCGGTGTCACCCGTCCGGTCGGCTAATGCACCCGTTGCGTGGATCCCCCGCGGATGGGGTCCGCGACCAGACTTGGCGGCGCAGCGGCGGCGGGAGTCCGCCCCCTTACGGTGGAGTGCCTGGAATGAGCGGCTGGCAGCTGTCCGGCTACACGCCCGTTCGTCCGCTCGGCGCAGGCGCGTCGGGCAGCGTCGTGCTCGCCGTCCACGACGAGACCGGCACCTCGGTCGCCATCAAATACCTGGCGCCGGGCTTCGGGGACGACGCGGCGTTCCGGGCGTCGTTCCGCCGGGAGGCGCGCCTGCTCGGCGAGATCGACGACCCGCACGTGTCCCGGCTGTACGAGTACGTCGAGACCGCCGACGGCGCCGCGATCGTGATGGAGCTGGTGAACGGGGTGTCGCTGCGGCAGATGCTGCGCGAGCACGGCCCGACCAGCCCGGAGGCGGCGCTGGTCGTGCTCAAGGGCTCACTGGCCGGGCTGGCCGCGGCGCACACGCACGGGGTCGTGCACCGCGACTACAAGCCGGAGAACGTGCTGGTCGACGGCGCCGGGCTGAGCAAACTCGCGGACTTCGGCATCGCCACACCGGTCGGCGAGGGCGCGGACACGGTGGTGTCGGGCACGCCGCGGTACATGGCGCCGGAACAGTGGACCGGCGCGCCGGCGACGCCCGCCTGCGACATCTACGCCGCCACGGCGACCTTCTTCGAATGTCTGACGGGCAGACCGCCGTACGACGGAAGCAATATTTTTGTTCTGCATGAGCAGCACACCAGTGCGCCGATTCCGACCGATCCGGCGCCCGAACCGGTGCACGACCTGCTCCGCCAGGGGATGGCCAAGCAGCCCGCCGACCGGCCGCCGAACGCCCTGGCCTTCCTCGACGTCCTGGAGCAGGTCGCGGGCACGGCCTACGGCCCGGAGTGGGAGGAGCACGGCCTTCGTGACCTCGCCCGCCGCGCCGCGCTGCTGGCCATGCTGTGGCCGTTCCCGGACGGCAGCGGCGGGGC
>KL571383.1:18733-19520 GCA_000715855.1 Actinoplanes liguriensis
TGTGTATAAGAGACAGAGCCCGGCGGGCGTGGGATGCGGCGCGGTCGCGGGTGGACCGTGCTGGCCGCCGGCGCGCTGGTCGCGGCGCTGCTGGGCGGTGGTGTGGCGTATCAGTACGCGGCCGCCGACGAGCACGTGACCATCACCAATGGCGCGGCGGGCCCGGCGGTCGCCGACCCGGCGCCGAGCGAGTCGGCGACACCTGTCGTCCCGCCGGCGTCCCCCTCGGCCGCGGGGACCACCTCGACGCCGGCCGCTTCGAAGAGTCCGGCCGGCACGCCCAGCAAGTCGCCCGCGACCTCGGCGTCGAGCTCACCTTCTGCTTCCGTCTCCGCTTCCGCCTCCGCCAGTGCTCCGTCCGACACCACGGCGCCCACCGTCGGTTCGGCCGGCGCCGGCCCGACGTCGATCGAATCGGAAGGCTGCCAGTACGGCGCACGCACCAGCACGATCAGGGTGACCGTCACCGATGACCGGAGCGGGCCGGCCGCCCTCGACGTCCACTTCCAGTACACGTTGAGCGGCACGACGTCGACGGTGCCGATGAGCTCCACCGCACGGAACGTGTTCACCGGGACGCTCGGGCCACTGCCGTTGCCGAGGACGACGACCCGGATCCCGATCTCGGTCGTCGCCACCGACGCCGCCGGCAACTCCGGCAACTCCGGCAAGTCGCCGTCGACGGCGTACGTGACCCTCTCCAACACCTGCACCCCCGGCTAAGGAGCACGCGGTGGTTACTGCACATTCGGCGTGGGGACGGCCGGCGTGAACCGGCCGCCGAACC
>KL571384.1:0-2418 GCA_000715855.1 Actinoplanes liguriensis
GGCTGGCGCTGGTGGTCGAAAAGTGGGCCGGGAAGAACCGTGAGTGCCGGCTGGCGGGGTGGGGCGCGTCGCATGCCGGGGGTTGCGGGTTGTTGGCGTTTACAGGTCTTCGCGCTGACGTGGCTATTCGGGTCTTCCCGCTGACGTCGCTGTACGGGTCTTCAGGCTGACGTGGGCTATACGGAGGTGGGGACCTGGGCGGGGAGCCGGGTGGGGGCTGGGGTGGGGGTTCGGGTCAGGTTGCGGGAGCCGGGGATCAGCAGCTGGGAGGCGGCTGACACGAACAGGACGACCGCGCAGACGATCAGCACCCGGTCCACCCCGTAGCGCGCCGACAACGGCCCGGCCAGCACGTTCCCCAGCGGCATCGCGAGGAACGACGTCAGGTAGTCCCATGAGGCGACCCGCCCGAGCATGGCCTGCGGCACATGGTCCTGGATGGCGGTCTCCCAGGCGACCCCGAAGAACATCAGCCCGCCGTACCCGATGACGGCCCCGGCCAGGATCGCCGTGAGCATGCCGGGCCACACGTAGGCCAGCGCCCAGAGCGGCATCAGCAGCAGCGTGAACCAGCCGGCCCGGAGCAGCCGCCGGGGCTGGAAGCGCAGCGCCAGGCCGGAGCCGATCAGCCCGCCGAGCCCCTCGGCCGCCGAGATCCAGCCGATCGCGTGCGCGCCGCCGAGGCGCTCCACGGCGATGAACTGGACCAGCACCAGGATCATCCCGTTGGCGACGTGGTAGACGGTCGCTCCGAACAGGCCGCCGATCAACCAGTCCCGGCTGCGGATCTCCCGCCAGCCGGCGGACAGCTCACGGAGCATGGGGGCACGGGGGCCGCGCACCGCTCGTACGCGCAAGAGGGCGGCCGCGACCCCGGAGGAGAGGAAGCTGATCGCATTGATGGCGAAGCCGGCCGGAGCGCCGAAGGCGGCGACGGTGACGCCGCCCAGTGCCGGGCCGGCGATGCCGCAGCCGGTCTGGAGCATGCTGAGCGTCGCGTTCGCCCGCTGGAGGTGCGGGGCCGGGACGAGCAGCGGCTTGAGCGAGCTCATCGCGGGCGTGAAGAACGCGCCGGCGCCGGCCGAGACGACGGTGAGCCCGCAGAGCAGCCCCAGGTGGTAGCTGCCGCCGGCGAACATGATCGCGATGCCGGCCGTGGCGACCAGCCGGACCAGGTCGGAGACGACCATGACGTGCCGGGGCTGGAGGCGGTCGGCCCAGACGCCGCCGAAGAGGGTGCCGGCCAGCATGGTGAGGATCGAGGACGCCATGACCAGGCCGAGGTCGCCGGTGCTGCCGCCGTGGGTGAACACGGCGACGGCGAGCGCCACGGTCTGGAAGCCGTTGCCCAGCCAGGACAGGGTCTGTCCGGTGGCGAGGAGGCGGAAGTCGCGGGTCATGCCGCCAAAGTAATTCACCGTCTAACTATCAGGCAACTAATAATTAGACGTCGTGCGAGACTGGGACGATGGAAGACGGCGTGGATCAGCACGTGGCCCGGTGGGCGTCGTTCTGGAAGGACGAGCCGAAGTTCGCGCCCGAGGTCGAGGGCGCCCTGGTGCGGATGAAGCACATCCTGCGCTGGATCGAGCGCGCCGACGCGGCGGCCTTCGCGCGTATCGAGGAGGACTTCACGCTGCAGGACTTCAAGACCCTGCACGTGCTGATGATCCAGCCGTGGCCGACCGAGGCGACGCCGGCGCAGCTGGCCGAGGCGGCGAACGTGACTCGCGCGGCGATGACCACGCGCGGCGATGACCAGCCGGTTGGACCGGCTGGAAGCGGCGGGGCTGGTGACCCGGACCATCGACGCCCAGGATCGGCGGCGGGTGCTGATCAGGCCGACGCCGGAGGGCCGCGACATGTGGAGCAAGCACATCTTCGAGGGCATGGCGCGCGATCAGGACGCGCTGAAAGCGCTCTCGCTCGACGAGGTGGTGCAGCTCAACGGCCTGCTGCGCAAAGTCCTACATTCCCTGGGGGAATAATGGGTCCATGGAACTCGACCCGCGCGGCCAGCGCTTCGCCGCGGCCATAACCAGCGTCGTCATCGCGCTCGTGCTGATCACCGGCTCCGGCTGGCTCGCGCTGGCGCAGGCGGTGGTCTTCGCGATCACCGCGTACCGTCCGAAATGGGGTCCCTACGCGTTGATCTACCGGCGTCTGTTCACGCCGGGCGCGGAGCGGGAGCCCGCTGCGCCGGTTCGCTTCGCGCAGCTGGTCGGCTTCGTGTTCCTGGGCGTCTCCGCGGGGGGATACCTCGCGGGCGCGGAGACCCTCGGAGTGATCGCCGCGGCGTTCGGGCTGCTCGCGGCGTTCCTCAATGCTGCTTTCGGGTTGTGCCTGGGCTGCGAGGCCTATCTGGGGATTCGTAGGCTGACAGGCAGAAACGCCGAAAGTGTCGGTAATGCCTAGAAC
>KL571384.1:2612-2921 GCA_000715855.1 Actinoplanes liguriensis
TTCGGGGCGTCCGGGGCTTCCAGCAGCCCCAGGCGCAGGGCCGTCATGAGCGCCTGGGCCCGGTTCGCCGCACCCAGCTTCTCGTAGAGCTTCGAGATGTGGGTCTTCGCCGTCGACTCGGAGACGAAGAGCTGCTTGGCGATCCCGGCGACGCTCATGCCGTCGGCGAGCAGCCGCAGCACCTGACCCTCGCGCGGGGACAGCTGCGGGCCGGACGGGGCGAGCCGGCGCTTCATCGCCTCGGCGAGATCCGCCGCGGTGAACGCGCTGGGCGCCGACGCGGCATGCCGGGCGGCCGCCACGACCTCG
>KL571384.1:3178-9393 GCA_000715855.1 Actinoplanes liguriensis
GCCACGACCTCGTCCGCGGGGGCCGTCTTCGGCACGAACGCGCTGGCCCCGGCCTCGAGAGCGCCGAAGAGCTGGTCGTCGCCCGCATACATGGTCAGCACCACGATGCCCATGTTCGAGTTGTTCTTCCGGAGGGCACGGGTGGCCTCCAGGCCACTGCCGTCGGGCAGCCGCAGATCCATGATCACGACGTCCGGCTGCAGCGCGCCCGCCTGGCGCACCGCCTCCGCGGCCGTCGCCGCCTCGCCGACGACCTCGAACTGCCGGTCGCGCTCGAATGCGTGTCGCAGCCCCTTACGGATCAAGTCGTGATCGTCGACAAGGAGGACCTTGGTGCGCGTCGTCGGCGCAGGACTGGTCGACATGCTCGGGTTACTCCCCTTCTGGAGCGGAAACGCTATCCCGCACGCTATCGCGCCGAGGCGGGGTTCCGAGCACTACGGCGACGGTTGTCCCGCTGGGGTGTCTCGGGGTGATCTTGAGACGACCCCGGATGCGCTCGGCCCGCTCGGCCATGATGGTGAGACCGTACCGGCCATCAGGTCGATTGTCGGCGAAACCCTTGCCGTCGTCAGAGACTTCAATTTCCGCGTACGGCGGATCGACCGTGCACGTGACCCACAGATTCGCCGCCCCGGCGTGCTTGCGGGCGTTGGTGATCGCCTCCTGCGCGATGCGCAGCAGCTCGGCCTCGGTCGCCGCGGGCAGCCGCGCCGTCGACTCGTCGAAGGTGAAGTGCACCCGCAGGCCGGCGCTGGTGCCCAGGGTCCTCGCATACTCCGCGATGGCCGCGGCCAGGCCGCCGTTGCGGTCCACCTCCGAGCGCAGCTCGAACAGGCTCAGCCGCAGCTCGGTGATCACCCGGGTCACCTCACCACGCAGCGCGCGCAGCTCCTCGGCCGTCTCCTCGGCGCCCTCCGGCAGGGTGGCCTGGGCGTTGTCGATGCCGTAGCCGACCATCACCAGCTCCTGCGCGACACCGTCGTGGATCTCCCGGGCCAGGCGCTGCCGCTCCTCGTTGGTGGCCAGCGACCGGACGTCGTCGAAGAGCAGCGCCGCCTCCAGCCGCAGCGCGGCCGGGTCGGTCACCTCGGTCACGCTCTGCACCACCGCTGACGGGTAGGCCCCCGAGGCGTCCGCCTCCAGGATCACCAGGCCGATCGTGCGCACCCCGGCGACCAGCGGGATCACCAGTGAGGAGACCTCGCCGCCCCGATGCGTACGCGCCTGCGACCGGCTCGCCACGTGCGGCTGCTGGGTGGCCCAGGCGTCGGCGATCGCCGAGTCGGCGTCCAGCGTCGTCTCCCAGTCGACCCGCTCGGCGCCGGTCTGCGCGAGCACGACCAGCCGGCCGCCGCCACTGGCCGACAGCACCGCGGCGCGATGGCCGGGCGCGACCGCGCGCAGCTCCTCCAGCAGGTGCTCGGAGATGCCGCCCGGGTCCAGGGTCGCCCCGGGCAGCGAACGGGCCACGCTGCGCAGTTGGGTGAGCAGGCGGGTGGCCTCCGCGTACGGCTGCGGGGTGACCTCGGCCGGCTGCAGGAACTGGCGCATCGCCTCGGCGGCGAACGTCACGATCGCGCCGAGCACCAGCCACTGCCCGCCGGCCGCCAGGTAGCCGGTGCCGGCCAGCACCGTCTTCGGGTCGGTCACGGCGCCGCCCAGCACGATCGCCACGGCGGCGACCCCGAGCAGGGCGGCGCCCTCGGTCGGCTTGCGGCGCAGCGCCGCGGTGAGCAGCGGGACCGCCAGGTAGGGCAGGACCGCCTCGGCGCCGAACCCCTGGGCCACGCCCTTGGCCGCGTAGGCGACGAAGCCGGCGGCCAGGCCGGTGACGATCACCTCGGCGAACCGGCCGGCCGGGGCCAGGATCGGGTGGCGGCGGGCCACGAACGCGGGCAGCGCGGCGACCGCCAGCAGGGCGACCCACCCCAGCTGCCGGGCGTCCTTGGTGGCGATCACGGTGAGCACGGCGACCAGCGCGAGCATGATCACGCGGGCCGCGGCTTCGAGCGGACGGATACGCGTGGATCCGCTGGTTAGGGCTGGCACGTCACGGATGGTAGCGGGGATGACGGGAAACGGCCTCCCGGCGACGGGGCGGTGGCGAGGTTTGTCGTACGCAGCGGGTAGCCTCCCGTGCATGGCGGACACCTCGACCCAGTCGATCCAGGTCGCTGCCCCCATGGCCCGGGTGGCCGAAGTCATCTGCGACTTCCCGAGCTATCCGGAGTGGGCGGAGGCGATCAAACAGGCCTCGGTCGTCGAGGAGTACGAGGACGGTTATGCCGCCCAGGTCGCCTTCCGGATCGACGCCGGAGTGATGGCCGACGAGTACACGTTGGAGTATGCGTACGCCGACGACCTCTCCCGGATCGAGTGGCACCTGGTCGCGCCCTCCAAGACGCAGAAGTCCCAGGAGGGCTCCTACGACCTGGTGGAGAACGCCGACGGCAGCACCACCGTGACGTACACCCTGGCGGTGGACCTCGCGATCGGGATGCTCGGGATGTTCCGCCGCAAAGCCGAGAAAATGATCATGGATACGGCGCTCAAAGAGCTCAAGCGCCGCGTGGAGAGCCTGCCCGCGGCCTGACCGCCGGGGCTCGAGGGGGAGTCGTCATGGCCGGGACAGCACGTGATGAGGCCGAGCGTCTGGTGGCCGCGATTCTCGCCAGGGCCGCTTCGGCCGGCGTGGGCGCCGCGGCTCGCGGTTTCACCGATTTCCGCGGTACGTCGTCAGCCCGCGCCGATTCGTCCTCCGCCGCCCCCGGTGCCGGCAGTTCGTCCGGCGTGTCCGGGTCGTCCGGCTCGTCCGGTTCGGCAGTCTCCGGCGCGGCGACCTTGGTCGGCAACGCCGTCGACGGGTTCTTCGGCGTCCTCAACGACGTCGCGCGCGGCGGGTCCCAGCAGTCCACGGGTGATCCCGCCCACCCCGGCAGCGGCTGGGCGACCGGCAGCCCGGAGTGCTGCGTCTGCCCGGTCTGCAAGGCGATCGCCGCGGTCCGCGACCCCAGCCCGGAGACCGTCGTCAAGGTCGCCACCGGCGCGGGTGACATCGCCACCGGCGCGGCGAGTGTGCTGCGCGGCCTGTCGTCGCTGGCCGGGTCGGTGCTGAGCGACAGGTCCCGCCCGGCCCCGAAATCCACCGGCGGGGGAGCGGCACGGCACGTTCCCAGCCCGGATCAGGCGTGGTCCGCGGCCACCCGCACCACCACCCCGAAGCCCGCGGCGGACCCTTCGCCGGCGACCGCTTCCGAGCCCGCCGAGCCGGATCGCGAGGCCGACCCGTGGGCGGCGGCGACGACGGAGAGCGCCCGGGAGGCCGAGGCGGCCCGGCTCCGGGCCCGCGCCGCCGAGCAGGCCGTGGCCAAGGCGGTGGCCGACGCCCGGCGTGCCGCGGCCGCTGCGGCACGCGCCGGCGCCCGCCCGGAGGCGCCGGAGGGGGACGCGAGCCCGCAGAGGGACGCCGGCCACGGAAAGGGCGCCGTTCCGGGTGAGGGCGGGACGCCGTCCGGGGCCGCGCCGGCGAAGGGCGAAGCGGACCCGGGGGCGCGGGCTGACGCCGTACCGGCAAATGGGGAAGCGCAGGGGAAAGCGGACCCGGCAGCCGGAAAGCCCGCCGTGCGGAAGGCTGGGGGTGCCCGGCGCAAGCCGGCCGGGGACGTCTGGTCAGTGGTCACCTCGGAGGCCGCCGCAGACGACGCGGCCGGGCGACGTAGCGTGGATCATGAGCGGGGCGCCGAGACGCCCGAGGATCGTGGCGTGCGGCCGGGCGATGACGCCCGGGACGACGACGCGGTGTGAAAGAGGGGACGGGCAGCGTGACGCTGACCATCGGAATCGACGTCGGCGGCACCAAGGTTGCCGGCGGTGTGGTCGACGAGCACGGGACTGTGCTGGCGTCGACCCGCCGGCCGACGCCGGCGGAGGACCCGGCCGGCACCCGGGACACGATCGCCGAGGTGGCCGCCGAGCTGGCGGGGCAGTACCCGGAGGCGACCGCGATCGGGATCGGTGCCGCCGCGTGGATCGACGCCGCCGGTTCGACCGTGCTGTTCGCGCCGAACCTGGCCTGGCGTGACGAGCCGCTGCGGGACTACGTGTCGAAGGCGGTCGGCCTGCCGACCGTGCTGGAGAACGACGCGAACGTCGCCGCCTGGGCCGAGTTCCGGTTCGGTGTCGCCAAGCACGCCGACGACTCGATGGTGATGATCACCGTGGGCACCGGCATCGGCGGCGGCATCGTGCTGAACGGCAAGCTCTGGCACGGCGCGAACGGCATCGCCGGTGAGCTCGGCCACCTCCAGTCGGTGCCGGACGGGCCCCCCTGCGGCTGCGGCCGGCTCGGCTGCCTGGAGCAGTATGCGAGCGGTAACGCCCTGGTCCGCTTCGCCCGCGCGGGCGCGCGGCAGGAGCCGGAACGCGCCGCCAAGCTACTGGAACTGGCCGGCGGGGACGCGCTGGCGATCACCGGCCGGCAGATCACCGAGGCGGCCCGGGGTGGCGACGGAGTGGCGATGGACGCGTTCGCGCAGATCGGCTACTGGCTCGGCGTGGCCCTGGCCGACCTCGCGCAGAGCCTCGACCCGCAGATCCTGGTGATCGGCGGCGGTGTGGTGGACGCCGGCCCGCTGCTGATGGGCCCGGCCGAGCGGACGTACCGTGACCAGCTCGCCCAGCGCAACCGCTTCCCGGTCGCCGAGGTGCACGCCGCCCAGATGGGCAACGTGGCGGGTGTGGTCGGCGCGGCCGACCTGGCCCGGCGGTAACCGCGATGTCCGGGGTGCCGCTCCGTGTGCTGAGCTGGAACGTGCACGGTTTGAAGGACGACCGTGCCGCGCTCGTCGGCTTGGTCCGTGAGCTCGCCCCGGACGTCCTGATCGTGCAGGAGGCCCCGCGCCGGTTCCGCTGGCGGGAGAAGTCCGCCACCCTGGCCGCCGAGTGTGGCCTGGTGGTCGGCGCCGGCGGCCTGCCCGCGCTGGGCAACCTCATGCTGGTCAACCTGCGGGTCGCGGTCGGTGAGGCGTGGAATCTGCGCTATCCGCTGACCCCGGGCCGGCACCTGCGTGGCGCGTTCTTCGCCCGGGGGCGGGTGCACGGCGCGTCGTTCACGGTCTCCGGCTCGCACCTGGCGACCGACCCGGCCGAGCGGCCGTCCCAGGCCGCGCACTGGAAGGCCGAGCTGAGCAGGCTGGAGGGCCCGGTGATCGTGGCGGCCGACCTGAACGAGGGTCCCGGCGGCGGCGCCTGGCGCACCGTCGAGGACGGCCTGGCCACCACCAAGGACGACGACCCGACATATCCGGCGTCCGCCCCCAGCCGGCGTATCGACGGGCTTTTCGTCAGCCCGGACATCACCATCGAACGTTACGAGATCATTGCGACCGATCGGGCACGAGCCGCGAGTGATCATTTACCGGTCCTCGCGGACCTTTCACTCCCTTCCGGCTGAGCCCCGGGTCTGACAGGATCGCCGGGTGCACGACTCCCCGGACCCGGGCGACCGTCGCGACGCCGTGTGCGTCGTGGGCGCCGGCGCCAGCGGCCTGACCGCCGTCAAGAACCTGCTCGAGCTGGGCTTCCAGGTCGACTGCTACGAGCGGGAGACCGCGGTGGGCGGCGCCTGGAACTGGCGCCACGACCGCAGCCCGGTCTATGCCGGCGCCCACCTGATCTCGTCGCGGCCGCTCACCGAGTTCCCCGACTTCCCGATGCCGGACACCTGGCCGGACTACCCGCACCACAGCCAGGTGCTGAGCTATCTGGAGCGCTACTCGGCGCATTTCCGGCTGGGCGAGCACATCTGGTTCGGCATGGAGGTGGTCTCGGCGGCGCCGACCGACGACGGCGGCTGGGAGGTGACCACCCAGTCGACCGGTGGCGGCTCGTCCCGCACGTCGCGGTACGCCGCGGTGATCGTCGCCAACGGGCACAACTGGGACCCGCGGAAACCGGACATCCCGGGGGAGTTCCGGGGGCGGGTGATGCACGCTTCGGCGTACAAGGACCCGGCCGTCCTGCGCGGCCGCAAAGTGCTGGTGATCGGCGGCGGCAACACCGGCTGCGACATCGCCGTCGAGGCGGCACAGCAGGCGGCCCAGGTCTGGCACTCGACGCGGCGCGGCTACTGGTACGCCCCGAAGTATGTGCTCGGCCGCCCCGCCGACCAGGTCAACGACTGTCTCTTATACACATCTCTGATGGCGCGAGGG
>KL571384.1:9580-11076 GCA_000715855.1 Actinoplanes liguriensis
GCAGTGGCTCTACCGCCGGACGGTCGCGCTGACCACCGGTGACCTGACGCGCTTCGGGCTGCCGGCGCCGGACCACCAGCCGTACGAGAGCCACCCGATCGTCAACAGCCAGCTCCCGTACTACCTGGGTCACGGCAAGATCACCCCGGTGCCGGACGTGACCGCTTTCGACGGCGCCGCGGTCGAGCTCACCGACGGCCGCCGCATCGAGCCCGACCTGGTGATCACCGCGACCGGCTATCGTCCGCGGTTCGAGTTCCTCGCCCCGGGACTGCTCGACGCGGACGAGGCCGGCCGCCCCGATCTGCACCTGCACACGTTCGCCCGGAAGAACCCGACGCTCGCCGTGATCGGCCTGGTCCAGCCGGACTCGGGCGTGTTCCCGCTGGTCCACTGGCAGAGCGTGGCGACGGCCCGGTGGCTGCGGCTGCGCCTCTCCGACCCGGCGAAGGCGGCGGCGGTCCAGCAGAAGGAGTCGGCGAAGCCGCTGGCGTCCTGGTCGAAGCGGCGCGTGGTGAAGACCGAGCGCCACTGGTTCGAGGTCGATCACATCGACTACCTGCGCTCCCTGGAGAGCCTGCTCAACGAGATGGAGCCGGCGTCGTGACCGCTTCCGACCTGCTCTCCGACAACATGGGGCTGGCGTCGTGACCGCTTCCGACCTGCTCTCCAACAACATGGGGCTGGCGTCGTGACCGCTTTTGACCTGGTCCGCTTCGACGACTGGACGAATCCGGTCCCGCCCGCCGACCGCGAGGTCGCCTCGCTGCTCCCGGACGACGACGAGGGCCGCCCGCCGATCCTGTTCGTGCCGGGCCTCGGCCACGGCGCCTGGGCTTTCGCCGAGAACTGGCTCCCGCACACGGCCGGCCGCGGCTTCCCGGCGCACGCCCTCAGCCCGCGCCCCGGCGGTGACCTGCGCGCCCAGGTCCACGACGTGGTGCAGACCGCCGCGTCCCTGCCACGCCAGGCGGTGCTGATCGGCCACGGCGTCGGCGCGCTCGTCGTAGCCCGGGCGCTCGGCCGCTACCCGGCCCGGGCCGCGGTGCTGGTCGCGCCGGTGCTGGGCGGCTGGTCCGCGCTCGGCTCGGCCCTGCGCGCCAACCCGGCCGGCACGCTGCCCGCGCTCGTCGGCGGCCGGTTCCGCCTCTCCGCCCGCCAGCTGTTCAATTCCGGTCTCCCCGCGGAGCAGGCCGCCGAGTACCTGTCCCGCCTCGACCCGAAGCCCCGCGCCGAGCTGCTGCGCCGCACGACCCCGCCCCGCCCGGTAGGCGCCCCGCCGGTGCTGGTCGTGGGCAGCCCCGACGACCGCGTGGTGACCCGCAAGGCGCTGGACCACGCCGCCGCGGCCTACGCCGGCGCACCGCTGATGTTCCCGGGCATGGGCCACGACGTGATGCTCGAGGACAGCTGGGCCGAGCCGATCGACGCGATCCTGGACTGGCTGGCGAAACAGACCAAATAACAGGATCAAATTCTTCATTGCCTATCTCCGC
>KL571384.1:11309-14851 GCA_000715855.1 Actinoplanes liguriensis
CCAGAACGCTCAGCCCGAAAGGGCGACGTCCGTGGCTGGGCACGCTTACCCCAAACCCCAACCCCACGGGCCGGCCCCCGCCCGCCCGCAGTCACCGGCCGCCGTCGTCAACCCCGACGTCGACCGTGTCAGGCGGCAGGGGCGAGGGGCGGGTCAGGGGCGGCCGAAGAAGCGTCGCGCCAACCGCCCGGTGTGATCCAACTCGGTCAGATAGGCGCGGGCCCAGGCCAGGATGTCGTGTTCCGCGATGTGCTGCCGCATCGCGTTCATGCGGGTCGACAGATCCTCCGGGCTGGCGTCCAACGCCCGCAACAGTGTCTGTTTCAGATCATCCACGTCGTGCGGGTTCACCAGGAACGCCTGGGACAGTTCGGCCGCCGCCCCGGCGAACTCGCTGAGGACCAGCGCCCCCGTGCCGTCTTCCCGGGCCGCCACGTACTCCTTGGCGACCAGGTTCATCCCGTCCCGCAGCGGCGTCACCACCATCACGTCCGCGGTCTGGTAGAGCGCCGCCAGCTGGGCCCGGGAGAACGGCTGGTTCAGGTAGTGGATGGCCGGCTCGCCGACCCGCCCGTACTCCCCGTTGATCCGGCCGACCTCGCCCTCGATCCGGTCCCGCAGGCCCCGATAGCTCTCCACCCGTTCCCGGCTCGGCACCGCCACCTGGACCAGCACGGTGTCCCCGACTTTCAGGTCGCCGTCGCGCAGCAACTCCCGGTACGCCGTCAGCCGGTGCTCGATCCCCTTGGTGTAGTCCAGCCGGTCCACGCTGACCAGCACCCGTTTCGACTTGCCCAGATCGTGCCGGAGCTGCGCGACCTGCGCGACCACGTCCGGCCGGGTGGCCAGCGCGCGCATCTCGCCGACGTCGATGGAGACCGGGAACGCCCCGGTCCGCACGGTCCGCCCGTCGATGGTGATCGCGTCGTCCGTGGCGTCCGCCCCGAGCAGCTTCTGCGCCAGCTGGGCCAGGTTGTGCGCGGCCTGTTCGCGCTGGAAGCCGACGAGGTCCGCGCCGAGCATCCCGCGCAGCAGCTCGACCCGGCGGGGGAGTTGCATGAACAGCTCCGGCGGCGGGAACGGCACGTGCATGAAGAAGCCGATCAGCAGGTCGGGCCGTAACTCCCGCAGCATCCGCGGGACGAGCTGCAGGTGGTAGTCCTGCACCCAGACCGCGGCGTGCTTGCCGGCCACCTCGGCGGCGGCCTCGGCGAAGCGCTGGTTGACCGACCGGTACGTCTCCCACCACTCCCGCTGGAACACCGGCTGCTGCACCGCGTCGTGGTAGAGCGGCCACAGTGTCGAGTTCGCGAACCCCTCGTAGTACCCCGCCTGCTCGTCGGCGGTGAGGGCGACCGGCCGCAGCCGCACGCTCCCGATGGCCGGCAGACGGGACGACAGGCCGATCTCACCGTCCCACCCGACCCAGGTCGCCGGGGTCTGCTGCAGGATCGCGTGCAGGGCCCCGCTCAGCCCGCCGGGGCTGCGGCGCCACTCGCAGGCGCCGTCCCGCGCGGCGCTGTCATCGAGGGGCAGACGGTTGGCGACGACGACGAGCGAACTCTGACGCATCACCGTAGGTTACCGGTCGCGTACCGATGATTGTCGATGCCCCCGGGTGGCCGGAAGGCGCCGGCCGGGTGAAGATCCAGAGGTCGAAGCGCTGTGACCGATTCAGACCACGGCGCCGTCGTCGAACTCGTCGTCGTCATCGCCCGAGCGCAACCGCCACACCAGCGTGCCCGCGCCGCCCACGATCGCCGCGAAGCCGAAGAGCATCACGAAGAACGGGTCGACCGGGATCAGCGTCGGGGCCAGGAACAGCACGAACCCGAAGATCACGCCGAGGACGCCGAACGCCGCATACTTCGAGATGTGCGGCAGCGGCGGGGGCGGCGGCGGCACATACCGCTCGTCCTCCTCGGCGACGTCGGGGAAGCCGAACGGGTCGAGGACCGGGTAGAACACCGGCTCCGGCGGGGGGTCGGTGCGCCGCCGGTTGAGCGGGCTCCCGTCCTCCCCGACCGGGCGGGTCTTGGTGTCCGAGGTGGTGCCCTCGGACTCCGGCCAGGACGCGGCCTCCGGCTCGACCGCGGTGTGGAACCCGGCGATGATCTTCTCCCACTCGGCGTCCACCTCGGCCTGTGGCCGGGGCGCCGGAGCGGGCTCGGCCGGTGGGGTCGGCGGCGCGCCGCCGGTCACCTGCTGGAGATGCTCCTTGGCGGTCTCCAGGTGGGTGCGATCCACGTAGAGCCGATCGATCGGCCGAGCCGGCAGGGTCGTCGCCCGCAGGATCGGGTTCAGATCTGCCGTGGGCTGCAGATAGGCGGCGATGCCGCCGGCCGCCAGCACGTCGAGCAGATGCTCACCCACGCGCGGGTCCACGTCGCCCGCGACCGCATAGTCAGTCGCGTCGAGTCCGTTGTCCCGCCGCCCGCGACGGGCGCCGCCCGCTGTCACCGATGCACACCCTCCCCGCCGACCGTGCCTTGAATGGTGACACGGCAGACGCCTGTTGCGGGAGTGCGTTGTGGCGTGCCGCCCCCGCTTCGTACCCTTCTTGCGCCCCGGGACGCCGGCGGCATCCGCTGAAAGGACGAGAGTGTTCTACTGGCTGCTCAAGTTGGTGGTCCTGGGACCCGTGCTGAAGCTCCTGTTCCGTCCCAAGGTCGAGGGGCTGGCAAATGTTCCCCGATCCGGGCCGGTGATCCTGGCCTGCAACCATCTCTCGTTCTCCGACTCGATCTTCACCCCATTGGTGATGAAGCGGAAAGTGACCTTCGTCGCCAAAGCTGAATACTTCACCGGCAAGGGGATCAAGGGGTGGTTCTCCCGGATGTTCTTCGTGGGCGCGGGGACCATCCCGGTGGACCGTTCGGGCGGTGAGGCCGCCCAGGCGGCGCTCGACACGCTCCTGCGGGTGCTGAGTGAGGGGAACATCGCCGGCATCTATCCGGAGGGCACCCGTTCGCCGGACGGGCGGCTCTACCGCGGGAAGACCGGCGTCGCCCGGCTGGCCCTGGAGAGCGGCGCCGTCGTCGTCCCGGTGGCGCTGCTCAACACCGATGAGATCCAGCCGACCGGCACACTGATCCCCACGGTCAAGCGCGTCCGGATGCGGATCGGCAAGCCGCTCGACTTCTCCCGCTACGCCGACTCGCGCGGCGACCGCTTCGTCGAGCGCGCCATCACCGACGAGATCATGTTCGAGCTGATGGCGCTCTCCGGCCGCGAGTACGTCGACGTCTACGCATCGAAGCTCAAGGACCCCCAGCCTCAGCCTCAGCCCGCCTGACCCCACCCTCAACCCATTTGCGCGTACGTCGTGAGCAGCACCCCGATCACGCCCCCGCCCACGCGAGCGGCCACGCAAACTGATCCCGCCCCAGCAGGCGGCGCGACTCACGCGGCAGGCTGGCGCTCACCGTGCTTATTCGTGCCTCATAACCACGGTGAGCGCCAGCCTGGGCCGTGGGTCGCGCCGGGGCCGGGAGCAGGCCGGAGCCTTGCGTGTGGCTGGCACGGGCGGCTGCCGTCCGGGT
>KL571385.1:0-600 GCA_000715855.1 Actinoplanes liguriensis
TGGACTGCCAATCCGGCGAGTCGGGGCCGCGGTCGGCGACGACGACTGTCACGAAGTCGCCGTCGCGGCGCAGCTCGATGTCGACCTCGGTCGGGCCCGCATGCCGCACCACGTTGCTGAGCGCCTCCCGGACCGTCCGGCAGACCGCGACCTGCACGCCCGGCGAGACGTCACCCACCGAGTTGACCGCCAGCCTTGGCCGCAGCCCAGCCGTCGAAGCCCAGGCGACGATCTCCGGCAGGGTGCCCAGATCCTCCATCGGGCTGCGGGAGACTGCCTCGCCCGCGGGGCCGCGCAGCACCGTCAGCATCCGGCGCAGCTCGGCCGTGGCACCCCGGCTGGTCTCCTCGATATCGCCCAGCGCGGACGCGACCTGCTCCGATTTCGGCAGGTGGCGGGTCGACGCCGCCCGCACGGTGATCAACCCGAGCCCGTGCGAGACCAGGTCGTGCAGGTCGCGGGCGATCCGCAAGCGCTCGGCGAGCACCGCCTCACTGGCCGCCCACGCGGTAAGCCGACTCTCGTAGGCCGCCCGGTCGCTGCGCCAGCGCCGCACCGCCCACACCGCCGCGGCCACCGCGCCACCGCCGATCAGCGGCG
>KL571385.1:851-7047 GCA_000715855.1 Actinoplanes liguriensis
GCCCCCCCGCCGATCAGCGGCGGGATGACCCGCGCCGCCGGACCCGAGGCGCCGACCGTGCACATCGCCATCACCAGGACGACGACGACAGCGGCGACGACCGGAACGGACCGGGAGCGCCAAGCGGGACGAGCATGCAGGTTCACGTGCCCGACCTTAATCCTCAGACCAGGGTCGTAGACGACGCCGGAAAAGTCGGTTCCCGGTCCGATGTGGGCGCGCCGCGAACTCGGTTGACTGGGTGCCGTGATCGTCATCGACCGCGTTTGCAAATCCAAGAGCCGGACCCAGATCCTGCGCGAGGTCAGCTTCGAGGCCCGGCCCGGCCGGGTCACCGGCTTCCTCGGGCCCAACGGCGCCGGCAAGACGTCCACACTGCGGGTGCTGCTCGGGCTGGACCGGGCCGCCAGCGGGACAGCCCTGGTCAACGGGCGGCCCTATGCCGGCTGGCCACGCCCGCTGACGACCGTCGGCGCGGCGCTGGACGGCAGCGGCGCGCACCGCGCCCGGTCCGCCCGCGCCCACCTGCGCTGGGTCGCCACCAGCAACGGCCTGCCCCTCTCCCGGGCCGACGAGGTGCTCGACCTGGTCGGCCTGACCGGCGACGCGCGCAAACGGGCCGGCAAGTTCTCGCTCGGCATGAGCCGTCGCCTCGGGCTGGCGGCCGCGCTGCTCGGCGACCCACCGGTGCTGGTTCTCGACGAGCCGGTGAACGGGCTCGACCCGGCCGGGATCCGCTGGATGCGCGACTTCCTGCGGCGCAGCGCCGCCGAGGGACGCACGGTGCTGCTCTCCAGCCACCTGATGGGCGAGCTGGCCGAGATCGCCGACGACGTCGTCGTCATCGACAAGGGCAGCGTCGTGGCGCGTGGCACCCTCGCCGAGGTCACCGGTGAGCATTCCACGCTGGAGGACGCGTTCTTCGCGCTGACCGGTGAGGTGGAGCGTCCATGGTCCTGACGATCCGCGCCGAGCTGCGCAAGCTTCTCGGCCTGCCGACCGCCCGGGTCGGCGTGATCCTGGGCGTGCTGATCGCACCCCTGCTGGTGACCGTCAACGCTCCGGCCACCCGTGAGTCGATCGCCGACGGCACGCTCGGCGATCCGACCGACCTGGGCTTTCGCAACCTGGGGATCGGCCTGCTCGGCGCGCTGATCCTGGGCGTGGTGTCGGTCAGCAGTGAGTACACGTCGACCGGCGACGACTCCCCCGGTGCCCGGCAGCTGACCGCCACGCTGACCGCGGTTCCCCACCGGATCCGCCTGCTCACCGCCAAAGCCACAGCCCTCGTTCTGGTGGTCGCCGCGCAGGGCTTGATCACCGCGGCAGCGACCCTGGCCCTGACCGAGGTGGTGCACGGCGACGCGGTCCCGGCACCGAGCGCGGCCCGGGTCGCCGGCGCGATCCTCTACTGGGTGCTGATCACCCTGCTCGCCTTCGCGATCACGCTGATCGCCCGCAACGGCGTGATCACCCTGACCGTCCTGATCCTGAACAGCTCGGTCGTCTCGGTCTCCTACCTGCTGTACAAGGTCACGCCGCTGGCCGCCTACCTGCCCGACATCGTCGGCCCGCACATGTTCATCCGCAGCATGGACCTGTCCGTCCGGATCCCGCCGGTCACCGCGGGCCTGGTGATGACCGCATGGGTAGCCGCGTTCCTGATCCTGGCGGCCTGGCTCTTCCAGCGGCGCGACACATGAGCGCCACCGCGATCGCCGAGATCCGCAAGCTCCTGACACTGCCAGCGATCCGCACCACCACGGCGCTCACCCTGCTCGCCACACTGCTGCTCGCCGCGACCCGCCAGGACGGAAACCGGGTCTTGCAGACCGTGCAGGTCGGCTTCCTGCTGCTCGGCGTCTTCGCGACGACCCACGAGTTCCAGGCCGGCAGCCAGATCCGCACCACCCTGCTGGCCACCCCGCGCCGGCTGCTCCTCGCGGCGGCGAAGGCGTCAGCTCTCGTCGCCGTCACGGTTCCGGTCGCCGTCACGGTCGCCCTGGTCGCGACCGGCGACCCCGGCAAGGCGCCGGCGGCGGCCGTCTACCTCACGCTCACCTCACTGCTGGCAGCCGCGGTGGGTCTACTGCTGCGCCACGCGATCCCCGCGGTGGCCGTGCTGCTCCCCGTCTACCTGATCGCAGCCCCGATCCTGCGCGCCCGGTCAGAGAACGCCGCAGCTTGGCTTCCTGACACCGCCTTGACCGATCCCGCGCGGGGCGCTGCCGCGCTGATCGTCTGGACAGCGACGGCGTCGATCCTGGCCACCTTTACCTTCCACCTCCGCGACGCGTGACTCTTCGCCGGCCCAGCCCGCCTCGTCGACCGTCTACGGCGCCGGGCTGTGGCACTTGTGCGGACATCCGGTGAGTCACCAGGATCACGATGCCATCGGCCGCGGCGACCGCACGGCCCGCGCTGAGGTGACGGATGGTCATCTCCTCCTGGCCTCCGGGGTCGATAGAGAGCAAGCGTCACCCGCTCGCGACATCTGTGGAATGCCATCCGAACGTCAGTGATTGCCATCGATCGTCAGTTGACGCCTGACTACTGGTGAGAGTCGGTGCAGGCGGGGGCGATGGCGGATGTGCAGCGAAGCCCCTCGCACGCTTATCGGTGAGGGTGCGAGGGGCTTCAGGGGGTTCAGGCTGCTGCGGCGGAGACGTGCTGGTCGATGAACTGGATGAGCTTGAGCGGGGATCCGTCAAAGTGGTCGCGAACGCGCTGTTGGATGGCGCGTACGTCGTGGCCGGGCAGGAAGTCGCGGTCGGTGGGCTCGTCGCAGCCGCACGCGCACGGCCGGTTGCGGAAGACGCTCTCCTCGGGCAGGTCGCAGTAGCCCACGGGGTTCTGCGAGCCGTTCGCGACCGGGTCCGGCTGACCGAGGTACGCGTCCCGGACCGGGTGACCGGCCGGCAGGGGCTGCCCCTCCAGGGCGCCGCGCACGCCAGTTGCCGTGGTGTGCTCGCTGTAGCCGGTGATCTCGGCGACCGCGCGGACGATGCCTTCGCCGACGATGAGGGCAAACCGCTGCCGACTCGCCTTCTCCCGGTTCATCTTCCAAACGCCCCGGCCTGCCTCCCATGCCTCGTCTTCGGTCATGCGCGGGAAGCAACCGATGAAGGTTCTTCCGAGCGGGTCGCTCTGAACAGTTTCGTAGCTCCCGAGCTTAAGCCGGATTGCCATTTTGCCTCCCAGTCAGTACCCAGCCACCACGTCCTTCTTCTCAGTGCATCATGAAGCGGCGGCTTTGTGAAGACGGCGGAGGCATCTTTGTCATGCCACTTAGAATAGTTGACACAGGCGCGCCGGACGTCCGCCTTCGTCGAAGATGGGGGACCTCTTTGATCCTCCGCGCTGATGTACGAAAAACGATCGTTTTCCGGACAAGATCAAGAACTGGCATTCCGATCGGTCAGAGCTGTCCGGAAAACCCGTCCGGAAAGTCGGCGTGTCCAACAACGCCATGACGGCTTTCTCGGACACCCTGGACGACGTGACCGCCACCCCCGCGCCCACCGAGGGCGATCTGCTGCTGTCCACCCCGCTCGCCGGCGTGCTCGTTGGCTACGGCCGCGTCTCCACCCGCGAGCAGAACCTCGCCCGTCAGCAGGCCGCGCTCACCGCGGCTGGCTGCGCGAAGTGCTTCTTCGACAAGGCCAGCGGCAAGAACGCCGACCGGCCCGAGCTGAACAAGGTGTTCGAGTACATCCGGCCCGGCGATGCGCTCACCGTCGTCTCCCTCGACCGGCTCGGCCGCTCCCTGGAAGACCTGATCACCATCGTGGGCCGGCTTAAGCGCCTGGGCGTCGGCTTCCAGTCCCTGCACGAGAAGCTCGACACCACCACTCCGGGCGGGATGTTCGTCTTCCACGTCTTCGCGGCCCTGGCCGAGTTCATCCGCACGATCATCGTGGCCAACACCAACGAGGGGCTGGCCGCCGCCCGCGCAGCCGGTCAGCGCCTCGGGCGGCCGCCGGCGATGACTCCGGAGAAGGTCGCGTACGCGTTGCAGCTGCTCGACGAGCCGGACCGCACGATGACCTCGATCGCCAAGCTGCTGCGCGTCTCCCGCAGCACCCTCTACACGGCGCTGCCCGAGCTGCAGGCCGCCAAGCGCGGCGACCGGGCCGCGCTCGATGAGCGCGTTGCTCAGCTGCCGCCGGATTCGAGGCCCGGGCCGCCGACGCTGGAGAAGTACGACGTCCTACTCACCACGACCAGCCGGTGACGGTGCCGTGGCACGCCTGACCCGCTGGGCCTGGCCACCCGGCGCACCCCGGTTCCCGCTGACCATCGCCGGGCACGGCCGGCTCAGGCACAACTACCTGAAGAACCCCGAGCGCCTGGTCGCCCTCGCCGGAACCGCGCCGGCCGTATGGGGGCTGCTGTTCGTCCTCGACGCCCGCGGCCGCCGCTGGACGCTCTACTCCCCAGACCCCGAGTACACCGCCATGCTCGCCGCCGCTGCAGCCGCCGGCACCCTCGAACTCGAGTTCACCGTCATGGCCACGAAGCTGCCTGGCTGGAACTCCGGATGGAGGATCTGACCAAGCCCGCAGGGCCAGCAACAGCGATGAGGGCCTGGGACCGGGCAAGTCCCCGACCCGACGGGCACCCCGTTTAGCGGAGATCAACACGCATTTCAGTAATCCTCCTAGATTGCTGATAGCGCGCGCCCAGGCTGCCTGGACACCGTCCATGATCACCGCAGGTCCGGAGTAAGTTGCTATGTGGCAGGTAGCCCGGTCGAGGACCAGCAGGAGCGTCGTGGGGCTGACATGCTGATGGGCCCGGCGATGACAGTCGCGGGCCCATCTACGTCCTGACGCTGCCCGTAGCCCGGGGAACAACGTGAAGGCGTTCTTGCAGGTCAGCGACCGCAACCGGCCGTGTCCTGCTGGATCCATCATGCCACAGATGCGACGCCGTTGCGGACTTCAGTGCTGATTCCAATGCAAGTTTCTTTGCGCATCGGAATGTCAAAGCCAATGTCATTGGCATTGCTGGTGCTTTGCGCATCTTCTCCGCGTCAATTCGGCCTAGATACTCAATGTCGAAATCAGTGGCGAATCGCGTGTACAACCCAGTGCGCATGGCAAACGTGATCCGATCCCTCATCATGCTGATGTGGGCTGGTGCTACCGCTGGTGCAGGAAGTCTGCCATAGGCTATAGCAGACTTCGTCTTGCGTCGTTATCCGGTATCGACGCAAGACGAACGCCGGGTCGCGTCTCCTTGGCGTGCTATAGCTCACCACGGGACCGTGGCCTGCACCGATGGAAGCTGCCCCGCTCTGCGGTAAATGCGCGTCACGGTGACGGGGATTAAGACACGCCCGGTGCAGCGACGCGGCCTCGCGCCTCGACGCACCTGCATTCCTGTTCGAACGGCAAGGCAAAATAGCTGCTCCGGGCACCGATTCGCGGATCTTGATTCCGCGCCCTTCCAGGAAAACGGGCGACACCCCCGCCGGAACGGCACAGAGATTGCGCGGAAGAGGCTATGCTTGGCGCCAGTAAGGTTCAGCCCGGTGCCGATGCTTTATCAGGGGATGACAGCCCTGTCGAGCGTGTTGCGGTGCGGCGCGAGCCGAGCCAATCAAGTCCCGTAGCCCGGGGCCCAACGAGTGAAAAGGAGCGTTCTCATGAACGACTTCACGCTGTCCGTACAGGTGTCGACCTCGCAGAAGATCATCGGCTGTGTGATCGTGCTGATCTTGGTCCTGTCCGGGCACTGGCCCCTCTAGCAGGCTGGCCCATGAGGGCTAGCTGATCGGCTACAGGCGTGACCCCGGCTTAGGCCGGGGTCACGCGCTATGTCAGGGCCATGATCGACATCGAGTCTTCGGGCGCTTGGGCTTGACTGAGCCCGGGTGGTCCCGTTCTCATCGTTACCAATGTCGATCTTCGCTGTGCCGGTGAGGTGAACGATGACCCGGCCCCGCCCTGAGCAGTGGAGCGCCGCCCTGCATCAACTACGGGCGGCACAGCAGGGTGGGCAGCTCACCACCGCGCTGGTGCGGCTGGTCGCCGACGGTCTGGGCGTCACCGAGCGGTCGGTGTGGCGCCGTCTCGCGGCGACCGCCCCGCTGCAGCCCGAACGGTTCCGGCTGTCGGCCACTGACCGCGCCGCGTACGCCGACTTCCGGGGCAACGTGGCGGCGTTGCACCGGGCCCGAGCCGCGGTGCAG
>KL571385.1:7200-7872 GCA_000715855.1 Actinoplanes liguriensis
TGTGTATAAGAGACAGAAGCTGGTCTACCTGCGCCGTCAGGCCACCTGGCGCAACCAGGTGTGGGAGGGCGACCACAAGAACCTGCCGATTCTGGTGCTGCCGCCGCGCGGGCCGGCGACTACGCCCTGGGTGACGATGTTCGTCGACGACGCCAGCCGGGTCATCGTCGGCTGGGCGATCTCGCTCACCCCGCACGCCGGGACCGTGCTGACCGCGCTGCGGATGGGGATGCTGCCCGACGACCACGGCCCGGCCCGCGGCGTACCCGGGATGCTGCGCCTCGATCGGGGCCTGGAGTTCGCCGCCGAGGCGGTCCGCGCGGCAGCGAACGCGCTCACCGTCGAGTCGCACGTGCTGCCCGCCTACCACGCCAACGCCAAGGGCAAGATCGAGCGGGCCAACCGGACCATCGACCAGATCCTGCTGTCGATGCTGCCCGGCTTCACCGAAGGCCCGCGCGAGCTCAACGGTCGACTGTCCGGGCCGCTGGACGACCGGTCCGCCGCCCGGGCCGGCTACGAGCGGGCCGCGGCCGTCGACGACGCCGATCCCGGCGGTATGCCGATGCGCTGGAGTGTCTTCGTCGAGCAGTTCGCCGCGTGGGTGACCTGGTACAACACCGAGCACACCCACCGCGGGATCGGCGGCCGTACTCCGGCGCAGGCGTGGGC
>KL571386.1:0-828 GCA_000715855.1 Actinoplanes liguriensis
CCTCATAACCACGGTCAGAACCAGCCGGACAGTTTGCGCCTGGCGGCGGTGGTGGGGTCAGGGGCGAAGGCCGGCCGAAACGATTTCGATCATTCGTGAGCGGTCCGGCGCGGCGACGCAGGCCGCCAATAGGGCCTTTACGTCGGCGCGGGTCACGTCCGGACGGACGGCGCCGGCCTCCTGAGCTCGCCTCAGCAGTTTCTGCTCGGCGCCCTCCAGATCGTGGTCCGTGGAGTCGGCAGCCGACTCGACGTCGAATCCGCCACCGTTCAAGGCCTCGGCGAGACCGCGATTGGTGGCGGCCTGGCCGACCATATAGCGGAAGAACGTGAAGAAGGCCTGACCCGGGGGCTCGGCGGCCAGCACGGCACGGGCCTCGCTGACGATCTCCTCGACCTTGGCCAGCACGATCGCGGCGTACAGAGACTCCTTCGTGGGGAAGTGCCGGCTCACCGTCCCGGTGCCCACGCCGGCCCGGCGCCCGATCTCGGCCACGGAGACGGTCAGGCCATCGGTGGCGAACGCTGCCATCGCAGCCTCGATGACCTTGGCGCGGTTGCGTTCGGCGTCGGCTCGCACGGCTGTGACCTCCAGGGACGTCTCGGTTCCGGTAGGCGGGGTTGACAACCGGGACGGGCGTCCCGCATCTTCGATTAAGCGGGACGCGCGTCCCGATTCTAGGAGGTGTGGCATGTGGAGCACCACTGACATCCCTGACCAGACGGGCCGGATCGTGCTGATCACCGGCGGGTACTCCGGTATCGGGCTCCAGACGGCACGGGAGCTGTCCGGGCGTGGGGCGACGATCGTGATCGCCGGGCGGGATCG
>KL571386.1:1051-3707 GCA_000715855.1 Actinoplanes liguriensis
GATGTGTATAAGAGACAGGAACTGGACGGACGGGCGCTGCACGTCGACCTCGGCGACCTGGAGTCGGTGCGGCGGGCCGCGGGGGAGTTCCGGGAGCGGTTCGAGCGGCTCGACCTGCTCGTCAACAATGCCGGGCTGATGATTCCGCCCTATGGCCGTACGGCAAGCGGGTTTGAATGGCAATTCGGCGTGAACCATCTGGGGCATTTCGCGCTCACCGGGCTGCTGATCGGCATTCTTCTCGGGACGCCCGGGGCGCGAGTGGTGACGGTCAGCAGCAATGGGCACAGAGGTGGCGTCATCAATTTCGGGGACCTGCAATCGGAGCGGGGATACGACGCGATGCGGGCCTATCGGCAGTCGAAACTGGCGAACCTGCTCTTCGCGCACGAGCTGCAGCGTCGCTTTCCGGAGCTGGTCAGCGTGGCGGCGCATCCGGGGGCGGCCCGGACGCGGCTGATGCGGACCAGTCCGTGGCTGTTCCGGTTCGTGGTCTCACGGCGTACACAATTGTTGTTCTCGTGGTTGATTCAGAGCGAGAAGGACGGGGCGCTGCCGATCTTGCGGGCCGCCACGGATCCCGCGGTGTGTGGCGGGGAGTATTTCGGGCCGGGCGGCTGGGGAGAGTTCACCGGGCGGGCGACGAGGGTCACAGCGGACGAGAACGCGCATGATCCGGCGGTGCAGCAGCGGCTTTGGGTCGAGTCGGAGCGGCTAACCGGTGTGACCTTCCCGGTGGCCGCCGGTATGCTGGCGGACAGGCCGTGACTGGCGCGTTCGGATGGTTGACCATCGGGGAGCGGCCTCGTCGAGACGACGACATGCCGTGCGCCTGGGCCTCTTCACTACGTGATAGGGAGGTCCCATGTCAGAGTTGAATGCCGAGTCCGTAGCCTTCCGCTCCGCCCTCGAGGTGGTCCGGTCCGTCGAGCCCCGCATCGCGGACGCGATCGCGAAGGAGCTCACCGACCAGCGCGAGTCGCTGAAGCTGATCGCGAGTGAGAACTACGCCTCTCCGGCCGTCCTGCTCGCCATGGGTAACTGGCTCTCGGACAAGTATGCCGAGGGCACCATCGGGCGCCGCTTCTACGCCGGCTGCCAGAACGTGGACACCGTCGAGTCGGTCGCGGTCGAGCACGCCAAGGCGCTGTTCAACGCTCCGTATGCGTATGTCCAGCCGCACTCCGGCATCGACGCGAACCTGGTCGCCTACTGGGCGATCCTGGCCGACCGCGTCGAGGTGCCCTACCTGAAGAAGTTCGAGAAGCGGCAGATCAACGACCTGACCGACGCCGAGTGGGCCGAGCTGCGGCAGGCGTTCGGCAACCAGCGTCTGCTCGGCATGTCGCTGGACGCCGGTGGGCACCTCACCCACGGCTTCCGGCCCAACATCTCCGGCAAGATGTTCGACCAGCGGTCGTACGGGGTGGATCCGGCCACCGGGCAGATCGACTACAAGGCGCTGCTCGAGTCCGCCAAGGAGTTCAAGCCCGCGGTGATCGTGGGCGGCTACTCGGCGTACCCCCGGAAGGTGAACTTCGCCAAGATGCGGGAGATCGCCGACGAGGTGGGCGCGACCTTCATGGTCGACATGGCGCACTTCGCGGGCCTGGTCGCCGGTGGCGTGTTCACCGGGGACTACAACCCGATCCCGCACGCGCACATCGTCACCACCACCACCCACAAGAGCCTGCGCGGCCCGCGCGGTGGCGCCGTGCTCTGCCAGCCGGAGCTGTCGTCGCAGGTCGACCGCGGCTGCCCGATGGTGCTCGGTGGCCCGCTGCCGCACGTGATGGCCGCCAAGGCGATCGCGTTCGCGGAGGCGCGCCGGCCGGAGTTCTCGGCGTACGCGCAGCAGATCGTCACCAACAGCCAGGCGCTCGCCGAGGGTCTCCTCAAGCGGGGCGTGCAGCTGGTCTCCGGTGGCACCGACAACCACCTGGTCCTGATCGACGTGCACCCGTTCGGGCTGACCGGCCGCCAGGCGGAGCAGGCCCTGCTGGACAGCGGCATCGTCACCAACCGCAACGCGATCCCGTCCGACCCGAACGGCGCCTGGTACACGTCCGGCATCCGGGTCGGCACCCCGGCCCTGACCTCGCGTGGCCTGGGCGCCGCCGAGATGGACCAGATCGCCGAGCTGATCCACACGGTCCTGGCCGGCACCACCCCCGACGCCACGTCGAAGGCCAAGTTCACGCTGGACCCGGCGCTGTCCGACCGGATCTCCAAGCAGGCTTCCGAGCTGCTCGCGCCGTTCCCGCTCTACCCGTCGGTCAGCCTGGCCTGATCGTCTGTTCGCCGCCGCCCCGTGGGTCTCACCCGCGGGGCGGCACCCTGTGCAGGGTCACCTCGCCCAGCGTTCCCGCGGTGACCTCGGCGGTCATCCAGGTCGCGTACGGCTGGCGGCGGCGGTCGGTGGGCGAGCCGGGGTTGAGCAGTCGCAGGCCGGTCGCGGCGGTGGTGTCCCACGGGATGTGGGAGTGGCCGAAGACCAGGACGTCGGCGTCCGGGAACCGGTCGGCGCAACGTTTCTCCCGGCCGTCGGCGGACCCGGTCTCGTGGACGACCGCGAAGCGCACGCCCTCCAACTCGACGCGGGCGATCTCCGGGAGCCGCTCGCGGAGCGCGCCGAAGTCGTTGTTGCCGTAGCAGC
>KL571386.1:3939-10084 GCA_000715855.1 Actinoplanes liguriensis
GAGATGTGTATAAGAGACAGCGTCCACCCAGTCCCCGGCGTGCAGAACCACGTCGGCCGCCTCGATCGCCGCCCAGACCGGATCGGGCAGGTCACGGGCGCGCTTCGGCACGTGGGTGTCGCTGATCAGGGTCAGTCGCATGGGTCCATCCTGGCCGGTGTGCGGTGATCAGTGACGTCAATCGGTCACCTCGGGCTCGTGTCTTCCAAGCCGGGCCAGGACCGGGTAGCGCGGCGTCCCGGCGTCGAAGTGGCGCGAGTGCCCGGGCTGCTCCCGGTGGCGGCGACCGTTCGTACGCAAATCGAGGTTTTTGAAGGCTTTTGGGAGTTGTGGCGAGACTCGGCGGAACCGGTTCCGGAAGAGCTGTTATCGGCGGTCATGAAACACGTCATGACAATTGTTACCAACGCCGTGAACTGCGGAAACACTATGGACGGCGGTGTGAACGCTGTAACAGCGAGGCTGTCCGGTACCGGTTCCGGAACCTCGCAACATCCTGGACATCGATTGGTAACGACTCTTAGCGTCGTGGCACCGGGTGAGCGCTCTCCCGCTACCTAGTTTTCCCCCGTCCTTGCTAGGAGACCCCCATGAGACGCTCCCGCTGGCGGAGCGGCGCGATAGTCGGCCTGACGGCCGCCGTCGTCGCCGGTTATGCCGCGATCACCATGTCCGGCGCCTCGGCCGCCGAGACGCTGCTGTCACAGGGCAAGCCCGCGACCGCCTCCTCCACCGAGGCGGCCGGGGCCTACCTGGCCTCGGAAGCCGTCGACGGCAACCTCGGCACCCGCTGGGCATCCGCCTTCTCCGACCCGCAGTGGCTGCAGGTCGACCTGGGCAGCACGCAGACGATCAGCCGGGTCGAGCTCAACTGGGAGACCGCCGCCGGCAAGGCGTTCCAGATCCAGGTGTCGGACAACGCGAGCACCTGGACCTCGATCTACTCGACGACCACGTCGACCGGTGGGAACCAGAACCTGTCGGTGAACGGCGCCGGCCGTTACGTCCGGATGTACGGCACCCAGCGGACCACCGGCTACGGCTACTCGCTGTGGGAGTTCAAGGTGTACGGCGGCGGGACGACCACGCCGACCGACCCGACCACCTCCCCGTCCGGCCCGACTCTGCCCGGCGGCGGGAGCCTCGGCGCCCAGGTCACCGTCTTCGACCCGAGCATGTCGAGCGCGTCGATCCAGGCCACGGCCGACACGATCTTCAAGCAGCAGGAGACGAACCAGTTCGGCACCCAGCGCAACCTGCTGGCGTTCAAGCCGGGCACCTACAACGGCCTGAACATCCAGGTCGGCTTCAACACCTCGGTGATCGGTCTCGGTCAGAACCCGCAGGACGTGCGGATCAACGGGGACATCACGGTCGACGCCGGCTGGTTCCAGGGCAACGCCACCCAGAACTTCTGGCGCTCGGTCGAGAACATCTCGCTCTACCCGGTCTCCGGCGCCGACCGGTGGGCCGTGTCGCAGGCCGCGCCGTTCCGCCGGATGGACGTGCACGGCGACCTGAACCTCGCCCCGAACGGCTACGGCTGGGCGTCCGGCGGCTACATCGCCGACTCGCGGATCAGCGGTGTCGAGGGCCAGTACTCGCAGCAGCAGTGGTTCACCCGGAACAGCCAGATCGGGTCGAACTCCAACGCGGTCTGGAACCAGACGTTCGTCGGAGTGCAGGGTGCGCCGGCGAGCAGCTTCCCGAACCCGCCGTACACCACGATCGCGCAGACCCCGGTAATCCGGGAGAAGCCGTACCTGTACCTGAACGGCAGCGACTACGCGGTCTTCGTCCCCAGCCTGTCGACCAATTCGTCCGGTGTGAGCTGGGCGAACGGCAACACGCCGGGCACCAGCATCCCGCTGAGCCAGTTCTACGTGGCGAAGCCGGGTGACAGCGCGGCGACGATCAACCAGGCGCTCGCCCAGGGCCTCAACCTGATCTTCCAGCCGGGCGTCTACCACGTCAACCAGACGATCAACGTGACCCGGGCGAACACCGTGGTGATGGGCCTCGGCTACGCGACGATCATCCCGGACAACGGCGTCACCCCGCTGCAGACCGCCGATGTGGACGGTGTGAAGATCGCCGGCCTGCTCTTCGACGCGGGCACCACCAACTCGGCGAACCTGCTGGTCATCGGCCCGAACGGCTCGTCCGCCAACCACGCGTCGAACCCGACCACGGTCCAGGACGTGTTCTTCCGGATCGGCGGCTCGATCGCCGGCAAGGCCACCAACAGCCTGCTGGTGAACAGCAACAACACGATCATCGACCACATCTGGGCGTGGCGCGCCGACCACGGCAACGCCGGGACGTACGGCTGGACCGTGAACACGGCCGACAGCGGACTGATCGTGAACGGTCAGAACGTGACCGCGTACGGCCTGTTCGTCGAGCACTACCAGAAGTACGAGATCGTGTGGAACGGCAACGGCGGCAAGACGTACTTCCTGCAGAACGAGCAGCCGTACGACCCGCCGACCCAGGCGGCGTGGCGCAGCGGGGCCAACGGCTACGCGGCGTACAAGGTGGCCGACTCGGTGACCAGTCACGAGGCGTGGGGGCTGGGCAGCTACTGCTACTTCAACGTGAACCCGAGCATCCACTCGAACAACGGCTTCGAGGTGCCGGTGAACTCCGGGGTGAAGCTGCACAACCTGCTCACCGTGTCGCTCGGTGGCAACGGCGTGATCGACCACGTGGTCAACAACACCGGGGCCGCGGCTCAGGGGACCGCGACCGTACCGTCGTATCTCGTCAGTTTCCCGTAGGGATGTGAACGAAAGGCGGCGCGTCCTCCGGGGACGCGCCGCCTCCGCGGTTCAGGAGAGCTGGAACACCGTGGTGACCGGGGCGCCGCCGGCCGAGCCGAGACTGAGCTGGTAGGCGGCCTTCTTGACGTGCAGCCGCGGCGAGACCCAGCCTTGCGGGGAGTCCCCGGAGCCGCACCAGACGCCGGTCACCCTGCCGGTCGTCGTGATCGTCAGACGACGGCCGGCGGGGTTCTCGAAGGTCAGGTCCTGCCCGCCGATGCTGCCGGTGACCAGCTCCCAGGCGGGGTCGAGATGCCAGTTCTGGGCCCAGTCCTCGACCCCGGTGAAGGTGTCGGTGACGGACAGCCGGGCCTGGTTCTGCCTGATCGAGAGCTGGCGGGTGTGCGGCGGGCCGTAGACCGTGTCGGCCACCGTGATCCGGTGCTCGGCAGCGCCGAAGTCGCTGCTGGTGACCGTGCTGGTGCCGCGGGCGACGATCGTCGCGCCGACCGGTGCGGCGACGTTCTGGCTCTCCGGGGTCCGGCGGTAGCCGCTCAGCTCGTCGGCGTCGTCGTAGCTGTAGCGACCGGTGCCGGTCAGCACCCGGGTGCCCAGGGCCGACCAGGTCACGCCGCCGGCACGGTTCTGCTGGCCGTGCGCCCAGCGCTTCGGGCCGTAGCGCACCGTGTAGTAGACGGCGTCCGGGTCGGTCCAGCTGGTGCGGCCGATGACCCACCCGGCCTGGTCGTCGCGCAGCACCAGGTCACCCGTGGTCTTCCGGGGCCGGCCGGCGATCGCGTCCGAGTCGCCGACCTGGACGAGCCTGCCGTCCGGCTCGGTCATGAAGCTCTCGATGCGCTGGGCCTTCTGCACCGTGGCCCGGATCCGGCGCGCGTGGTCCGCATACCCGGGCAGCGACTCCAGCGCTGTCGCCGCGCTCGTCCACAGACTCGTATTGGTGACCTGGTACGTGGACGCCTGCTCGAGGGTGACGCCCTGCGCGGAGAAGGCCGCGGGCGCCTCGGCGACGAGCCGGTCGGCCGCCTTCGTGATCCATTCCGGTCGCCCGGTCAGCTTTCCCGCGGCGATCATCCGCAGGTTGGCCATCAGGCCGTGGTTGTGGGTCACCGGCACGTTCGGCGGGCCGTAGTAGCGGTCCCCGGTCAGCACCGCGACGTCGGCGGCCATCCCGGGGACGAGCTCCGGCGCGCGGGTGAGGGCGTACAGGCAGTTCTCGCTCTTGAGGCGGTTCAGCGCGGTGCCCTCGTCCCAGCCGTGCTCGCTGCGGTGCGGGTCCGGGTTGAGCTGGTGGAACAGCACCGCCTGCCGGATCAGGATGCTGAGCGCGTCGAGCTGCCCGTCCTGCGCGGCACGCCGGGCCAGCGGTCCCATCCACATCAGGCCGAGGTACCGCATCTGCCAGGTAGGGTCGGCGACCGGCAACTTGCGCAGCGACCCGGCGGTGAACTGCTCCGCGGTGAAGGGCGGGGCGGGCGTCAGGACGACGCGGATCGGCTTGCCGTCCGGGACCGGACGTCGGGACGCCGCCGGGCAGAGCTCCCGCACGTCCGGGTCGGTCCGTGGATCGATGGGCAACGAGTTGAGCACCGGCAGCGGGCCGTAGTGGACCGGTTGCGGCTGCACAGGTACAAAAACGGCCACGCCCAGGACGACGGCTAAGAGAACTCTGAGCCGTCCCGGTCCTGTGCGAGCCGAGAACAGGCGGCCTCGCATGGAATTTCCCCCGTGGATGCGGTGCGGTCCGGTGTGGAACGTACCGATCGGACAACCTTCCTCATGGGATGTGAAACCCACGTGAGTGTCACTTTCGGCAATGCTCTGGAAACCCTGAGTTGACATCGCGGAGGGGCGGGCGTCTACTCCAAGACAACGGCGTCCCTCGATGTGGCGGAGGCGGCATGCGCAGGCTGATGGCGGTCATGGGCTGCGTGTCGCTGGTGCTGGCCGGCGCTGCCTGCAACCGGGGGAACGGCGAGCCCGTGGTCGGGCTGATCACCAAGACCGACACGAATCCGTTCTTCGTGACGATGAAGCACGGCGCTCAGCGCGCCGCCGGGCCACAGGGCGTCGACCTGCAGACCTTCGCCGGCAAAGTGGACGGTGACAACGAGGCCCAGGTTCAGGCCATCGAGAACCTCATCTCGTACGGCGCCAAGGGCTTCCTGATCACGCCGAACGACTCGAAAGCGATCGTGCCGTCGCTGGACCGGGCCCACAAGGCGAACATGCTGGTCATCGCCCTGGACACGCCCGTCGATCCGCCGGACGCCGCGGACGCCACCTTTGCCACCGACAACTACCAGGCCGGGAAGCTGATCGGCGAGTGGGCGAAGGCGAAGTTCGCCAAGGACGGCAAGACCGCGAAGATCGCGATGCTCGACCTCAACCCGAACCAGGTCTCCGTGGACGTCAAGCGGGACCAGGGCTTCCTGGAGGGGTTCGGGATCCCGAACGGCGACCCGAACCGGATCGGCGACGAGAACGACCCGCGGATCGCCGGGCACGACGTCACCGACGGCAACGAGGAGGGCGGCCGTACCGCGATGGAGAACCTCTTCCAGAAGGACCCGTCGATCAATCTGGTCTACACCATCAACGAGCCCGCGGCGGCCGGCGCATACCAGGCGCTCAAGGCGGCCGGCAAGGACAAGGACGTCACGATCGTCTCGGTCGACGGGGGCTGCCCGGGCGTGGACAACGTCACGAACGGGGTCATCGGGGCCACCTCGATGCAGTTCCCGATCAAGATGGCCGAGCTCGGCGTCGAGGCGATCGCGAAGTACGCCAAGGACGGCACGAAACCGCAGAACACCGCCGGCAAGGACTTCATCGACACCGGCGTCCAGCTGATCACCGACGACCCGCAGGCCGGCGTGGAGGCGAAGGACTCCGCGTGGGGCAAGCAGAACTGCTGGGGGTGAAGTCCCGACATGTCCGCCACCACTGACTTCGACGTACGCCGGCACGACTCGTTCGGCCTGCGCCTGCAGCACACGCTGCACGGCAACCCGGTGCTCGGGCCGCTGGCCGTGCTGATCCTGGCGATCGTCGCGTTCTCGATCGTCAACACCCGCTTCTTCGCCGCGGCCAACCTGTCGCTGGTGCTCGTGCAGGTCACCGTGATCGCCACGCTCGCGCTCGGGCAGACGCTGATCATCCTGACCGCCGGGATCGACCTGTCGGCCGGCGCGATCGCGGTCTTCTCCTCGATCCTGATGGCGCAGTTCTGCGTCAAGGCCGGGATGCCGGGGGTGCTCGCACTGCTGCTCGGGCTGGTCTGCGGGACGGCGATGGGCGCGCTGAACGGGATGCTGGTGACCCGGATCAAGCTGCCGCCGTTCATCGTCACGCTCGGCACGCTG
>KL571386.1:10311-10763 GCA_000715855.1 Actinoplanes liguriensis
GCCGTTCATCGTCACGCTCGGCACGCTGACCATCTTCTTCTCACTGAACTCCGTGGTCAGCAACAGCGAGACGGTTCGTGGATCGGACATGCCGCACCTGATGACGTGGACCGGGGACGCGATCTCGATCGGGAGCTTTCAACTGACGTACGGCTCGATTCTGATGCTTTTGCTCTTCGGGTTCTTCTTCTATGCCCTGGGGCGGACCGCGTGGGGCCGGCACGTCTACGCCACCGGGGACGACGCGGAGGCGGCGCGGCTGGCCGGGATCCGGACGAATCGGGTGCTCTTCTCGGTCTACACGGTGGCCGGGCTGCTCTACGCGGTCGGCGGCTGGATCCTTATCGGACGGCTCGCGTCGGCCAGCCCGAACGTCGGCACCGAGTACAACCTGGACTCGATCACCGCGGTGGTGCTCGGCGGGACGAGCCTGTTCGGCGGTCGCGGCGGGG
>KL571386.1:11028-11751 GCA_000715855.1 Actinoplanes liguriensis
CGCTGATCGGCGCGCTGATCGTCGGGGTCTTCCGCAACGGGCTGCAACTGGCCGGTGTCGAGGTGGTCTGGCAGGGCTTCGCCATCGGTCTGCTGGTTCTGGTCGCGGTCTCCCTGGACCAGTGGATCAGGAAGGTCAAGGCATGAGCGACTGCACCGAGCGGCAGCCACCCGGACCCGGCGGACGACCTCGCAGGCGAGGGCCGGGAGGGCATGCCAAGGGAGGCACAGCATGACGGAGCCGGTTCTTCAAGCCAAAGGACTGACCAAGAGGTACGGCCGTGTGGTCGCGATCGACGGCAGCGACCTCGAGCTGATGCCGGGTGAGATCCTCGCCGTGATCGGTGACAACGGCGCCGGCAAGTCCAGCCTGATCAAGGCCCTGTCCGGCGCGATGATCCCGGACAGCGGCGAGATCCTGCTGGACGGCGTGCCGGCGCGCTTCCGCAATCCGATGGAGGCCCGCGCGGCCGGCATCGAGACCGTCTACCAGACCCTGGCCGTCGCGCCCGGCCTGGACATCGCGGACAACCTGTTCCTCGGCCGGGAGCGGCTCCGGCCGGGCCCGCTGGGATCGATCTTCCGGATGCTGGACCGCAAGTACATGCGCGACGAGGCCGCCCGGCACATGAGCGAGCTGGGCGTGGCCACGCTGCAGAACATCGGGCAGGCCGTCGAGTCGCTCTCCGGTGGGCAGCGGCAGGCGGTCGCGGTGGCCAGGGCG
>KL571386.1:12091-12639 GCA_000715855.1 Actinoplanes liguriensis
GATCGAGCCGTCGGCACACTCCATGTCGGACGCTGTAGCGATCATGACCGGTGCCGCTCCGCCGCCCTGAGCAGCTATTTCCACAGTCCTGTCCACAGGTTTCGGGGAGTTATCCACAGGCTGTGTCAATTGAAGGTGGCGATGCGGCGGTGGGCGTCGCCGCCGATCATGGTGAAGTCGCCGCCGACCGCGATCGCCTCTTGCTCGGGGTCGGCGGTGATCGCCCGGACGCCGTGGATGCCGTTGGCCTGCGGCGCCCAGTCGGTCAGGTCGCCGTCGGCGTCGATCGCGGCGAGCTTCACCCGGGACCGGGAGTCGTCGGTGCAGTCGCCGAACTTGTCGACGTTCGCGCTGGTGCAGACCCGGTCGAAGTGGCCACCGACGTACGCCGTGCCGTCCAGCGCCCCGACCGCCTGCACGTCCCCGTCGAACGTGTGTGACCAGCGCAGCCGTCCGCCGGGGGTCCACGCCTCGGCGCGGCCGCCGAGACCGCCCAGGCCCGCGTAGACCCCGGTGTCGTCGGCCGCCACGGCGAAGACGACCGCGGT
>KL571386.1:12851-14009 GCA_000715855.1 Actinoplanes liguriensis
GGCGAAGACGACCGCGGTGGGCTGCGGCTGGAAATCTCGATCCAGCTCGCCGGTGACGGCGTCGACCGCGGTCAGCCGCCGGGTGGAACGGACATTGTTCGTACGGTGGAAGCTGCCGCCCAGATACACCCGGTCGCCCGCCGTGGCCAGCGCGTACACCGGCGCGTCCGCGGTCGGCGTCCAGTCCGGGTCGAGGTCGCCGTCGCCGTCGCCGATCCGGAAGGCGGCCAGCCGGGTCCGTGTCTCGCCGTCCACCGCGGTGAAGTCCCCGCCGAGATACACGCGGTCGTGCGCGACGGCCATCGTGCGGGGAGCGCCCTCCACCCGATGCGCGAAGTCGCCCACCGCGCCGGTGTCGCCGTCGAGCCGGGCCACCGCGTCCCGTGCCTGCCCGGAGACGGTGTCGAAGTCGCCGGCGGCGTAGACCGCGTCATCGGCGACGGCCAGGGCACGTACCGTCCCGTCGGCGGCCGGCGCCCAGTCCAGCAGCTCACCGCTGCGCGCGTCGAAGGCGGCCAGCCGGCTGCGCTCGACCCTGCTCCCGTTCGTGGTCGCCGCCGTGAAGTTCCCGCCGACGTAGACCGTGCCGGCCCGGAACGCGACCGCGTAGACCGAGCCGTTGAACGCCGGCAGATCGCCGTGCGCCGACGAGCCGACCGAGGCGTAGGCCGGTGAGCAACTCAGCACGCCCACGGTCGCGGCGACGACCGACGTGAGCACGAGCCGCAACGGGTGTGAGATACGCATGCCGGGTCAAACGGCGTGGCGCCCGCCGGGGATGCGGTGAAACTCTCAGCCCGTACCGTCCGGCGTCGATCAGTCCCGCATGTGGTTGCGCCGGTCACGTCGGCGGACAGGCGCCCGGACCAGTCGGCGGCTGTTCGCCACCTATGCTGCCGCCAGCCTGGTGCCGGTGATGGTGCTGGGCGCGGTGATGTGGCAGGGATATCGCCGGGACGCCGCCGAACAGGGCCGCCGGCAGGGCCTGGCCCAGGCCCGGGTGATCGCCGAGATGGCGGTCGCCCCGTCGCTGGACGGCGCCGACCTGGAGGACGGGCTGACCACCAGTCAGCTCGAGGGGTTGCGCCGGGCCACCGAGCTGGCCGTCTATCACGGTTCGGTGCTGCGCCTGCGGGCTGTCTCTTATACACACCTCTG
>KL571386.1:14280-14633 GCA_000715855.1 Actinoplanes liguriensis
CCGGTGACGGATCCGGACTTCCGGGCCGCAGCCACCGGCGCGTCCCGCGTCAAGGTCATCGGTGGCTCCGGCCAGGAGGTGATCCGGGTCGTGCAGCCGCTGATGGCCGGCGCCTCCGGGCAGGCTCTCGGAGTGCTGGAGCTGTACCTGCCGTTCCGGGGGATCGCCGCGCAGATGCGGGAGCAGCTCAACGGCGTGACCGAGCGGATCGCCATCGGCCTGGCGGCGCTCTACCTGGTCCTGGCGCTGCTGGCCTGGTGGACCACCCGGTCGCTGAGCCGGTACGCCGCCCGCCAGGAGTACAACGCCACCCACGACATCCTGACCGGCCTGCCGAACCGGGCCGAGTACCG
>KL571386.1:14899-15092 GCA_000715855.1 Actinoplanes liguriensis
AGTACCGGAACCGGGCCGAGGCGGTGCTGGCGGCCGCCGCGCGCGACGGCGGGCACGGCGCCGTGGTGCTGCTCGACCTCAACCGTTTCAAGGAGGTCAACGACACCCTCGGTCACCACGCGGGCGACGAGCTGCTGCGGGTGGTGTCCGCCCGGATGCGGGCCGGCCTGAACGAGGGTGACGTGCTCCGGCT
>KL571386.1:15287-20428 GCA_000715855.1 Actinoplanes liguriensis
CTTCGGGCACCACCTCGGCGACCGGCTGCTGCAGATGGTCGCCACCCGGCTGGCCGAGGCGTTCGGCGGCGCCGGCCTGCTCGCCCGGCTCGGCGGGGACGAGTTCGCGGTGCTGCTGCCCGGTCGTGACGCGGCCCAGGCGGTCGCGGTGCTGGAGCGGCTGCGCGCGTCGGTCGCCGAGGAGCTGGTGCTGGACGACGTGCCGCTGAACATGGAGGCCAGCTTCGGCATCGCGCTCTACCCCGAGCACGGCATCGAGCTGCAGGCGCTCAAGCTGCGCGCGGACGCCGCGATGTACCAGGGCAAACGTGGTACCGAGGACATCGTGGTGTTCGCCGGCGGGACGGCCGGGCACCCGCATCAGTGGCTGAAGGTCCAGGCCGAGCTGCGGCACGCGCTGGAACGCGACGAGCTGGTGCTCTGGTACCAGCCCAAGGTCGGGCTGCCGGGCGCCGGGATCAACGGCGTCGAGGCGCTGGTCCGCTGGCAGCATCCGGAGCGCGGGCTGCTGCCGCCCGGCGAGTTCCTGCCGGCCGCCGAGCACTCCGGGCTGATCGCGTCGCTCACCGAGTGGGTGCTGCGCCGCGCGCTGGCCGACCAGGCCGGCTGGTCCGCGACCGGTCAGGACTGGACGCTCTCGGTCAACGTGTCGGCCCGCAACCTGGACGCGCCCGGTTTCACCGGTTACGTCGCCGCGCTGCTCGCCGAGACCGGCGCCCGGCCGGAGCAGCTGATCCTGGAGGTCACCGAGACCGCCCTGGCCGGGGACGCGGACAGCGCCGTCCGGGCGGTCCGGGAGCTGGGCGTGCTGGGCGTGGGCATCTCGGTCGACGACTTCGGGACCGGGTACACCAGCCTGTCGCACCTGCGGGGGCTGCCGCTCACCGAGATCAAGATCGATCGGGCGTTCGTCTCGGACGTCGACCGTGACCCGCAGAGCCAGGCGATCGTCCGCTCGGTGATCGAGCTGGCGCACGGCCTGGGCACCCGGGTCACCGCCGAGGGCGTGGAGACGCTGGAGATCCACCGCTGGCTCGTCGACGCCGGATGCGACGAGGCGCAGGGCTACCTGTACGGACGTCCGGTGCCGTGGCCGCAGGTCGCGGTCGAGCCGATCGCCGAACCGATCACCGAGAGGACCGCCCGATGAACGTCTTCCGTCGTGCCGTGACCGTCGCCGGCGTACTGGCCGTGCTCGCGGCCGGCGGCTGTGGCGCCTCGGCGGCCGAGTCGAGCGCGAGCGCCGGCCTGGACCTGACCGGGGCGGTGACCGCGGACGAGAGCCTGCGCGCGATGCTGCCGCAGGCCGCCCGGGATCGCGGTTTCGTCCGGATGGTGACCGACGCCAGCTATGCGCCGATGGAGCACTTCGCCGCGGACGGCCGCACCATCATCGGCTTCGAGCCGGACCTGGCCGCGGCGCTCGGCGCGGTGCTCGGCATCAAGGTCGAGATGGTGTTCGGCGACTTCGCCACCGCGCTCGACGAGGTGCGCAAGGGCACCTACGACGGGGTGTTCTCGTCGATGACCGACACCGCCGCCCGGGAGAAGAAGGCGGACTTCGTCAACTACTTCAGCACCGGCTCGGCGATCCTGGTGCAGCGCGGGAACCCGCAGCACATCACCGATCTGACCGGGCTGTGCGGACAGCGGGTCGCGGTCGAGGCCGGCACCATCCAGGAGGACATGCTGAGCCGGGACCAGGCGAAATGCGGCAACCGGCCGATGACCCTGGACGCCGGCCGGACCGGCGCGGACGCGCTGCTGCGGTTGCGGACCGGGCGGACCGTGGCGCTGCTGATCGACTACCCGCCGGCGGTCGCGCTGGTCACCGACTCGCTGACCGACGCGTACTACGAGCTCGCCTCGGACCAGCAGTACGAGCCGGGGCTCTACGGCATCGCGGTGGCGAAGGAGAACACCGCGCTGCGGGACGCGCTGCAGGCGGCGCTGACCCGGCTGATCAGGACCGGCACCTACGGCGAGCTGCTCCAGCGCTGGAACCTCACCAGTGGCGGCGTGACCGAGGCGACGATCAACGGCGGAGATTGACGGGTATTGCGGCTACACGTTTGTGTAGTAGCCTACACATGTGAGTAGCGACAGCGACCTGACCGCACGAGCCCGGATCCGGGACGCCGCCATCGAGCTCTTCGCCGAGAAGGGCCTGGCCGGTGCGACGATCCGGGACATCGCGCAGGCCGCCGGCGTCTCCTCCGGCCTGCTCCGGCACCACTTCGGGTCTAAGGAGGGGCTGCGTGACGCCTGCGACGAGTGGGCCACCAGCCGTGTCGCCGAGGTGCAGATCCGGTTCGCCGAGACCCAGTTGATCGGCGCCCTCCCGCCCGACACGATGATCCTCCAGCGCTATCTGGTGCGATCGCTGATGGACGGCTCGCCGACCGGGTCGAAGCTGTTCGCCCAGTCCATCGACCGGGGCGGCTTCTGGCTGGAGAAGACCGGCATCGAGAGCGCCGACCCGCACGCGTTCGTCGCCGTGATCGCCGCCATGAAGATGGGCATGTTCCTCATGCACGAGCAGCTCTCGAACGTGCTCGGTGAGGACGTCCGCGTCATGCCCGGCTGGCTGCGGATGAACCGTGCCGCGGTGGAGATCTTCCGGCAGCCGCTGCTCACCCCGGAACAGGCCGACCAGGCCATGAAGGCGCTGGATCGGCTCGCACTCCACGAAGGGGAGTAGCTGGCATGGCCGAGGCAATCGATGCTGAAGGTCTCATCAAGAAGTTCGGGAAGGTCACGGCCCTGGACGGGCTCGACCTGAGGGTCCGGACCGGGGAGGTGCACGGCTTCCTGGGCCCGAACGGCGCCGGCAAGACCACCACGATCCGCATCCTGCTCGGTCTGATGCGCAACGACGGCGGCAGCGTGCGCCTGCTCGGCGGCGACCCCTGGGCCGGCGCGACCGAACTGCACAAACGATTGGCGTACGTGCCCGGCGACGTCACGTTCTGGCCCAACCTCACCGGTGGCGAGGTGATCGACCTGCTCGGGCGGTTGCGCGGTGGCCTCGATCCGAAGCGCCGTGACGACCTGATCGAGCGGTTCGAGCTGGATCCACGGAAGAAAGGCCGGACGTACTCGAAGGGAAATCGCCAGAAGGTGGCGCTGATCGCCGCCCTGGCCTCCGACGTCGAGTTGCTGATGCTGGACGAGCCGACCTCCGGGCTGGACCCGTTGATGGAGGAGGTCTTCCGCGAGGTCATCCTGCAGGAGAAACGCCGCGGCGACCGGACCGTGCTGCTCTCCAGTCACATCCTGGCCGAGGTCGAGGCGCTCTGCGACCGGCTGACGATCATCCGCGACGGGCGTTCGGTGGAGACCGGCACGCTCGACGACCTGCGGCACCTGACCCGGACCACGATCCGGGCCGAGCTGACCGGCCCGGTCAACGGCCTGGCCGGCATCGCCGGGGTGCATGACCTGACCAGCACGGACGGGCGGGTGGCGTTCGACGTGGACGCCGACGCGCTGGAGCCGGCCCTGCAGTCCCTGGTCGCGGCCGGGGTGCGCAGTCTGGTCAGCCAGCCGCCGTCGCTGGAGGAGCTGTTCCTGCGGCACTACACCGGGAGCGAGGCGTCCCGATGACCGGCACCGGCCGGCTGCTGCGCCTGATCCTGCGGCGGGACCGGGTGATCCTGCCGATCTGGGTGTTCCTCCTGGGCCTGCTGCCGCAGGTCTACACCGCCGGCTTCCAGAAACTGTTCACCACGGAGACCGAGCGGCTGGACTACGCGCACGTCAGCGCCGCGAACGCGGGGTTCGCCGGCCTCTACGGGCCGCTCTCCGGCGACAGCCTCGGCGAGCTGGTGGTCTGGCGGGCCGGGTTCGTCCCGGTGATGATCGGGCTGGCCGCGCTGCTCACCGTCATCCGGCACACCCGGGCCGAGGAGGAGGCCGGGCGCAGCGACCTGATCCGCGCCACGGTCGTCGGCCGGTGGGCCCAGCTCGCCGCCGCGCTGCTCGCCACGACGCTGAGCGGCCTGGTGATCGGCCTGATCGTGACCGGCTCGATGATCGGGGCGGGCGAACCGGCCGAGGGCTCGGTCGCGTTCGGCGTGCTGTTCATGCTCAGCGCCTGGCTCTTCGCCGGGGTGGCCGCGATCGCCGCGCAGCTCACCAGCAGCGCCCGGGGCGCCCGGATGATCGCGGTGCTGGTGCTCGGGGTCTCCTACGTGCTGCGGATGGGCGGGGACATCTCGGCGATCGGGGACGGGCGTTTCGCCTGGCTCTCCTGGTTGTCGCCGCTCGGCTGGCTTCAGAAGATCATCCCGTACGGCGCGGACGACTGGACCCCGGCGATCATCGCGCTGCTGGCCACGGTGGTGACGGTGGCCGTGGCGGGCGTCCTGCTCACCCGGCGTGACCTGGGGGCCGGCCTGCTCGCCTCCCGGCTGGGCCCGGCCCACGCGAGTGCCGGTCTCTCCTCGCCGCTCGGCCTGGCCTGGCGGCTGCACCGGGGGCTGCTCGCCGGCTGGACGGCCGGGTTCGCCGCGCTCGGCGTGGTCTTCGGCGGGGTCGGCACGAGCGTGGTGCAGCTCGCCGCGACCAGCAGCGGGGTGGCCGACACGTTCAGCAAGATCGGCGGTTCCGGGTCGATCACCGATGCCTACTTCGCGTCGACGACCGGGACCTGCGCGTTGATCGTCTCGCTCTACGCGATCCAGGCCACGCTCCGGATGCGCGACGAGGAGCAGAACGGGCATGCCGAGTTGATTCTCGGAACCGCCGTCGGGCGTACGTCGTGGGCCGCCAGTCACCTGCTCTTCGCGCTGCTCGGGCCGGCCGTGGCGATGGCCGCCCAGGGGGCACTGGCCGGCCTGACGTTCGGTGACTTCGGGCCGGTGCTGGCCGCCTCGATGGCGCAACTGCCGGCGATCTGGGTACTGGGCTCGGTGGCGGTGCTGCTGATCGGGGTGCTGCCCCGGTACGCCGCGGTCGCGTGGGGCACGGTCGCGGTGAGTCTGCTGATCCTGCTGGTCGGTCCGCTGCTGGAGTTCCCGCAGTGGGCGCTGGACATCTCGCCCTTCACGCACGTGCCGCAACTGCCGGCGGCGAGCTTCTCCGCCGTACCGGAAATTGTGTTGATCTTGATTGCGATCGTTGTTGCCGCGGCGGGACTG
>KL571386.1:20604-22708 GCA_000715855.1 Actinoplanes liguriensis
CTCAGAGATGTGTATAAGAGACAGCAGTGACCCTTGCCGCGTTTGGGCAGGACGAGTTCCTCGTGGTCGAGCTCGCGGTTGAGCACCCGCAGGTTCTCGTCGTCGAGCCGGCCGGCGTCGCGCCAGCGCAGCAGCTCCTCGCGCTCGGCGTCGATCACCGCCTGCCGGACCATCAGCGCCGCCTCATACTGCGGCGACGCCGGCAGCTCCGGTGAGTCGACCTGTTCCAGCAGGTCGAGCCGGTGCCGGTAACGGTCGAGCCGGATCCGGAGCTGCTTGCGCATGGTCTCCATGGCCTCATCCTCGACGTGGTCGTGCCGCTCGCCCTGGATGTCGTCGAGCCGGTTCAGCGCGGCGCGGACGGCGGCCGAGCGGGCCTCGTTGCGCAGCTTGGCCTTGTCGGTCTGGTTCGCCCGCAGGCCGAGCCACTTGACTAGCGGCGCGAACGTCAGGCCCTGGCCGATCAGGGTCACCATCACCACCGCGAACGCGCAGAACGCGAGCAGGCTGCGGTCGGGGAAATTCGCGTCGAGGCTGTAGACCGCGGCCAGCGTGATCACGCCGCGGGTGCCGGCCCAGCTCAGGGCGACCGACTCCCGGCCGCCGAGCGACTTCTCCTTGCGCTTGCCCCTCGGCACCTCCTCGGCCTTGGCTTTGGCCGTGGCTTCGGCTTCTGCCTCGGACTGAGCTCCGGCTTCGGGCTCGTCGTCGTCATCGCCGCCGAGGCGGGTGTGCAACGAGCGGGGCAGCAGCTGGGTCAGCCCCAGCCAGAGCGGCCGGAGCAGCAGCACCACGCCGAGGGTGATGCTGACCGCGATCACAATGGTGCTGGTCTTGTACTCGCCGAGGTCGAGCAGCACCTTCTTCATCTGCACGCCGATCAGCAGGAAGACCACGCCCTCCAGCAGGAAGTCGATCAAGCGCCAGACGGCGGCGGTCTGCAGGCGGCTGGCGCCGGTCGCATACTTCGGGGTGTCGTGCCCGATGATCAGACCGGCGACCACGACCGCCAGCACGCCGGACAGGTGGAAGTGCTCGGCCAGCACATACGCGCCCATCGGGGTGATCAGCGAGATCGCGTTGGCGGTCAGCGGGTCGGCGCGCAGCACCCGCAGGAGCCGGACGGCGTAGGCGACCGCCACGCCGACGATCACGCCACCGATCGCGACGAACAGGAACTTCCCCGCGGTGTTGGCCACCGTGAACTCGACGGTCGGCTTGGTCGCGACGTCCTGGGCGACCAGCAGGATGGTCAGCGCGGTGGCGTCGTTGAGCAGGCCCTCACCCTGGATCAGGGTGATCAGCCGGGGCGGCAGGCCCGCCTTGCGGCCGACGGCCAGCGCGGCGACCGGATCGGGCGGGGCCACCGCGGCGCCCAGGGCGATACCGGCCGCCAGGCTGACACTCGCCACCGCGATCGAGAGCCCGAGGCCGACCAGGAACGCGGTGACGATCACCAAGGCCACGGAGAGGCTGATCACCGTGCGCAGATTGCGCCTGATGTCGAGCAAGGACGAGTCCAGCGCCGCGTTGTAGAGCAGCGGCGGAAGGATGAACGTGAGAATCAGGTGCGGGTCGATCTCAAGATTTCTGCCGGGCAGATAGGCGTAGACGATTCCGGCGATGGTCAACAGGACGGCGGCGGGCAGGCCGGTCTTCCCGGTGATCCAGTGGACCACCACGATGATCGCGATGGCCCCCAGACCGAAAAGAAGGGTCTCCTCGTAGCTCATCTGCCTATTCTTCGCTACTTGCGATCACGACGTCGTGGCAGGCGGATGACGTGATGTGGAGATCACGAAGGTCTACTGGCCGAAATGCCCCAGCGCGGCACGGTGCCGCCGGATGACGGCGAGCGCGCGCCGGGCGATCTGCCGCACCGCGACCTCGTCACCGTCGGTGAGCTCGGAGCGGACCACCCAGGCCGCCTGATCGTGCAGCATCGCCTGACTGGAGACGAAGAGCTGATCGAAATCGGCGTCCGGCGCCGACCGGTAGACCATGACGCTCTGCTGGACGGTGCTGTTCGGCTCCGGGTCCAGCGGGACGTCCAGCCGCTGCGCGGCGTTCCGGACGGCCAGGTCGAGCCGGGCGCTGTCGGCGG
>KL571386.1:22971-25238 GCA_000715855.1 Actinoplanes liguriensis
TATAAGAGACAGGCGCCGGGGTGGCGGCCCTGCGCGCGGTGATCCGGCCGAGGCTGATCTGGGCGAGATTGCCCTGGTGGGCGGTGCGCAGGAAGGCGGCATCCGGGTCGAGGCGCCGGACGGCCTGGGCCGCCGTGGCGGGTGCCACCAGTGCTGCGACCACGCTGAACACTGTGGCGAGGCGTCGCAATGTCATAGAAAAGTCCCCCTATGTCGGTAGCCGCAGGCTAGCTGCTCAAAACCCGACATAAGGGGACTATTCACTGCTTATAACTCAGTAGCGGTAGTGCTCCGGCTTGAACGGGCCCTCGACGTCCACGCCCAGGTACTCCGCCTGCTTCTTGGACAACGTGGTTAGCTTCACGCCCAGCGCGTCCAGGTGCAGGCGCGCGACCTTCTCGTCCAGGTGCTTCGGCAGGACGAAGACCTGCTTCTCGTACTCACCGGGCTTGGTCCAGAGCTCGATCTGGGCCATCACCTGGTTGGTGAACGACGCCGACATCACGAAGCTGGGGTGCCCGGTGGCGTTGCCCAGGTTCATCAGACGACCCTCGGAGAGCACGATCACCGAGTGCCCGTCCGGGAAGCGCCACTCGTGCACCTGCGGCTTGATCTCGATCTTCTCGATGCCGGGCACCTTGTTCAGGCCCGCCATGTCGATCTCGTCGTCGAAGTGGCCGACGTTGCCGACGATCGCGTTGTGCTTCATCGCCGACAGGTGCTCGACGGTGATGATGTCCGTGCCGCCGGTGGTGGTCACGAAGATGTCGGCCTCGCCGACCACGTCCTCGATCCGGGCGACCTGCAGGCCGTCCATCGCCGCCTGCAGCGCGCAGATCGGGTCGACCTCGGTCACGATCACGCGGGCGCCCTGGCCGCGCAGCGTCTCCGCCGCGCCCTTGCCGACGTCACCGTAACCACAGACCAGCGCCAGCTTGCCGCCGAGCATCACGTCGGTCGCCCGGTTCAGGCCGTCGACCAGCGAGTGGCGGATGCCGTACTTGTTGTCGAACTTGCTCTTGGTGACCGCGTCGTTGACGTTGATCGCCGGGAAGAGGAGCGTGCCCTCCTTGGCCAGCTTGTAGAGCCGGGCCACACCGGTGGTGGTCTCCTCGGTCACGCCGCGGATCTCCGACGCGATCTTGGTGAACCGCTGCGGGTCCGACGCCAGGCTCGCGCGGAGGGTGTCCAGAATGATCGAGTACTCGTGGTTGTCGTTCTCGGTGGTGGCCGGCACCGCGCCGGCCGCCTCGAACTCGACGCCCTTGTGCACGAGCAGGGTGGCGTCGCCACCGTCGTCCAGGATCATGTTCGGACCCCGGCCGTTGCCAAAGTCGAAGAGCTGGGTGGTGGCCCACCAGTACTCCTCCAGCGACTCGCCCTTCCAGGCGAAGACCGGGACGCCGGCCGGGGCGTCGACGGTGCCGTTGCGGCCGACGACGGTCGCGGCGGCCGCCTCGTCCTGCGTGGAGAAGATGTTGCAGGACACCCAGCGCACCTCGGCGCCGAGCGCGACCAGCGTCTCGATCAGGACCGCGGTCTGCACCGTCATGTGCAGCGAGCCGGCGATCCGGGCGCCGGTCAGCGGCTTCGAGTCACCGAACTCCTCGCGCAGCGACATCAGGCCCGGCATCTCGTGCTCGGCCAGACGCAGCTGGTGCCGGCCCGCCTCGGCCAGGTTGATGTCGGCGACCGCGAAGTCCAGACCGTTGACGGATCGAAGTTTGTCGCTCATAGAAAGAGGGCTCCTCCCTCTCAGGAGGCGCCCTTACGTCAACACACCGCACCCGAGCGTGGCGGACGTCATTGTCCGTTGCAGCGCCTCTCGGGTGGGCGTAACTACTTTATCGTCTTCGTCGCTTGATCACATGCGCCTGAGAGTTCCGTCGGTATCAGTGATGACGTAGGTCCCGTCACCCAGCGGTTGGAGATCGTTCTCGTCGATCGTGGCGATGCCCAGGTCGCCCTGCACCTCACCGGTGCGGGTGTCTACCCGGTGGTGCCGCCACCAGGGGCCGCCGGCGTCCTCGTCCTCGCCGTAGACGACCACGATCGCCGTCTCGGCGTCCAGATAGCCCCCGGTCCACTCGATCACGCCGATCTCCGGGTCGGCGCCGAAGTCCGCGACCGTGAGCCGGACGAGCACCTCGCCGCCCGGGACGCGTGCAGAGCGACGTCCGCCTGGCTCTCGTGGTCGATCGTCATGAACTGGCGCTCGTCGGGAGAGACCGCGATCAGCACGCGGTCGGACCAGCCGTAGTCGCGGG
>KL571386.1:25473-29105 GCA_000715855.1 Actinoplanes liguriensis
CGGTCGGACCAGCCGTAGTCGCGGGGCTCGCCGTCCGGCCCGGCGAGGAAGATCAGCGAGCCGTCCTGGCCCTCGCCGATGTCGAGCAGCATCCGGCCGTCACGGAGCGGGAACTGCTGGCCGCCCTGTCCCGCGGCCGCCAGCGGACGCCGGCTGCGGACCTCGCCGGTGGCCGCGTCGACCACGATCCACTCGTCGTGCTCGGCCGTCGCGGCCGGAACGTAGATCCACACCTGCGAGTCGTCGGCGGAGAACTCGACATCGATCATGGCGGCCTCGTCGTGCGGCTCCTCCGCGCCGAGATCGAGACGCCACTGCTCGCGGCCCTCCGGATCGATCCGGATCACCGCATCCGCGGTCGCGTAGACCAGCGCGTCCCTGGTGGCGGGGGCGGTCCAGCCCCAGAAGCCGGGCGGCACCGGGAAGATCCGGGAGGACTCCAGGTCCGCGTCGAACACCTCGATGCCGTCGTCGGTCCGACGGGAGATCACGCGCATCCGGGAAGCCTAGCGGCGCCACGCCTAGTCACGGGAAGGGATGAGAAAACATCAAAGACCTTCCATGCAACCTCAAAAACCCATCATTCTGTACGTCGTGAAGCACCCCCACCGCATCCAGGAGATCGCCACGCGTGCCGGTCTGAGCCCGGCCACCGTGGACCGGGTGCTGCACCAGCGGGGCGGGGTCCGGGAGAGCACCGCCCGCCGGGTCCACCGGGCGATCACGGATCTGGACCGGGAGTCCGTCCCGGAGCTCGGCCCCCGGGAGCGGGCGGGCCTCGACGTCGAGTCCGGGGCGACCGCGGCGTACCTGGTCGAGCAGTGGCTGCACGACCGGGCCGGTGACGTGCTGGTGGTCGCGGGCACGGACACCGAGCAGCGGATCGACGGGTTCCGCAAGGTGCTCGGCCCGGCCCGCCGGCTGTACCTGGTGACCGATCCGGATCAGGTGCGGCCGACGCTGGCCGGGACACGTGCGGTGCGGGCCGTCTACGTGCCGCGCAGCGGGGGCTGCGCCGAGGTGGTCGCGGCGTTCGACGCCGAGGGCCGCAACTACGACGTGTTCCTGGCGCACGGCCTGGATCCGGAGACCCTGCCCCTGCTCCGGGAGCGCCGGATCAACGCGGTGCTGGACGAGGAGCCCGGGCCCGCGTTCGCACGGGTCAGCGGCGCGCCGCCGGGTGCCGTAAAAATAATCACGCCTTTCAACGCACCGGTGTCCTGAATCGGCGAGGTCGTTCGTCATGGGGGAAAGACCGAAGAGGGAGAACCGATGAAGTACATGATGTTCGTCTGCACAGACACCGAGCCGGAGACCGAGCTCGAGGCCCCCGACATCTTCGCCTGGGTGGCCGAGAACGACGGGAACGGCCGGCGGGTGCTCGGCAACCAGCTCGTCAGCCCCGAGGCGGCCACCACGGTCCGGGTGCGCGGCGGCGAGCTGCTGCTCACCGACGGTCCGTTCGCCGAGACCAAAGAGGTGATCGTGGGCTTCGACATCCTGGAGTGCGCCGACCTGGACGAGGCGATCGAGGTGGCCCGCAAGCACCCGATGGCCTGGAACGGCCGGCTGGAGCTGCGGCCGTACCACGGTGAATGAACCCGTCTTCCGGGAGGCGTACGGCCGGGTCGTCGCCACGCTGATCCGGCTCACCGGTGACTGGCAGCTCGCCGAGGACTGCGCGATGGACGCGGTCGAGTCGGCGCTGGCCCGGTGGCCGCGCGACGGGATGCCGGCGAATCCGGGCGGCTGGCTGATGACGGCCGCCCGGAACCGGGCGATCGACCAGCTCCGGCGGGCCGCGATGGCCGACCGGAAGCTCCGGGACCTGGCGCTGCTGCAGGACCCGGAGCCACCGCCGCAGGGCGACGACCGGCTGCGGTTGATCTTCACGTGCTGCCATCCGGCGCTCGCGATGGAGGCTCGGGTGGCGCTCACCCTCCGTACCGTCGCGGGGGTGGAAACCGCGGAGATCGCGCGACTCTTCCTGGTCGGCGAGGCGGCGATGGCGCGGCGGTTGAGCCGGGCCAAGGCCAAGATCGCGCAGGCCCGGATCCCCTACCGGGTGCCGTCCGGTCCAGCGCTCGCCGAGCGGCTCCCGTCGGTCCTCGCGGTCCTCTATCTGCTGTTCACGCGGGGCTACGACGGCGAGCCGGAGCTGGCCGAGGAGGCGATCCGGCTGATCCGCCTGCTGCCGCCGGAACCGGAGGCGACTGCGCTGCTGGCGCTCTGCCTGCTGCAGCACTCGCGGCGGGCGGCCCGGCTGGACGCGGCCGGCGACCTGGTCACCCTGGCGGAGCAGGACCGCTCGCGGTGGGACCGGGCCGCGATCGCCGAGGCGGTCGGGCTGCTCAGTGACGGTGTGGTGACCGGGCCGTACGCGATTCAGGCCCACCTCGCGGCCTGTCACGCGACCGCACCGGATTTCGCCGCCACCGACTGGCCGACCGTGGCCGCCTGGTACGACCAGCTCGCCCGGGTCCACCCGTCCCCGGTCGTCGAGGTGAACCGGGCGGTCGCGCACGGTTACGCCCACGGGCCGGAGGCGGGGCTGAAGCTGCTCGCCGCGGTCGGTGACGCGGTCGCCGGGTACGCCCCCGCGGTGGCCGCCGCGGCCGACCTGACCGAGCGCGCGGGTGACCCGGCGGCCGCCGCGGAGCTGTTCCGGCAGGCCGCCGACCTCGCCGAATCGGACGCGGAACGCCGTGCGCTGCGGAAGAGAGAAGTCACAGCTCGTCAACCCGGCTCTCCCGGTGCCGAATAGGGCGGTACCGAACGGAAAGAGGGGACGGACATGGCCGGAAACCGTGGGCTGGGGCAGTGGTGCCGGGATCGGAAGGTCTCCACCAAGGTGCTCGCGGTCGCCGGCGTGGCGATCGCGGGGACAGTGGTGACCGGGGCGTTCAGCGTGACCGGGATCGACACCCTGAAGAACACCCGGGACACCGAGATCGGGCGGATGGTCCCCTACGTCACGAACCTCAACAATGCCGCGCTGGAACTCAAGAGCGCGGCCAACGACGAGCGTGGCTTCCTGCTCAAGGAGGACACCGAGTTCAGCACGCAGGCGCTGGCCCGGCAGGCGAAGGTCAACGCCGCCCTGGAGGCCGCCCGCGGTTTCGGCGAGAGCGACGACCAGCCGGTGGTCGACGACATCCAGACCGCCTCGGACGCCTGGTTCGCGGCGCTGAAGTCGGAGTTCGCCCTCTACGCGAGCGAGCCGCAGAAGGCGACCGAGCTGGCGCTGAACAGCAATCGGGACCTGCGCAAGACGTACGAGAGCCTCCTCACCGCCGAGATCGACGACGCCGGCAAGGACATGCTGGCCGGCCGGAGCTTCGACGAGACCGCGGACCGCACCCGCGTTCTGGTGATCGCGGCGCTCGGTCTGGCGCTGCTGCTCGGCGTCACCGTCGCGCTCTTCGTCGCCCGGCTGATCGTCACGCCGCTGCGCCGGGTGAGCGGGGTCCTCGATCGTGTCGCCGAGGGTGACCTGACCGGCGACCCGGACGTGCACCAGCGCGACGAGCTCGGCCACATGGCCGACTCGCTGCGGGCCGCCACCACCTCGCTGCGGCAGACCGTCACCGACCTGACCGCGCACTCCGAGTCGCTGGCGGCCGAGTCCGGCG
>KL571386.1:29363-29483 GCA_000715855.1 Actinoplanes liguriensis
AGTCCGGCGCGCTCGCCGACACCAGCCGGCAGTCCGCGACGAGCGCCGAGGACGGCGCCCGGCAGGCCGCGACGGTGGCCGACTCGGCGGCGGCGATGTCGTTCAACATCCAGACCGTGG
>KL571386.1:29787-29987 GCA_000715855.1 Actinoplanes liguriensis
CGGCCGGCTCGGAGGAGATGGGCGCGTCGATCCGGGAGATCAGCCAGAGTGCGACCCAGGCCGTGCAGGTGGCGAACCGGGCGGTCGAGGTCACCGCGACGACCAGCGCGGTGATGGCCAAGCTGGGCGAGTCGTCGAGCGAGATCAGCGAGGTCGTCAAGACGATCACCGCGATCGCCGAGCAGACGAACCTGCTGGCG
>KL571386.1:30184-33662 GCA_000715855.1 Actinoplanes liguriensis
CAACGAGTTCCAGACCACCATCGCCTCGGCGGTGGAGGAGCAGACCGTGACCACCAACGAGATGAGCCGCAACGTCAGTGAGGCGGCCGATGCCGGCGCCCGGGTCGCCGGGACGATCACCGGGGTGGCCGAGGCCGTCCAGCTGACCACGGTCGGCGTCACCGAGGCCGACCGGGCCGCCACGCACCTGGCCGGGATGTCAGCCGACCTGCGTCGCATTGTGGAGCGATTCAAGCTGTAAACCACGCTGGTTTTTGCAAAAACCAAGCAGAATCTCGGCAAAACACGACCGCCCCTTGTGGAGCAGATCACAGTACTTCTATGGTCGGCGACATGTTCGCTCCGCCCCGCTGGGCCGCTCCGCTGGTCACGCTGGTCACCCTCGGCGTGGCAGTCGGCCCGGCCGACGCTGCCGCAGCACATCCGTCCTCAACCGCCATCACACCCGCGGCCACTCGCGCCGCTCTCGACCCGGCTCTGGTCGCCGGCCGCGGCGCCGCCGTCGCGTTCGCCGAGCAGGAGGCTGAGCACGCCGTCACCACCGGCAGCGTGCTCAGCCCGAGCCGGGCCGCATACACACTCGCCGCCGAGGCCTCCGGACGGTCCGCCGTCTCGCTGGACCCGGGGGAGTACGTCGAGTTCACCCTGCCCAAGGCCGCCAACGCGATCACCGTTCGATACAGCATCCCGGACGCCCCGAACGGTGGCGGGATCACCGCGCCACTGTCGGTCGGCACCCCGGGCGGCACCCGCACGATGACGCTGACCTCGCAGTACTCGTGGCTCTACAACCAGTACCCGTTCAGCAACGACCCGCAGGCCGGGCTGCTGCACCCGGACTGGTGGATCACCGAGTGCGCCTGCGTGCCGGCCGCCACCACGCCGGCCCCGGAGGTGAGCAAGCCGTTCCGGCCGATGCACTTCTACGACGAACAGCGCCTGGCGCTGGGCCGCACCTACCGGGCCGGGGAGAAGGTCCGGCTCACCGCCCGCCAGGTCACCACCACGATCGACCTGCTCGACTCCGAGCTGGCCGGGGCGCCGAAGATCGACCTCGGTGCGGTGAACGTACTGCCGTTCGGCGCCGACCCGACCGGACGGCGGGATGCCGCCCCGGCGATCGAGAAGGCCATCGCGTACGCGAAGAAGGTCCACCGCGCGGTCTACCTGCCGCCCGGCACGTTCCAGGTGAACCGGCACATCATCGTCGACGACGTGACGATCAAGGGCGCCGGCAACTGGTACACCACGATCAAGGGTCACGAGGTGGCGCTCGCGACCCCGGCGCCGGACGGATCCGTACACACCGGCGTCGGCTTCTACGGCAAGGCGGGTGGCAGCCGGAACGTGCGCCTCGCCGACTTCGCCATCCAGGGCGACGTCCGGGAACGGATCGACACCGACCAGGTCAACGGGATCGGCGGCGCGATGAGCGACTCGACGATCAGCGGCCTCTACCTCCAGCACACCAAGGTCGGGCTCTGGTTCGACGGTCCGATGTCGAACGCCACGATCAGCGGCAACGTCATCGTCGACCAGATCGCGGACGGGCTGAACTTCCACACCGGGGTCACGAAGTCGCTGGTGCGGAACAACTTCATCCGCAACACCGGTGACGACGGGCTGGCCATGTGGTCGGAGAAGACCGCTGACTCCGGCAACACGTTCGACCGCAACACGATCCAGACGCCGACCCTGGCGAACGGCATCGCGATCTACGGCGGCACGGACAACACCGTCTCGGGCAACCTGGTCGCCGACCCGATCCGCGAGGGCAGCGGCATCCACGTCGGCTCGCGCTTCGGGGCCGAACCGTTCGTCGGACACCTGTGGATCACCGGCAACACCACGGTGCGGGCCGGGACGTACGAGCTGAACTGGAACATCGGTCTCGGCGCGATCTGGTTCTACGCACTCGACTCCAGCATCGACGCGGACATCCAGGTCACCGGGGATCACTTCCTGGACAACACGTACAACGCGATCATGCTGGTCTCCGACTGGCCGGTGAAGGACCTCTACTCGATCAACGGGGTGCACTTCCGGGACATCCGGGTCGACGGCGCCGGGACCAGCGTGGTCAGCGCCCGGGCGGCCGGCGGCGCGACGTTCGAGAACGTGGACGCGCGCAACGTCGGAGCGGTCGGCGTGAACAACTGCGGCTCGTTCCACTTCACGCCCAGCGGGTCCGAGTTCACCCTCAGTGATCTCGGCGGTAACGACGGGGCCTGGCTCGGCCCGTTCGTCCCGAACGTGATCACCTGCGACGACCGTCCCGCGGTCGTTCCGCCGCCGGCGCCTTCTCCCTGGTGACCTACACGGGGTGAAGAATCGCGGCCGTACCCGACGAGTTCGGGTACGGCCGCGTCGCTTGGTAGCCTTGTCGGCGCACTCGCCGCGGCTGAAGGTTGGGAACTACGTTGAGTCAAACTCTGCTGGTCACCGGTGGTGCCGGATTCGTCGGTACCGCGCTGATCAAGTCTCTACTGACCGAGTTCCCGGACGCCACGATCGTCTCTCTCGACAACTATTTCACCGGGTCGGCGGAGAATCACGTCCACGACCCCCGGGTGACCTACCTCGAAGGCTCGACCGCGGAGATCGCCAAGATCTGGGCCGGTCACGGCCTGCCCGCCCCGACGCTCGTCTTCCACCTGGGGGAATACTCCCGGATCGTCCAGTCCTTCGAGGACCACGACCTGACCTGGGACTTCAACCTGCTGGGCACCAAGGAGGTGGTGAAGTTCACCGCCTCGGCCGGGGCGAAGCTGATCTACGCCGGCTCCAGCTCCAAGTTCGGCAACGATGGCGACGACGAGAACCTGAATCCGTACGCCTGGACCAAGGCGAAGAACATCGAGTACATCAAGAACTACTCGAACTGGTTCGGCCTGGACTATGCGATCGCGTACTTCTACAACGTGTACGGGCCGGGGCAGATCGCCAACGGCAAGTACGCCACCGTGATCGGCATCTTCGAGCGGCAGTACCTGGCCGGTCAGCCGCTGACGGTCGTCGCCCCGGGCACGCAGACGCGCGACTTCACCTACATCGACGACATCATTCGTGGCCTGATCCTGGTCGCCCGCAGCGGTGAGGGCGACGGTTACCTGCTGGGCACCGGGCGGGAGTGGCCGCTCGCCGAGGTCGCCGGGCTCTTCGGCGCGGAGATCACGCTGATCCCGGAGCTGCCCGGCGAGCGCGTGCGTGGCCGCGCCGACCTGACGAAGGCGGCGGGTCTCGGCTGGCAGCCCCAGAAGCGCCTGGACGAGTACATCGCGGAGTTCGTCGCCGCGAACCCGCTGAGCTAGCTGGCTCCGCTGCGCTCCGCGGCAAAACGCCTGGTGACCGGTGGGGAGTCAGTTGATTTTCCGCCGCCCGCAAACCCGCGGCTGAGCTTGCTGGCTCCGCTGCGCTCCGCGGCAAAACGCCTGGTAACCGGTGGGGAGTCAGTTGATTTTCCGCCGCCCGCAAACCC
>KL571386.1:33814-37669 GCA_000715855.1 Actinoplanes liguriensis
GGGAGTCAGTTGATTTTCCGCCGCCCGCAAACCCCGCGGGCGTCGAAAAATCAGCTGCCTCCCCACCGGCGGCGTTTTGCGGGGTGGGGGGTTGAGTTGGGTGGCTAGCCGGTGGCGCGGGGTCTGGTGGTGACCGCGGACAGCGGGGTGGCGACGTCCTCCAGGGACTTGCCCTCGGCGTCGACGCCCAGGAAGATCTCGACGACACCGCCGATCGCCATCACCGCGGCGCCGATCAGGTAGCCGATGAACAGCTTGCCGGGGTCCTCGCCCTCGCCGATCAGCCAGCCGTAGAAGACCGGCCCGATCGCGCCGAAGCACTGCGCGATCGCGAAGAACACGGCGATGGCCTGCGCCCGGATCTCCAGCGGGAAGATCTCGCTCACCGTCAGGTACGCCGAGCTGGCCCCCGCCGACGCGAAGAAGAAGATGATGCACCAGGCGATGGTCTGGGTCATCGCGTTCAGGATCCCGGCGTTGAACATGAAGGCGCTGATCGCCAGGAGCACCGCGGAGAGCAGGTACGTTCCCGAGATCATCTTGCGCCGGCCGACCACGTCGAAGAGGTGCCCGAGGACCAGCGGCCCGGCCAGGTTCCCGACCGCGAAGGCGATCAGGTAGAGCGGCGCGTTCTTCTCGTCCACGTCGTAGAAATTGGTCAGGACCAGCGTGTAGGTGAAGAAGATCGCGTTGTAGAGGAACGACTGCGTGATCATCAGCGTGGCGCCGAGGATCGACCGTTGCGGCAACTGTTTGAAGAGCACCCGGAGCAGCGACAGGTAACCGTGCGACTCGGTCGGCCGGATGTCGATCGCCTTCGACTCGTCGAGCGGCGCGAGCGTCTGCCCGGAGCTCTCCACCGCGCGCTCGATCTGCGCGATGTTCTCCTCCGCCTCGGCCTCCCGGCCGTGCATGATCAGCCAGCGTGGACTCTCCGGCAGGTGCCGGCGCAGATTCCAGATGCAGAGACCGATGATCGGGCCGATCAGGAAGCCGAGCCGCCACCCGAGGTTCAGGTTCATGTGGTCGAGCAGGACGAACGTGCCGAGCGTGCCGAGGATCGCGCCACCCCAGTAGGTGCCGTTCACCCCGATGTCGACCCGGCCGCGGTACTTCGCCGGCATCATCTCGTCGATCGCGGAGTTGATCGCGGCGTACTCGCCGCCGATACCGGCTCCGGCGATGAACCTCGTGAGATACAGGAAGGTGAGCGCGAAGGCGTCGTTACCCCAGGTCAATGCGGTGAGCGCGTTGCCGGCCAGGTAGACGCCGAGGGTCACGATGAACAGGTTCTTGCGGCCGAGCTTGTCGGAGAGCCGGCCGAAGAACAACGCGCCGAAGACCTCGCCGAGCAGGTAGACCGTGGCGATCGCACCCACCGCCGTGCTGCTCAGATGCAGGGTCTCCTGCTCCTTGAGCACCGGGCCGATCGCGCTGGCGATGGTGATCTCCAGGCCGTCGAGCACCCACGCGGTGCCGAGCGCCAGGATCATTCGAGTGTGGAACGGCGACCAGCTCAGCCGGTCGATGCGCGCGGGGATCAAGCTCCGGATGGTTCCCGAGTCGGAGGCCGGAGCTGGAGATCCGAGGCTACTGGCCATAGGAGCACCTCCAGTAGTGCCGTGATGTAGCTCACGCATTACCCAGAGTGCGAATTACCATGCACCGTTATGGATTCGATCGGTGTCGCCGTCATCGGTTTCGGCTGGATGGGCCGGGTGCACACCCAGGCATACGCCCGGCTCCGCCACCATTACCCCGATCTGCCGGTTCCCCTGTCTCTTATACACATGCTCGACGACCCGCGGATCGGCGCGGTCAGCATCACCGCGCCGAACTTCCTGCACCGGGAGATCGGCGCGGCATTCGCGGCGACCGGGCGGCACCTCTGGATCGAGAAGCCGGTTGGGCTGGACGCGGCCGACGCGCGCGCCATCGCCGGGGACGGGCACGTCAGCGTCGGCTTCAACTACCGGCACGCGCCGGCCGTGCAGAAGGCCCGCGCGATCCTGCGGGACGGTGGGATCGGCCGGGTCACGCACGCCCGGTTCCAGTTCCTCAGCGACTACGCCGCCGCGCCAGACGGTGCTCTGACCTGGCGATTTCTTCGCTCGCGGGGCGGAAACGGGGTGCTCGGCGATCTCGGCGCGCACGCCGTCGACCTGGTCCGGCACCTGCTCGGCGAGATCGACGAGGTGGTCGCCGCCGACACCGCGATCTTCATCCCGCGACGACCGGCGCCCGGCGGTGCGACCACCGGGCACGAGCGCGGCACCGGGCCGCTGGGGCCGGTCGAGAACGAGGACTGGCTCGCCGCGCTGCTCCGGGCCGGCGATGCCCGGGTGACCATCGAGGCCAGCCGCGTCGCGAGCGGCGAACAGAACAACTACGGCTTCGCCATTCACGGTACGGACGGTGTACTGAGCTGGGATTTCCGTCGGATGGGCGAGCTGGTGGTGAACGGCCGGCCGATCTTCGCGGGGCCCGGTGACGGGGAGTTCGCCGCGTTCCAGCCCGGCCCCGGCAACGCGATGAGCTACGACGATCTGAAGGTGATCGAGGCCGCGCTGTTCCTGCGCTCGATCACCTCCGGAGTCCCGCACGGCGCGACCCTGTCCGACGCCATCCGCGCCGCCGAGGTCCTGAGCGAGATCTCCCGCAAAGCAGGTTGACGGCCGCTCCCTGCGACCGGATGATCGTCAGCCGTGTCGATCGCCGTTCAGCAGGCCTGTCCGCGGTGCGCGTCCACGCTGGTCTCGCTGCCTGAAGCCGAGCCGTGGTGCGGCGCCTGCGAGTGGAATTTGGACACCTTCCCGCGGCTGGACGACGCCAGCTGGTTCTGGCGCGGGATCGTCCGGCTCGACCAGCGGGCCGGGTTTCGGGCGCACCGGCGGATGGCCGGCGCCGATCCGGACGACCGTGGGCCCCGATGGCCGTACGCCGTCCTGGTCGCTGTCTCGGTCGTGGTGGTGCTCGCCGCCCTGGCGCTGGCCGGCGCCGGGGTCTGGCTGCTGGTGTACGGCGGCTCGTTGCTGCCGTGGCTGATCGGGCTGCTCCTGATCGGCTGCGCGTTCCTGTTCCGGCCGCGGTTGTTCCGGGTCAAGCATCTGCTGAACGAGACCACGTATGTGGTGACCGCCGAGGACATGCCCGAGCTGTGGCGCCTGGTCGCGCGAATCGCCGCCGAGGCCGGGGCGCCCGTGCCGGACCGCATGCACCTCGACTTCTCGGCGAACGCCAGCGCGGCAGTGGTCGGCCTGCGCCGGACGCGGGTCCTCACCCTCGGGACGCGGCTGCTGCTGGCGTTGCGCCCGGAGGAGCTGGTCGCGCTGATCGGCCACGAGCTGGGCCACCTCAAGCACGAGGACACCAACCGGAGCCTGCTCACCCAGCCGGCGCGGATCCAGTTCGGCCGGCTGTCCCGCCTGACTCGGCCGCGGATCTTCATGATCTCGATGGCCGGTGGCCCGTTCGCCCTCTTCCTCCTGATCGGTCAGGCCGTCGCGGGGTTGCTGTCCCTGCTGTTCGCGGCCGTGCACACCGGGCTCGCCGTGCTGGCCGCCGGTGACCAGCGGCAGGTGGAGATGCGGGCGGATCTGGTGTCGGTCCGGGCCGCGGGCACCGAGGCGACGCTGTCCCTGCTGGATGTGTCGGCGATGGCGGAGACGCTCGTCCGGCACCTCTCGCCGCACGTGCCCAAGGGCGAGGCCGGGGTGCGGTGGCGGCGGTTCCTCGTCTCGGTGCGGGAACGGGAGGAGGCGAACCGGGCGGCGTACCGGCAGCTCTCCAACCGGGCCGACGCCTCGATGCTGGCGAGCCATCCGGCGCCGGGACGCCGGTATCAGTGGCTGGGGG
>KL571386.1:37897-40067 GCA_000715855.1 Actinoplanes liguriensis
CCGAGCCGGCCCGGGTGATCGTCGACGAGTCGACCGCCGAGCGGCTGGCGAAGGAGCTCGACCCGTACGTCGACGCACTGCACAGGCAGGCCACCGACCACCCGATGTACTGGAACTGAGCGCTGTTCCGGGCTATGGGGCCTGACTGACGTCGGGCCGCGGCACGCGCCGCGGCCCGACGTCAGGCGTGCGCCGCGCACCGCTGCCAGGTGACTCGGCTCCTTGCCTGCGGACGGTCAGCCCTTGTCGTCGTACCAAATAATGTTTGTCTTTTAAGCCGGGTCGAGAGCCAGAGCGTCGAAGATGAAGTTCGGGCTCAGGAACGTCGTGCCGCTGCTGCCGCTGATCGTCGAGATGGACAGCGTGTTCGTGCCGGTCTTCAGCGCGCTCGCCGGGATCGTGAACGTGTAGGTGGTGTTGATCCCGCGCCACGTGCCGCGGGTGATGTTGCGCGAGTCCAGGTTCGTCGGCGCGGGCGAGGCCGAGGACGGCGACGAGTAGTTGCCGATGGTCACCGCGGGGCGGCCGCCGGCGAAGCTGGATGTCGTGCCGATGCGCAGCTTGACGCCGTTGGCCGGCACCGAGGTGAGGCTGAAGTTCAGCGCCATCGGCGAGTTCACCGACTTGAACTCGGCCATCGGGAACTTCGCCGCGGCGGTCGCGCTGTAGCTGCTCGCCGTCCACGATGACATCCGGGTGTCCGACGGGTGCTCGGTCTCGATCTTGTCGGCGTTCAGGAAGCCGGCCGGGGTGCCGTCGAACGTGCCGAGCTGGAAGAGCGTGCCGGCGGCCGGGACGCTGCCGGTCATCGCGAGCGACGTGGTCGCGGCGGCGGTCACCGTGATCGACTTGGTGGCGCCGACGGCGAGCTCGCCGGCGTAGAGCGTGGCGGTGTACGTGCCCGGCTTGACGTGCCCGATCACGAACTGGCCGGCCTTCACCTGGCCCCAGTACTGACCGTTCGTGCCGGCCAGGCCGACCGTCGCGGTCAGGCCGTTCCAGCTTCCGCTCGCGGTGCCGCTCACTCCGCCGCGCTGGGCGTTGGAGAGCAGACCGGGGATGTACGAGCTGAGGAAGTCCATGCTGTGCAGGGTCGGTGCCGCGCCGTCGGTGAGGGCCAGCGCGTACGGCCCGTGCAGCCCCAGCCGCAGCGCCTCGGTCTGCTGGTGTCCGCTGAACATGTAGTGCGTGATGTTGACCGCGGTCCCGGTGTCGTTGACCTCGATGTCCCGGAAGAACGGCCCGCCCGAGGTCATGTCGTTGTTGCCGGGGATCAGGTACGCCCCGTGACCGTTCCCGCTCGCGCCGAACGGCTGCTGGGTGATCAGTCGCTGGGAGCTGAAGAACTTCGACGCGGTCTGCCCGTTGGCGAACGCGAACACGTCCGAGCCCTCGACCGTCGACGTGGTGCCGGCGGTCCGCGCGGCCACCGGGGACGTGGTCAGCAGCGAGCTCTTCAGCCGGGTGATGAACCGGGCCTCACCCGGGTTCAGCGCCTGGGTGATGTTCGTGGCCATGTAGATCGTGTTGTCGTTCTTGCGCGCGAAGTAGTACTGCGTCACGCCGATCGACGAGTTCGTGGCACTGACCAGGATCGAGTTGCCGCTGTTGAACGTCTGGCTGGTGACGGTCGCCGACGACCAGCCGGACTCGAACTGCCCGGCGGCCTGGCCGGACGCGGTCAGCTCGGTGCCGTTGTGGGTCAGCGACGTCATGTTGCCGTTCGTGGAGTTGACCACGAAGGTCACGCCGGTGCCGGTGTCGAACGTGATGTTGGCGGCGGCGTTGGCCCAGGGCTGGCCGCCGAGCAGGCCGATGCCGGCCAGCACCGCGACCGAGGCGAGGCCACCGGCCAGAGCCTTGCGACGCTTGCGAGTGGGGGTGGGGGTCATGCGTAGGGGTGGACCCGGGAGCCGGAAAGGTTGCCCCACTTTTCAAGGAATCTCGAGAAGAGGTACGGGATCACCGCTCTGCCAGGTCGCCGGGAGGACAGCGAGAAAATCCGCGGCCGCGGCGATGTGCAGGCTGCCGGCGCGAGCGCCGGGCAGGATTCTGGTTCCGCTCACCGGCATCAGCCGTACGCCGTCGGAGTACAACCTCGCGTCGCCCGTCACCGCCGCGACCCGCGAGGGTGCCGGCGCCCGCCCGGCCAGGGCCGACAGCAGCGGCT
>KL571386.1:40340-40476 GCA_000715855.1 Actinoplanes liguriensis
GCAGGGTCAGCATCGCGACCAGCCCCGCCGGGACGTCCACTGGTGATCACCTCGTCGCCGGTCACGAACAGCGCGACCGAGGGCGGGCGGTGGGTGAGCAACTCCTCCACTCCGGCCTGGACCTGTCTCTTATACA
>KL571386.1:40740-42543 GCA_000715855.1 Actinoplanes liguriensis
ATGTGTATAAGAGACAGCCGGGGGACAGGTCCTCTCCGGCGCGGCGGATGTGCACGTTGCCGATCACGCCGGTGACCTCGTCGCCGGCTCGGGTGCAGCGTTCGTACGGAAGAATCGCCGTTGTCCCGGGCGGCACGGTCGCGCCGGTTCCGATCTCGGTCGCGGCGCCGCTGCGCAGGGGTTCCGCGGGCACGCCGGGACCGGCCAGCAGACAACCGGTGACCCGCCACGGGCCGGGGCCGCACACCGCGTAGCCGTCCATCGCCGCGGTGTCGAATGCCGGCACCGGGACGGCGGCACGCAGCGGCGCGGCGAGTATCCGGCCGATCGCGGCATCCGGTGTGATTCCCTCGGCGGGGAGCGGGCTCGCCACGTCGCGGGCGACGGTGTGCGCCCGTGCCCAGGGCATCCCGGACGGTGCGGTCATGGCGGCCTGTTCCATCTCAGTCACGGCTCGGTGGTGTCCTGTCGATGATGTGCCATCGGGCCGCCAGTGTCCGACGGGGGCACCTTCGAGCCGCATCTGCGACCAGAAGAACGCCGGATGGACTGAGTATGCGCGTGAGAAACGACATGTTGGCTGGCAACTGCGAATGATTAGGGTGAGTGCCATGACGGTGTTCCAGATCGGCGAGGCGGCCGAGTTGCTCGGGGTCAGCCCGGACACGGTGCGCCGCTGGGTCGATGCCGGCCGGCTGGCCGCGTCCCGCGATGAGCACGGGCATCGGGTGATCGACGGGGTGGACCTGGCCGGTTTCGTCCGGGGCCAGGCCGCCGATCCCGACGAGCGGACGGACAGCTCGTCGGCCCGCAACCGGCTCCGCGGGATCGTGACCGCGGTGGTCAAGGACACCGTCATGGCTCAGGTCGACATTCAGGCGGGTCCGTTCCGGGTGGTGTCACTGATGAGCCGGGAGGCCGTCGACGAGCTGGACCTGCGGGTCGGCTCGGTGGCGGTGGCCGTGATCAAGTCGACCACCGTGGTGGTGGAGCGTTCCACTTTGGGGAGGACCGGTTGAAACTGAGGATCATGGCGGTCGCGCTGGCGTTGAGCCTGGCCGGCTGCGGAGGGACCACGGAAACACCGGCGGCTTCGGAAGGTGTCACCGGCACCGTCAACGTTTTTGCGGCGGCGTCGCTGACCGAGTCGTTCACCACGCTCGGCAAGCAGTTCGAGTCGGCGCACCAGGGCGTCACGGTGAAGTTCAACTTCGCCGGCAGCTCCGCGCTGGCCACCCAGATCAACCAGGGCGCGCCGGCCGACGTGTTCGCCTCGGCCGCGCCGAAGAACATGCAGGCGGTCACCGATGCCGTGGCGCCCACGACGTTCGTGAAGAATCAACTGGTGATCGCGGTGGCGAAGGGCAACCCGAAGAAGATCGCCGGCCTGTCCGACCTGACCGGGCCGGGCCTCAAGGTGGCGCTCTGCGCCGAGGCGGTGCCCTGCGGCGCGGCGGCCAGGGCCGCGCTGGACGCGTCCGGCGTCAAGCTCACCCCGGTCACCCTGGAACAGGACGTGAAGGCGGCGCTCTCCAAGGTCAAGCTCGGCGAGGTGGACGCGGCGCTGGTCTACCGCACCGACGCGAAGGCATCGACGGCTGATGTCGACGCGGTCGAGTTCCCGGAGTCGGCGAAGGCGATCAACGAGTACCCGATCGCGGTGCTGAAGAAGGCCGCGAACCCCGCCGGCGCGCAGGCCTTCGTCGACTACGTCCTCTCCGCCGACGGGATCACAGTGCTGACCGGTGCGGGGTTCCAGGCGCCGTGACACGAGGGCGGGTCCCGGGGGCGCTGCTGGTGCCC
>KL571386.1:42785-45101 GCA_000715855.1 Actinoplanes liguriensis
CCGAGCCCGAGGTGGTCGAGGCCCTCAAGCTGTCCCTGCTCACCGCGAGCCTGGCCACCGTCCTCTGCCTGGTCCTCGGCGTTCCGCTGGCGTGGATGCTGGCCCGCGTCGCGTTCCCCGGCCGGCGGCTGGTGCGGGCGCTGATCACCGTCCCGCTGGTGCTGCCACCGGTGGTCGGCGGCATCGCGCTGCTGCTCGCCCTCGGCCGGCGCGGCCTGCTCGGCGGCTGGCTGGAGTCGACGTTCGGGATCAGCCTGCCGTTCACCACGGCCGGGGTGGTGGTGGCCGAGGCGTTCGTGGCGCTGCCGTTCCTGGTCATCTCGGTGGAGGGCGCGCTGCGGGGCGCCGACACGCGGTACGAGGAGGCCGCCGCGACGCTCGGCGCGAGCCGCTGGACGACGTTCACGCACGTGACGTTGCCGCTGGTGGCGCCCGGGATCGCGGCCGGCGGTGTGCTGTGCTGGGCGCGGGCCCTGGGCGAGTTCGGCGCGACGATCACCTTCGCCGGGAACTATCCGGGGATCACCCAGACCATGCCGCTCGCGGTCTACCAGACGATGGAGAGCGGAGACCTGGACGGAGCGGTGGTGCTGAGCCTGATCCTGCTGGCCGTGTCGGTGACGATCCTGGCCGCTCTCCGCGACCGCTGGTTGACCGCCCCATGAGCCTTCTCGACGCGCACCTGGTTGTGCACCGCGGCGAGTTCCGGCTGGATATCGAGTTCGCCATCGCCCGCGGCGAGACGGTCGCGCTGCTCGGGCCGAACGGCGCCGGCAAGACCACCGCCCTGCGCGCGCTGGCCGGGCTGACGCCGCTCTCCGACGGGTTCCTCCGGGTCGACGGGCGGGATCTCACGACCACCGCGCCCGAGCACCGCCGGGTCGGCGTGGTCTTCCAGGACTATCTGCTGTTCCCGCACCTCACCGCCCGGGACAACGTGGCGTTCGGCCCGCGCCGTCAGGGCGTCGACCGGCGGACCGCGCACGAGACCGCGGACCGCTGGCTGGAACGGGTCGGGCTGACCGAATTCGCCCGTCGCAAACCGCGGCACCTCTCCGGCGGGCAGGCGCAGCGGGTCGCGCTGGCCCGGGCGGCTGTTGCTGCTGGACGAGCCGCTCGCGGCGCTCGACGCGCGGACCCGGCTGGAGACGCGGGCCGAGCTGCACCGGCACCTGTCCGCGCATCCCGGCGCCACGTTGCTGGTCACGCACGATCCGCTGGACGCGCTGGTGCTCGCCGACCGGCTGATCATCATCGAGGGTGGTCGCGTGGTCCAGGAGGGTGACGCGGCGACGATCACGGCCCGCCCCCGGACGGACTACGTCGCCCAGCTGGTCGGCCTCAACCTGTTCCGGGGACACGGGGACGGTCACGCCGTACGGCTGGAAAACGGTTTTGTCCTGACCGCGACCGACAGCGTGCAGGGCGACGCGTTCGTGGCCTTTGCCCCGGCGGCCGTCGCGTTGCACCCGGCGCAGCCGGACGGCAGCCCCCGCAACACCTGGCCGGCCGTGCTCACCGACATCCAGCGGCACGGCGACAACCTGCGGGTCCGCCTGGACGGCCCGATCGCGGTCGCCGCGGACATCACCCCGGCGGCGGCGGCCCACCTCGATCTGGCGCCCGGCCGCGAGTTGTGGGTCGCGGTCAAGGCGACCGAGACGCGGGCGTACCCGGCTTCCTGATTACGTGCTATGACCGTTTCGGTATGAACTGTTGGAGATCAACCACAGGTCATTCATAGACTTCGATGTTCTGCTGCGTGCTCCGCCCCATGAAGGCAGATCAGGAGGCAGAAGGCATGACATCGAGATCAGATCCGGAGAACGACGCCTACGTCCGCGAGGTGCACGACAAAGGTCTGGCGTTCGACCTGGGCACCATGTCCCGCCGGCGGATGCTCGCCGTGCCTGTCTCTTATACACAGAGACAGGGGCCGTTCCCCGCGGACGGCTCCAACGGCATCGACGTACGTACCGTCTCCGGGGTGGTCCGCAGTGACATCCGGCGCTCCTTCGGCGCCTCGACCACTCGGGCCGAAGGTGTGCCGCTGAGCTTCAGCCTGGTGGTCCGCGACCTCGACTGCAAACCCCTGGCCGGCGCCGCCGTCTACGTCTGGCACTGCGATCGCGAGGGGCGGTACTCGCTCTACTCCAGCGGCGTGACCGAGGAGAACTACCTGCGCGGCATCCAGGTCACCGACCGCTTCGGCCGGGTCACCTTCACCAGCATCTTCCCGGCCTGCTACTCCGGCCGGTGGCCGCACATCCACTTCGAGGTCTACTCCTCGCTGACCCTGTCTCTTATACACATCTC
>KL571386.1:45367-49744 GCA_000715855.1 Actinoplanes liguriensis
GGGCCGATCCGCAAGACGTCGCAGATCGCCTTCCCCGAAGAGGTCGCCGACCGGGTGTACGCCGAAGCGGCCGGCTACGAGCAGAGCGTCACGAACATGGAGCGCATCACGCTCGCCACCGACATGGTGTTCGGCGACGACCTCGCCGCCCGGGAGATGGCCACCATCGTCGGCGATCCGCGCTTCGGCTACGTCTCGCTGCTGATGGTCACCGTCGACCCGACCGCGGTCGAGGAACCCGGTGGCGGGATGCCGCCCGGCGGCCCCGGCGGACCGGGCGGACCGAGCGGCCCGCCGCCCAGCGGACCGCCGCCGTCCGCCTCACCCAGCGCTTCCTCTAGCTAGCCGGCGGCAGACGTCCAGTTCCGGGAGGGGGAAACCCGGAGCTGGACCCCGTCAGGATCTTCTGACTCAGCTCGCACCAGGTCGCCAGTTCGGCCGGGGTGAGGGCGGCGAACCACTCAGCGACCGCCGCCTCGTCGCCCGAGTCCCGCCCCGACCAGTAGCGCGCGCCCTGCTCGGTCGGCGTCAGTCGCCGCCGTCGCTTGTCGGCCGGATCCGGCTCGGTGCGCAGCATGCCCTTGCGTTCTAGAGCGGCGACCAGTTGCGCCGCGTTCTGATGGGTGGTGCCGAGCGCCGCGGCGGCCTCGGTCAGCGCCGGGGTGCCGAGTGTCCTGACGGCGGTGAGCAGCGCGGCCTGCTGGGTGGTGAGCCCGTCGGCGCGGAGCCGATCGTCCATCAGGTAGCGCAGGCGTTGCCCCAGGACCAGCGCGAGCCGGAAGGCGCGGACCGCGGGCGTGAGCCGGGAGTCCGGGCCCAGATCGAAGAGAGTCTGTTCGGACGGAGACATCAGCAATATATTACACACATGGTCCGCAATAGATTGCAGAGTTCCGGGATCTGCCTGCTCCCGCACTGTGCGTACCTCTCGGAGACCTCCCGGATGATCGAGATCTACCGGGCGCTCGGGGAGCGCGAGGTCGTCCCGCGCGTCGCGACCTACGGCGGCACGTACGAGACGGCGCTGCGGGCGGCCGGGATCGACTACGACCTGATCGGCCCGCGCATGGACGCCGAGCGATGCGCCCGATTCCTGCGCGAGCAGCCGAGCAGCGGGCCGGTGTGGCAGAGCGCGTACAGCGACGACGAACTGCGGGCCTACGTGCTCGCCGAGACGGCGTACTTCCGCGAGCACGGCATCACCACCGCGGTCACCGGCTTCTCGCTGACCACCACGATCTCCACCCAGCTGGCCGGGATCCGCCTGGTCAGCGAGCACTCGGCGAGCTGGGTGCCACCGATGTTCGAGCGAGGGCTGCTCCCCGGCCCCGCAGCCTGGCTGGTGAACCGCCTGCCGAACCGCGTCCCGTTCTACTGTGGTGGATTCAACCGGATCGCCCGCGAGCTCGGCGTGCCCGGAGTTCCGAGCCTCGCGGCGCTGGTCCTCGGCGACCTCACCCTGGTCACCGAGGATCCCCTGGTCCTGGGCGTCACCGCGGAGGAGGTCGCGGCCTGTCTCTTATACACCTGCGGGTGACCGGCCCACTCTTCGCGCACCTGCCGATCCCGGTGCCGCCGGAGGTCGACGCCTTCCTCGACGGCCCCGGCCCGCTGATCTACGTCGCGATCACGTCCAGCCCGCCGTCCCTGATCCGCGCGGTCGTCCGGGCGTTACGGCCGCTCGGCGCCCGGATCCTGGTCGCCGGGACGATTCACGACCTGGCCGACCTCAACGACGACCGGATCCTGGTCGGCGGCGTACTTCCGAGCCACCTGATCATGCCGCGCGCCGACCTCGCGATCACCGCGGGCGGGCAGGGCAGCGTCCAGACCGCGATGGCCGCCGGGATCCCGCTGCTCGGCATCCCCCTGCAGGTCGAGCAGGACCTGAACGTCACCCTCCTGCAGCGCCGCGGCGCCGCACTCCGCCTGCCAACCCGCCACGCCGGAACACCTCGTGTGGCCGCGCTGGCTCGTACGCTGCTGACCGATTCTGCTCACCGTTCCGCGGCGCAGGCGATCCGCAAGGCCTACGACGCGACCGACGGCCCAGCCAACGCCGCAGATCAAATTCTTGCGCGTACGTCGTAAGCCCCGCCCCCTGGCACTCCCACGCGACTCCCGCTGTGGCCCCAGGCCGCAGCGCGCCTCCCGCTCCCCGGCCGGCTCTCACTGTTGTTATGGGGCGTGGATAACCACGGTGGGAGCCAGCCGACAAGCGCGGCGGGTCAGAGGAGCATGTGGAGGACGGTGAGAGCGCCGCAGACGAAGATCACGGCGGCGACGGCGACGGCGCCGATGATCACCGCTGGGCGGGTGGGCTCGGCGCGCAGGCCGGTCGGCGGGGTGTGGCGACCTGGCTCGCGGTTTCCGGCCCCGGTCACCGGCCGTGCCGTGCCGGCGTACCTCGATTGCTCGCCTTCGCCCCATGCCTGTCCGGAGAATCCCGCGGGGTTGCCTTCGACCCGCGCTGATCCGGGGAATTCGGGCCGCGCTTGTCCAGGGAACTCGGGTCGTGCCGGTGCGGGGAAATCGGATCGTGCGGGTCCTTGGAAGTCGGATCGTGCAGGTGCTTGGAAGTCCGGCCGGGGCGGGGCGGGGAAGTCGGGGCGTGCGGAGCCGGCGAACTGGGGTCGTTCGCCGTCGGCGCCGCGGGCCGATCCGAGCACTCTGCCGGCGAGATCGTTCTTCGCGGACGTTCCGGCGACGCCCGCGACGCGGCCACGCGCGGAGACCGCGGCCGGTGCACTGGGCGCGCCGGGTGCGTTGGGCGCGCCGGGCATGCCAGGGCTTGCGAGGGATTCGGGGAGTGTCGCGCCGCGGCGGTTGACGGGCAGGTGGGTGAGCAGCCGGGTTGGCGTCGTGCCGTCGGTGCTGCGCAGGTGGCGGCACAGGTGGATGATCTCGTCCGGTGTGGGCCGGGCCGCCGGGTCGCCCGCCGCGCACTTGCGGATCACCGCGGCGAGCGCCGGGTCGACGCCCTCCAGGTCGATCTGCTCCCGCATCAGCCGCAGATAAATAGCCTGAAAAGACCCATGTCCGTACGGCCGTCGCCCGGTCGCCGCGTAGGCCATCGTCGCGGCGAGCGCGAACACGTCCGCGGCCGGCGTCAGGTCGTCACCGTCCACCATCTCCGGCGCGATGTAGCCCGGCGTCCCCATCGACACCCCGGTCAGCGTGAACCCGCTCACCCCCGCCGAGCGGGCGAGGCCGAAATCGATCAGCTGCGGCCCGGTCGCCGAGAGGATCACGTTCTGGGGCTTGAGGTCCCGGTGGCAGATCCCGTGCCGGTGGATGTCGCTCAGTCCTTCGGCGACCGCCGCCATCATCTCGGCGCACGTGCTCGGTGGCATCGGCCCGTCCGCCTTGATCGCCGCGGACAGGGTCGGCCCGGGGATGTATTCGGTCGCGATCCAGAACGGCGGCGAGTTCAGCTCGCAGTCGATCAGCGCGGCCGTGTACGCGCTGCGCACCGTCCCGACCATCGCCGCCTCGCGCCGGAACCGGGCCACCGCCTCCGGATGTTCCAGGTAGTCGAGGCTGATCACCTTGACGGCGGCGGGGCGCCCGCCGGGTGACCGTCCGAGATAGACGGTGCCCATTCCGCCGGTGCCGAGCGTCGCCTCGATCTCGTACCGGCCGACCCGGAGCGGTTCGCCGGGTAGGAGTGGCCGCATAGGTCCGTGATCCCTTCGGCCGTTGATCAGCAAGAGGCACGCACATGGTTGCAGATGAATGGAAAACCTTCCGCACCGGACGACAGTCGCGTTCCGGACGATTGGCCGTTCACCCCTTTTGCGATGCGATACGTGTTAGCTTCCCGTCACCGCGTCCACGAGGGGGAACGGCCGGTATGTCCACAATCGAGGTGCTCGCCTCCGAAGCCGTCCGGGTCATGGGCCCGAGTCTCGCGGAAGCCGTCGGTGACGGCGTACGTCAGATGATCGGTCGTTTCCTCAAGCGGGGCAGTCGCTTTCCGGACGATCCCGCGGATCAGGAAGCGTTTCTCCGGCGAATGCTGGACGAGGACCCGGATTTCGCGCTCCTTCTCGAACGATCGCTGGTGGCGTGGCGCACCGGCCCGGTCGAGGTGACCGCCCCGGCGGGCTTCGTCGACAGGGCCGAGCTGCGTGAGCGTCTCGCCCGGCCCGGCGTCTGGTTGCTTGTCGGCACGCACGAGGAGGGCAAGACCGCACTGGCCCGTCAGCTGGCCTACGACCTGCGGGACGAATTGGACGGATATGCCGAGGTCGACCTGGACGGCTGTCGTTCCGGCGCGGTGTTGCGGGTGACCGAGGTGCAGCAGCAGGTGCTGCGTGCTCTGCGGACGCCGGAGGTGGCTGACGACGCCACGGAGGTCGACCGGCAGTACCGGCG
>KL571386.1:49993-51590 GCA_000715855.1 Actinoplanes liguriensis
GACGACCCGCCGCTGTCTGCTCGTGCTGGACAACCTGGCCGGCGCCGACGAGGCGGAGGCTCTGGTGCACGGTTGGGCGGAGGCGACCGTGCTGGTCACCACCCGGCAGCTGAGCCTGGACCTGCGCGCCTGGTACGCCGGCCGCCCCGACTTCCTGGTGGGTCTCGACCCGGCCGACGCCCGGCGGATCCTGGCCGACCGGTGCGGCGCCGACGTGCTGGCAGCGGAGCCGGACGCGGTCCGGGAGTTGATCCGGCTCTCCGCGGACTCGCCGGCCCTGCTCCGCCGGATCGGTGGCCGGCTGGCGGTCTTCGGCGGCGGCGATGGCGCGGTGGCCGAGGAACTCCGGTGGCTGCGGACGGATCCGGGCGTCGAGACCCTGCTCGCGAGGTCGGTCGGGCGCAGTGCCGAGTTGCTCGGTGCGGAGACCAGGGCGGGTCTGGGTCTGCTCGCCGCCCATCCCGGTGCGAGCCTGACCGATGCCGGTGTGTCCGTGTGGCTCGGCCACCCGGCCCGTGACCTGGTGTCGGACCTGATCGGTGCGGCCCTGATGACCCGTGACCCGGCCGGTCGGCTCCGCCTTCCGTGGTCAGTGCGCCGTTACGGGGAGACCGCGCTGCGCCCGAGCGAAGAGTCGTCCGCGGCCGCGTTCCGGCGCTATCTCACCTGGTTCCGGGACATGGCCGGCGCCGCGGATCTGGCGATGGATCCGGCCGGGGTCACCGACCGGGCCCGCGAGGGCCGCCTGCGCCGTTATCCGGCCCCGCCGGTGATCGACTGGCCGTTCCCGGACCAGCGGCCGGTCGCCTGGCTGGAGTCCGAGGCGAACGCCGTCGAGGACCTGCTCCGGGAGGCGTACTTCCGAGGCTGCCACATTGAGGTGGTGCAGATCTGCGGCGCGCTGGAGGCGCTGCTCACCCTGCGGGGCTGTCACCGGGTGTGCGAGCGGGCCAACGAGTGGGGCCTGAAGAGCGCGGAGGCGCTCGGGTGGACGGCGGCGGTGGTCCGGCTGCACCTGCTCCAGGCGCGGATCCTGACGTTGCTCAACCGTCTTGCCGCACTCGACTCGCGTGAACCGTGACCGAGCGACTCCCCACGCGTAACCGCGCGGCGCCGGTGAGCGGTTCGCCTCGCCGGAGCCGCCGGTAGGCCCAGGACGTGAGGGCCCACCGGTCGATCACCGGATCGTCGGTGCGGATCCGGATCTCGTCGCCGGCCCGCGTCCACACCCGGCACCCGTCGTCGCCGGCGGACGCGATCAACACGGCACGCGGCCACCGCCGGAACAGGTCCTCGTCGGGGAGCGCGTCCACGCCGAGCACGGACGCGCCCTCCACCTGGGTCAGCGTGGCGTGCTCCAGACGGGCGACGACGTGCCGGTACGGCAATTCCTCGTGCACGGCGCCACCCGCCGGGAAACGGGTCACCGTGGTCAGGCCGCCCCGGTCGGTGTCGACGCCCGCCACCCAGGCGGCGACCGCGGACGTTTCGACCGGCGGCACCGGGAACGGCGGGAACTCGGCGGCCGTGGACGGTTCGGCCAGGCCCATCGCGCGATAGAGCCAGGCCCGTAGCCGGCTCGCGACCGATTCTGGCT
>KL571386.1:51832-52325 GCA_000715855.1 Actinoplanes liguriensis
CAGCCGCTGGTGCCGGTCCGGCTCGTGGTCACGGATCGCGGCGTCGACCTGTGCGTGCAGGTCGCCATCCGGGTCGAGCCGGGCGCACGACGCGCCGAGCCGATCGGCGAGCGACCCGGGCACGGTGGTGTCGCTGGCCCGGGGGCCGAGCAGCACCGGCAGGCCGGCGAGCGCGGCGTACCCACCGAGCGAGCCGTGGTCGGCGAGCACGCAGTCGGCCGCGATCAGGGCGGCCGGCCAGCCCGCCTCCGGTGGCAGCACGTGCAGCCCCGGCCGGTTCAGCCAGGAGCGCACCTGCCAGGGCCCGTGTTCCGCCCAGATGCCGGGGTGCAGCGCGGCGACCACCCGGTATTCGTCGAGCGGCAGCCCCGCGATCAGGCGTTCCGGCAGGTCCGGAACGGCGCCGAGGAGCGAGTCGGGCCCCCACGTGGAGGCGAGCACGATCAGCCGGCGGCCGGTCGCGTCGAACGCGGTGCGGTAGACGCCCCGACGG
>KL571386.1:52539-55076 GCA_000715855.1 Actinoplanes liguriensis
GTGTATAAGAGACAGAGCTGGCCCGCATTCGGCCCCAGGCGGGGTCGCCGAGGACCGCGGTCCGGCCGGTGCCGGGTCCGCGCTGATCGGGATGGGTCAGTGCGACCGTGACGTCGGTGCCGAGACCCGGGGCGAGACCGGCGACGACGTCGCTGCCCGGGTAGTACTTCTGGAAGGCGAGGCCGTGCGGGAGCAGCAGGATCGGGCCGTCCAGATCGGACAGGCCGTCGTTCTCGCTGGCCGAGAGGATCAGGTCGAACCGGGTCTTACCGGCCTGCCGCCAGGAGATCCGGCGCGGGGCCAGACCGGTGAGCAGTTCCGGCGTGCCGGCCTCGAACATCGCCGGGTGCTCGTCGTCGATCGTGAAGACGACCTGGACACGGTGGTCGCCGGCGAGCAGCGAGACCACGTCGAGCAGGCGGTTCAGGGCAGCGATCGTCCGCGCCACCACCAGCACCACCCGCGAGTGCCCGACCGTGACCCACGGGCCGCGGGTTGCGGGTTGCGGGTTGCGGGTTGCGGGTTCGCTGCGAACGATCCATCAAGCGCCGAGGTTACGTGCTCGCGTGACTTCCGGCGCATCACGCCAAAATAGACGGTCACCGGCCGCCACCGGCGACGACCGGGTCATGCCGCGACGGCCAGATCTTCCGGGTACGCCGTGCCGAGCTCCTGGCACACCGCCGCGTTCAGCGTGAAGGCGAGCTGCGACTCGGCCACCAGCGTGTCCAGCTCGGCGGCGGACAGGTCGAGCGAGTCCAGCCGCTTGCGGTAGACCGCCTTGTACGCCTTCGGGTCGGCGATCTGCTCGAACCGGTAGAACGCGGTGCCGAGCGTGCCCAGCCGGTACGTCGCGGCGACCTTGCGCCCGACGAGCTGCCCGCCGGAGAGGTCGCCCAGATAGCGCACGTAGTGATGCGCCACGAAATGGGCCGGCGAGGTGTAGCAGTGCTCGCGCAGCCGCTCGGCGTACCGCCGGGTGGCCTCGACCGGTTCGACGTGCGCCTCCCAGCTCGGCCCGTACAGGTGGGCGAGATCGGACTCCAGGGCGGTGACCCGGGACAGGGCCGGGTCGGCGAGGTCACCGGCGACCGGGTTGTCGCGCATCGCGAGCGCGGCGGCTTCCAGTTCCCGGTAGATGACCAGGTACTGCGCGGTGAGCGCGGCGAACCCGGCGGCCGGGACCGTGCCACCCATCAGCCGGGCGATGAAGCTCCGGGTCTCGGCGTCGCGGTGCTCGGACATGGTGGCCTTGCGGAGGCGTGCGGCGAATCCGGTCATCTGTCGGCTCGTCCTTCCTGAGGGTCGTGGGGAGGAAGCACGACGGGCTGATACCCGATCATGCGGCGGGGGCGGGGACGGTGTCCAGAACGGCGGCGCGGGCCCGCCTCCGCTTCACGAAGAACCGGACGAGCAGGTACGACAGGGTCGCGGCGAGCACCGCGACGAGGGCCCCCGGCCACACCCAGACGCCGGTGTCACGGGAGACGGCGGGGAGTTTCCCGCCGTCGGCCGGATTCGCCGACTGGGCGTACCCGAGCCGTACCGAATCGATCTTCAGGGTCGGCGCGACAGCGCCCGCCACCGTGAGGTAGACGCGGGCCGCGATCCGGCGGTCGACCAGGACTTTCTGGCCGTCCGCCCGTCCGGCCCGTTCGCCGTCGACGGCTGCACCGATCAGCGCACGTCCGAGCCGCTCGGCGCGGCCTGCACCGGCGCGGGGACGAGAGCCAGCAGGAATACGGCGGACAGCGCGCCCCGTACGAACATGGTGCTCCTTACGATGGGTGCGGGCCGGCCGGGAATCGTTGCGGAATTCCCGGCCGGTTCCCCGCCCTGGATCAGGCGAGCGTGAGGGTGAGCACCGCGCTGTACTCACCGGCTGCGCTGGAGTCGGGGATGCCGAGGCTCAGCGCCGCGCCGCAGGTGGAGCTGCCGAGGCTGCTCCCGGTGTCGGCCTTGCAGAGGGTGTGGCTGGTGCCCAGGCCGGTGCCCGGGGCCACCGGCCCGCCCGGGGTGACCGCGTTGGTCGCACCCTTCGCGCTGACCAGGCCGTTGTTCGCGACCGCCGCGCTCGGCGTCCAGCTGAGGTCGGCCGCGGGGATGGTGGCCCCGCCGGTGACCGCCGCGGTGATCTTCTGTGACGCCGAGCCGTTACCGGCCCCCGGGTCCGTCGGTTCCGTGGGGGTGTGATCGAGGTCGACGGGCGGGCGATCGGCGTATACCGGCCCGTCGAACTGGCCCGGCTGCGGAAGGCCGCATTGTCGTTCCCTTCCTCAGGTGCAGCCGTAGTGGTGGTCCTCCACGATCTGGGGCTTGCCGCGGCGTACGCAAATCGGGTCTATGTCCTTGCCGAAGGCCGTGTCCACGGTGCCGGCCCGCCCGCCGAGATCTTCACACCGGAGTTGCTCAGCGAGGTCTACCAGCACGAGGTCGAGGTGCTCCCCCACCCGTCCGGAGGCGCCCCGCTGGTCATCCCCCACCGTTCCCATCTCTCATAACTCCCAGGTCGCAAAACGCCGCCGGTGAGGAGGCCG
>KL571386.1:55225-57360 GCA_000715855.1 Actinoplanes liguriensis
TTGATTTTCCGCCGCCCGCAAACCCGCGGCTGAGCTTGCGCTCCGCGGCAATGCGGGCGGCGGAAAATCAACTGACTCCTCACAGGCGTTTTGCCGCGGAGCGAAGCGAAGCCAGCTAGCCCAGTCTGCGTCCGTCAACAATCACCCGCCAAGGGACGCAGCCGCCGCAGCGATGGTCGAGGCGAAGTAGCTGACCTGCGTGTACACGCCCGGCTTGTTGGGGCGGGCGCATCCGTCACCCCAGCTGACGATGCCGACCTGGACCCAGGCGTTGGCGGAGTCGCGGCGGAACATCGGGCCGCCGGAGTCGCCTTGGCAGGTGTCGGTGCCGCCGGCGGCGTAGCCGGCGCAGATCTCGTTGCTGGCGATGATTTCGCCGTTGTACATCGACGCGGAGTTGCAGGTGGTGTCGCTGACGAACGGGACGGTTGCCTTGAGCAGGTAGCGCTGCTGTGCGCCGCCTTCGGTGGCCGCGCCCCAGCCGGCGATGGTGAAGGTGCCGGTGTCGTACGCGGTGGTGCTGGCGGCGGGCAGCGTGGCGAGGCCGGTCACCGGGCTGGCGAGCCGGATCAGCGCCCAGTCCTTGCCGCTGCCGTTGTAGCCGGGCGCGCGGTAGACGTAGTTCGACTTCCGGGTGATCTTGCTGCTCGAGTTCAGGTCGACCACGCCGAGGGTGGCGGTGATCGAGGTGTTGGTGCCGGTCGCGCCGACGCAGTGGGCGGCGGTGAGGACCAGGTCCGAGCTGTAGAGCGCGCCACCGCAGCCCATCGACAGCCGCACCATGAACGGGAATTCGCCCTGCGTGGCCCGGGTGCCGCCGACCACGCTCGCATCGGCGTGCGCCGCGCCGGGTGCGACCAGGACACCCATGGTGGCCGCGGTGATCGCGGCGGCTGCGGTCGCCAGAAGGGTTCGCCATCTGCGCATCTTCGGTTCTCCTCGTCCCAGGGGATACGCCTGGTGGGGCGTTGGGAAGAGAGTGCCATCGATATAGAGAGATGTGGATATCCCAAACCGCTCATACCGTCCGCCGCGTCCTCCAGTGATCGACGGGTGAAGATTTCTTATTGACTTGATGTCGTCACGGTCGTAATTTTCATCAACAACAGATGATGGTGAAAACGATGACCGAAGGCTCGGCCGCGAGAGGACAACCGTGAGCGTCACCAGCGAGGACTTCCTGGAGCAGATCCGTGCCGTCATCGATCGGGTCGGCACTGGTCAGGCGGCCGAGAAGCGCAAAGCCGCGGAGCTGCTGGCCACGACCGTGCGCGACGGGGGCGTGATCCAGGCCTTCGGCTGCGGCCACTCCGAGGCGCTCGCCATGGAGATCGCCGGACGCGCCGGCGGTCTCGTCCCGACGAACCGGATCGCGCTCCGCGACGTCGTCCTCTACGGCGGCGACCCGCTCGAAGTGCTGGCCGACCCGATGGTCGAGCGCGACCCGGCGATCGCCCATCGGCTCTACGAGCTCGCCCCGGTCAAGCCGGACGACGCGTTCGTGATCGCGTCGAACTCGGGTATCAACGGCGCGGTCGTCGAGATGGCGCTGCTGGTCAAGGAGCGGGGCCACGCGCTGATCGCGATCACGTCGGCGCAGCACTCGGCCGGGGTCGAGTCCCGCCACCCGAGCGGCCGCAAGCTCGGCGAGATCGCGGACGTGGTGCTGGACAACGGCGCGCCCTACGGTGACGCGGCCCTGCCGCTCCCGGGCGGTGGCGCGGTCGGCGCGGTCTCCTCGATCACCGCGGCGCTGCTGGCCCAGCAGATCATCACCGAGGTGGTGGCGATCCTGCTCGAGGACGGGATCACGCCGCCGGTCTACCACTCCGACAACGTGCCCGGCGGCAAGGAGCACAACGCCGAGCTGGAGGCACGGTACGCGGGGCGGATCCGCCGCATCGCCTAGAGCAGGCTCGTCCCGGCGCGGGGTTTGGCCGCCCCGCGGGTCAGCCGTGACGACCGCAGTGTTCCACCGACCCAGTAACTCCCTTTCCCCCATCCCCCTCTGGGAGGAGTGCACCCATGTTGATCGACAAACGTCGATTTGCTGGACTCGCCGTAGCCGTCCTGGCCGCCTCGGGCATCGTCGCCCTCACGTCCGGCTCGCCCGCCTCCGCCGCGGACTGCGGCTA
>KL571386.1:57563-58610 GCA_000715855.1 Actinoplanes liguriensis
TACCTCTTCGACGACTTCCACTACAACACCTCGTCGGACGCGGCGCTGACCGCGAACGGCTGGACGCCGCGCAGCTACAGCGGCGGCCCGGGGGTGGCCGGGGCGACCTGGTCACCGGCGAACATCACCTTCCCGACCGCGAACGGCGACAAGGTCGCGCAGCTCACCGCGTACACCGACGGCACCGCCGCCGGGACCGGGCACGCCGAGCTGTACTCGACACAGAAGCGCTACCTGGAGGGCACCTACGCCAGCCGGATCAAGTTCACCGACACGCCGTCGGCCGGTCCGGACGGCGACCACATCAACGAGACGTTCTTCACGATCAGCCCGCTCAACGGAGACCTCGACCCCACCTACAGCGAACTGGACATCTCCGAATACCTGCCGAACGGCGGGTGGGGCGAGACCGGGCCGATCAACTATCAGACGACCTGGTACACGTACCAGAACGAGCCCTGGTACGCGGACAACCTGCACTCCTCGCAGCGATCCAGCCTCGACGGGTGGCATGACCTGGTCGCGCAGGTCGCGAACGGGCACGTCGTCTACTGGATCGACGGGGTGCAGGTCGGGGACCACGGCGGGAAGTACTTCCCGCGCCAGACGATGACGATCAACTGGAACCTGTGGTTCATCGACCTGGCCGCGCACAGTGGCGGGAAGAGCACGTACGTCCAGCAGGTCGACTGGGTGCTGTTCGCCAAGAACCAGGTGCTGTCGCCGTCGCAGGCGACCGCGCAGGCGGCCGGCTATCGCACCGGCGGCACCGGCTTCCTGGACACCGTCGCGTCGAGCGGCACCTGCTCGAACCCGACCACCCCGCCGTCCTCACCGCCCACCTCGCAGCCGCCGTCGTCCCCGCCGACCTCCCAGCCGCCGGCGACCGGCTGCTCGGACGCGCCGGAGTGGGCGTTCAGCAGCGTCTATCTGGGTGGGGCGCTGGTCAAGCACGAGAAGAGCAGGTACGGCGACCCCAGTGGACCGGCCTCCGGCCAGGGTAAACACCTGTGGAAGGCCCGGTACTGGACGCAGGGCTCCGAGCCC
>KL571386.1:58908-59962 GCA_000715855.1 Actinoplanes liguriensis
TGTGTATAAGAGACAGGTTCCGGTATGCCAAATCGAAGTGCCTGGCTTCCCTGGTGACCGTACGTGCCCGGCCGGCGTGGGCTTGAGTGTGGCGCTCAAACCCATGCGACGGGAAGGTGGGGACCGTGCGGTTCGACCCGGAGGACGACCTGCGTGCCTTTCAGGCGCAGGTGGAGGAACGCACGAACCAGGCGCTCCGATTCAGCGCTGAGCTCGAAGCGGTCGAGGTGACCGAGCACTCGCCCGGCGGCGAGGTGATCGTCCGGGTCGACTCGGCCGGTGGCCTGGCTGATCTTCGATTCCAACCCGAGGCCGACCGCATCTCCCGGAACGAACTCGCGCGACTGATCATGGACACGTCGCGTCGGGCGCAGGCCCGGCTCGCGGAACGGGTCGGCGAAATGGTGGCCGCGGTCTACGGATCGGGCTCCGGGACAGCGACGCTGATCAACGAGGCATACGCGAAACGGTATCCGGGGTCCGGTGACTCCGATGGGCGTTGACATTCCGCCCGACGAGGTCCGGCGGCACGCGCGTGACGTGGACGAAGTGGCACGCATGCTCGACGAGGCTCGGGCGGCGGGTGCCCGGATCAGAATGTCGAACAGCGCGTACGGGCATTTGATCGGGCCACTCTTCACCGGTCGCTATCTGAATCCGCACGGGGACGAAGCCGTCGACGCGATGCGTAAAGCGGTCGACGGGATGCAGGTGCTGGCCGACGAACTGCGGGCGATGGCGAACGTGTTCGAGGAGACCGATCGGGACGCGGCGGCGAGTCTTCGGGGGCCTCGATGAGCGACGCGATGGCGATCTCGCGACTCTCGTTGTCGGCGGGTGCGGCGGACACGAAATGGTACGAGGGTGCCGGCATCCTTGAGGCGGCGATGAGCGCCAAGGATGCCTTCTTCGAGGGCGATCGGCTTGGCACGGTCGGCAACGCGGGACTCGTGGGCCTGACCGCTCTCGGCGCTGTCGTGGATCCTTTTCAGGCGGTCTTCGCCGCCGGCGTGGGCTGGCTGATGGAGCATCTCCAATGCCTGCGGCAGGCGCC
>KL571386.1:60147-61697 GCA_000715855.1 Actinoplanes liguriensis
TTGCCAGCCCGCTCAGAGATGTGTATAAGAGACAGGATCGAGGGCCACGCGAACACGTGGCGCAACATGCAGGAACGCACGTTTGAGACGGTCGACTTCTTCGCGACTCAGGTCGGATCGACGACCGCGCCCTGGAAAGCGGAAGCGGTCGCGGCTTATCGAGCAAAAGCATCGGGGCTCGCCGATGGGGTTCTCGCCATGGCTGAGGTCGCCGGAGCCATGGCCGAAGCGACGCTCATCGCCGGCGCGATCGTCGGAGTCGTGCGTAACACCGTGCGTGACCTGATCGCGGAGGTCGTGGGCGCCGCGATTTCAAAGGCGCTCCAGGCACTGCTGGTCGTGACGATTCCCAAGGTTCTTGCCGAAGTGGCGCTGTTGGTGGCGAAATACACCGGCAAGATCACCCAGGTCCTGCACCGCCTCACCGATGCCATCGCGGAAATCGCGGGAAAGCTTCCGTACGTCGCCGAGGCGTGCACCCGGTTCAAGAAATTCGTGGATGAGGCGGTCTTCAGCTCGATCGTCCTCAACTCGGCAAAGGTCGCTGAGTCGGATGGATACGTGGCGGACAGCGAAGGAAACTGGGCCGCGTTCAAAGCGGCATATCGAACCTTCGACCATGCCGACGGCGTCGTTTACGGTACGAAGGCGAAGGTTGCCGTGGATGCCCTGCGAGAGGGGTTCAAGGGCAACAGCGTCCAGAACGGCGCTGCCACCGGCGACGCCCTGCGAGAAGACCCTCCGCTACCGCCGGACATCGAAATTCCTCAGTAGAGCACAAGGGTGCGTGTGATGACTGATGAGAACCGGGCGGCTTACCGAAAGCGCCGCATGGCTGAGTTACTCGCGGAAGCCGAGGCCAATCGTGATCGGTCGAGAGCCGAGGTCGAGGCCTTGGAGCAGGAGGACCCGGTGGCCGAGGTCCGCCGCGGGTCCTGGTCCGGCCATGTGTTGCTTTATGCGGTGCTGTTGGTCGTCTCGTTCGTCCTGATCGCCACGTCGATGACCATCGGGCGTTTCACCGGCTTCGACTTCAGTGAGGCCGATCGGGTGGGCACGGCAACCGTCCAGAGCTGTGAGCGCCACGGGCCGGTCGGTTGGAGCGGATTCGGCTACTACGACGCCTGCACGGTCACCGTTGACTGGGGCCGGAACGGGACGCGGCTGTCGATCGACAAACCGGGTTTCTTCAAAGGTGAGAAGCCGGGCGACACTTTCAAGATCGGCGAGAACAAGCGCACGAAAGGGCGGGTCGGTTACTCACGGGCCGAGTTGCCCGACCGAGGCTGGGTGACCTTCGCCGGTGTCGTCGTCGCGATCGTCGGCGCGCTTCCGCTCCTACTGCTCCTCTTCCTGGTGCGCGACAGCGTACGGAGCCTGTTCCGGCGGCGACGGGAGTAGCGGACAGGCCGCTCAGCGATGCGGAGGCTGTCGAGGCTGCCGGTAATCCGTCCGGGATCTCCTTCTGGGGTGTTTCGGGGGACTGGCGCGTGTTCTCCCGATGACCTTGTGCGACACACCATGTGGCGTTGCGGGGCGGAAGCCGCACC
>KL571386.1:61964-65951 GCA_000715855.1 Actinoplanes liguriensis
CCCATATATAGTGGCTCTCGTAGCTGGTTCGGCGTGCTTCTCCGGGGGTGCGCCGAGGCAAGAGGGAATCCGGTGGGAGACCGGAACTGCCCCGCAGCGGTGAGTGGGAACGACCGCCGTCACACGGCACTGGGCTCTCGGGCCTGGGAAGCGACGGTCAGTAGGAGGCCCTGAGAGGGGTCACGCCCGCGAGTCCGAAGACCTGCCAGCGTGTCGCACACGACCGTGTGCGGCGGTCGAAGGCCGCGTGGGACGGCCGACGCCTTTCGTCTCCTCGTGCGCGTTCTCGCGTCCGGGGTGAGAGTGGTGTCCTCCTGCGCGGGCTGCGGCCGTGTTGACTCGCGAGGGAAGAGGGCCATGACGCTCACGCCGGAGAAGAGCCCGGAGACGACGACCGTTCCGGGGCAGCGCCGCCATGTGATGCAGGTGCGCAAGCGGAACGGCGAGTTGGAGCCCGTCGACGTCAACAAGATCGTTGCCGCGGTCGAGCGGTGGGTCACCGGCCTGGACGAGGTCGACCCGCTGCGGGTGGCCACCAAGACGATCAGCGGGCTGTATGACGGCGCCACCACCGAGGAGCTGGACAAGCTCTCGATCCAGACGGCCGCCGAGCTGATCGGCGAGGAGCCGCAGTATTCGCGGCTGGCCGCGCGCCTGTTGATCGACGTGGTCGACCAGGAGGTGCGGGAGCAGGGCGTGACCTCGTTCAGCGAGTCGATCGCGCTCGGCCACGCGGAAGGCCTGATCAGCGACGACACGCTGGCCTTCGTCAGGAAGAACCGGGACCGGCTGGACGCGGCGATCGACCTGGCCGCGAACCTGCGCTTCGAATACTTCGGGTTGCGCACCGTCGCCGACCGGTACCTGCTGCGCCACCCGACGAAGCGCATCCCGATCGAAACCCCGCAGTACTGGCTGCTCCGCGTCGCCTGTGGACTGTCGCAGACCGCCGACGAGGCGATCGGCTTCTACCGCCTGATGTCGTCGCTGGCCTATCTTCCCAGCTCACCGACGTTGTTCAACTCCGGCACCCGGCACACGCAGATGTCCAGCTGCTTCCTCGTGGACTCGCCGAAGGACGAGCTGGACTCGATCTACGAGCGCTACCACCAGGTCGCCAAGCTGTCGAAGTTCTCCGGCGGCATCGGCATCGCCTGGTCCCGCGTGCGTGGCCGGGGCGCGCTGATCCGGGGCACGAACGGCAAGTCGAACGGCATCGTCCCGTTCCTGAAGACTCTCGACGCGGGTGTCGCCGCGGTCAACCAGGGCGGCAGGCGCAAGGGCGCGGCCTGCGTCTACCTGGAGCCGTGGCACCCGGACATCGAGGAGTTCCTGGAGCTGCGGGACAACACCGGCGAGGAGTCCCGGCGCACTCACAACCTGAATCTGGCCAACTGGATCCCGGACGAGTTCATGCGCCGGGTCGAGGCCGACGAGGACTGGTCGCTCGTCGACCCGTCGGACGCCCCCGAGCTGCCGGACCTCTTCGGCGAGGCGTGGACCGAGGCCTACCGCAACGCGGAGAAGAAGGCGGTCAAGACCGTCAAGGCCCGCGACCTGTACGGCCGGATGATGCGCACGCTCGCGCAGACCGGCAACGGCTGGATGACGTTCAAGGACCGGTCGAACGCGCTGTCGAACCAGACCGGCGAGCCCGGCAACACGATCCACCTGTCGAACCTGTGCACCGAGATCCTCGAGGTGAACTCCGACGACGAGACCGCGGTCTGCAACCTGGGCTCGATCAACCTGGGCGCGCACACCGGCGCCGAGGGTGTGGACTGGGAGCGGCTGCGTTCCACCGTCCGGACCGCGGTCGTCTTCCTGGACCGGGTGATCGACATCAACTACTACCCGTCGGAGCAGGCGGCGGTGTCGAACCCGCGCTGGCGGCCGGTCGGGCTCGGGCTGATGGGGCTGCAGGACGCGTTCTTCACGCTCGGCCTGCCGTTCGACTCGGCCGAGGCGAAGGAGCTGTCGACCCGCGTCCAGGAGGAGATCTTCCTGACCGCGCTCGAGGCGTCGGCGGGTCTCGCCCAGCAGTTCGGAACCCATCCCGCGTACGCCGAGACGCGCGCGGCGAAGGGGCAGCTGCACCCCGACCTGTGGGGCGCGTCGGTGTCGCAGACCGCCCGCTGGGACGCGCTGCGCGCCACCATCGCCGAGCACGGGCTGCGGAACTCCCTGCTGATCGCGATCGCGCCGACGGCGACCATCGCGTCGATCGCCGGCTGCTACGAGTGCATCGAGCCGCAGGTGTCCAACCTCTTCAAGCGCGAGACGATGTCGGGCGAATTCCTGCAGATCAACACCTATCTGGTACGGGAGTTGAAGTCCCGCGGCCTGTGGACCGCCGAGATCCGTGAGCAGATCAAGCGGGCCGAGGGCTCGGTGCAGGACATCGCGTCGTTGCCGGCGGACGTGCGCGAGCTCTTCCGGACCGCGTGGGAGTTGCCCCAGCGTGCGCTGATCGACCTGGCCGCCGCCCGTGCGCCGTTCATCGACCAGTCGCAGTCGCTGAACCTGTTCCTGGCGGCGCCGACCATCGGCAAGCTCTCGTCGATGTACCTGTACGCCTGGAAGTCCGGGCTGAAGACCTCGTACTACCTGCGCTCGCGCCCCGCGACGCGCATCCAGCAGGCCACCACCGCGGTCGCGCCGGCGCCGGCCGTCGTCCCGGAGCGGGCCACCACCCTGGTCGCCGACCCGTCCGGCCCGGGTCAGGTCGCGACCCTCAGCCTGAACCTGCTCGGCGACACCGGCGGCGCGCTCGCCGCGGCCCTTGAGAACCCCGACATCTGTGAGGCTTGCCAGTAATGCTGCTCGACCCTGGAATGGACCTGACCCTGCGGCCGATGAAGTACCCGCACTTCTTCGACCGGTACAAGGACGCCATCAAGAACACCTGGACGGTCGAGGAGGTCGACCTGCACTCCGACCTCGCCGACCTGGCTCGGTTGACCCCGGCCGAGCAGCACCTGGTGTCGCGGCTGGTCGCGTTCTTCGCCACCGGCGACACGATCGTGGCGAACAACCTGGTCCTCAACCTGTACCAGCACGTCAACAGCCCGGAGGGCCGGCTCTACCTGTCGCGCCAGCTCTTCGAGGAGGCCGTGCACGTCCAGTTCTATCTGAACCTGCTGGACACGTACGTGCCGGACGAGACCGAGCGGTTCGAGGCGTTCGCGGCGATCGAGAACATTCCGTCGATCGCGCGCAAGGCCGAGTTCTGCTTCAAGTGGATCGACTCGGTCTTCGAGCTGCGCTCCCTGCAGACGAAGGCCGACCGCCGAGCATTCCTGCTCAACGTGATCTGCTTCGCGGCCTGCATCGAGGGCCTGTTCTTCTACGGCGCTTTCGCGTACGTGTACTTCCTGCGCTCCCGCGGTGTTCTCCAGGGCCTGGCGTCCGGGACGAACTGGGTGTTCCGCGACGAGTCGATGCACATGGCGTTCGCGTTCGACGTGGTCGACACCGTCCGGCAGGAGGAGCCGGACCTGTTCGACGCCGAGATGGAGCAGCAGGTCCGCGACATGCTCGCCGAGGCGGTGGAGTGCGAGGTCCAGTTCGCCGAGGACCTGCTCGCCCAGGGCGTCTCCGGGATGTCGCTCGGTGACATGCGCGAATACCTGCAGCACGTCGCCGACCGGCGCCTGCAGGTGCTCGGGATCGAGCCGATGTACGGCAGCAAGAACCCGTTCGCGTTCATGGAGCTGCAGGACGTGCAGGAGCTGTCGAACTTCTTCGAGCGCCGGGTCTCCGCCTACCAGGTCGGCGTCACCGGTTCGGTCTCGTTCGACGACGACTTCTGAACCGGTTGCTCTTGCGGCCGCGACGTGCGGTCGGTGACGCTGCGCGAGCTGTTGCCCGCCTGCTCTTGCGGCCGCGACATGCGGTTGAGTGACGCTGCGCGAGGTGCTGCCTGCTTGCTCTTGCGGCCGCGGCTTGAGGTTCTGGCTGGTGCTCACCGTGGTTATGAGGCACGAA